>JAWVZO010000109.1:0-8488 GCA_033722135.1 Gammaproteobacteria bacterium | reverse complement strand
TCGCCGCGACCCTCGCCGAGGCGCGCCGCGCCCGGCGGGAGCTGCGCGAGGAGAGCATCGACGCCCTGGTGCGGCGGCTCGCGGCGAGCGGCTGAACCGGCGTGGGCATCGGCTACGAGTAGCTCGAGAACAGCCGGCGCCTGGCCCCGGTCTACCTGCTGGCCGGCGACGAGCCGCTGCAGCAGACCGAGGCGCTCGACCTGCTGCGGCGGCGGGCCCGCGAGGCCGGGTTCGCGGAGCGCGTGGTCCTCGACACCGGGGCGAGCGGCTTCGACTGGCGGGAACTCGGGAGCGCCAGCGCGAGCCTGTCGCTGTTCGCCGAGCGCCGCCTGTTCGAGCTGCGCCTAGGCAACGGCAGCATCGGCAAGGAGGGCGCCGACGCGCTCGTGGCCTACGCCGGCTCGCCGCCGGAGGACGTGCTCCTGGTCGCGACCTGCGGGGTCTTCGACGGCAAGCTCAAGAAAGCGCGCTGGGTCAAGGCGATCGACCAGGTCGGCGCGGTGGTCGAGTGCCGGGTGCCGAGGGTCGAGGCGCTGCCCGGCTGGATCGACCGCCGGATGCGCGCCCGCGGCATGCAGCCGTCGCGCGAGGCGGTCGACCTGCTCGCCGACCGGGTCGAGGGCAACCTCGTCGCGGCCGCCCAGGAGATCGACAAGCTGCTGCTGCTCAACGGCACCGGCGCGGTGGACATCGACACGGTGTTGCGGTCGGTCACGGACAGCGCGCGCTTCAGCGTGTACGATCTCGTCGACGCGACCCTGGCCGCCCAGCTCGCACGGGCGCTCCGGGTCCTGGATGGTCTGCGCGGCGAGGGCACCCACCCGACGCTGGTGCTGTGGGCCCTGGCGCGCGAGGTGCGGGCGCTGTGCAGCATGGCGCGCGACGCCGCGGGCGGCGCGCCGGTCGCGCGGGTGCTCGACGCCCACCGGGTCTGGCCGTGGCGCAAGCGCCTGGTCGGCGACGCGCTGCGGCGTTCCGGTTACGGTCACTGGAGCGACGGCCTGGCGGGCTGCGCGCGGGCCGACCGGGTGATCAAGGGGCGCGAGCGCGGCGACGCGTGGCGCGCGCTCCGCGAGCTGGTGACGCGGCTCGCAGGCGGGCCGGAACTGGTGCCGCGCTGAGCGTCGCGCGGGATACGAACGGGGAAAGAGGACCATGGACCAGAAGGTCGCAGAGTACATGCAGAAGGTCGGGCGGCGCGCCCGGGCCGCGGCGCGCGAGACGAGCCGCGCCGAGACCGGGGCGAAGAACGCGGCCCTGCTGGCGACGGCCGACACGATCGAGGCGCGGTCCGAGGCGCTGCGCGAGGCCAACGAACGCGATCTCGCGGCGGGTCGCGAGGCCGGGCTCGACGCCGCGCTCCTCGACCGCCTCGAACTGACCCCGGAGCGCATCGCCGGCATGGCCGAGGGGCTGCGCCAGGTCGCGGCGCTGCCCGACCCGGTCGGCGAGATCGAGGCGCTGAACTACCGCCCGTCGGGCATCCAGGTCGGCAGGATGCGCGTACCGCTCGGCGTCATCGGCATCATCTACGAGTCGCGCCCCAACGTCACCGCCGACGCGGCGGCGCTCTGCCTGAAGTCGGGAAACGCCTGCATCCTGCGCGGCGGCTCCGAGGCGTTCCACTCCAACACCGCGATCGCCGACTGCATCCACGCCGGCCTGGCCGAGGCCGGCCTGCCGGCCGACGCGGTGCAGGTGCTCGAGACCACCGACCGCGCCGCGGTCGGCGCGCTGATCACCATGCCGGAGTTCGTCGACGTCATCGTCCCGCGCGGCGGCAAGGGCCTGATCGAGCGCATCAGCGGCGAGGCGCGCGTGCCGGTCATCAAGCACCTGCACGGCGTCTGCCACGTCTACATCGACGACCGCGCCGACCTCGACAAGGCGGCGGCGATCGCGTTCAACGCCAAGTGCCAGCGCTACGGCACCTGCAACACCATGGAGACGCTGCTGGTCGCCGAGGCGGTCGCCGCCGACGTGCTGCCCGGCCTGGCCGCGAAGTACCGCGCCGAGGGGGTGGAGCTGCGCGGCGACGAGGCGACCTGCGCGCTGCTCCCGGAATGCAGGGTCGCGACCGACGAGGACTGGGACACCGAGTACCTGGCGCCGATCCTGTCGATCCGCGTGGTCGCCGGACTCGAGGCGGCGATGGCGCACATCGCCGCGCACGGTTCCGGGCACACCGAGTCGATCGTCACCGAGGATCTCGGCCGGGCGCGGCGTTTCCTGCGCGAGGTGGACTCGAGTTCGGTGATGGTCAACGCCTCGACGCGCTTCGCCGACGGCTTCGAGTACGGCCTCGGCGCCGAGATCGGCATCAGCACCGACAAGCTCCACGTGCGCGGGCCGGTCGGGCTCGAGGGGCTGACCTCGCAGAAGTTCGTCGTGCTCGGCGACGGCCACGTGCGCGGGTGAGCCGTTGACCCGGGAGACGGCGTGACCGGGAGCGGCAGGGCGATCGGCCTGTTCGGGGGCACCTTCGACCCGGTCCACAACGGCCACCTGCGGGTCGCGCTCGACGCCCTCGAGGGGCTCGGCCTCGCCGAGGTGCGCCTGCTGCCGGCGCGCCGCAACCCGCTGCGCGACGCCCCGGGCGCGACCGCCGAGCAGCGCCGCGACCTGCTCGCGGCCGCGGCCGCGGGCGAGCCCGGGCTGCGCGTCGACGCGCGGGAGCTGGACCGCCCCGGCCCGTCGTACACCTTCGACACCCTCGCCTCGCTCCGCGAGGAGCACGGGCCCGACCGCGCGCTGGCCTGGCTGGTCGGCGGCGACGCGTTCCGCGGCCTGCCGGGATGGCACCGCTGGCGCGAGTTCGTCGACCTGGCGCACCTCGTGGTGCTGCAGCGCCCCGGGTACGTCGACGAGCTCGCCCCGGACCTGGCCGAGTTCGTCGCCGCGCGCCGGACCGACGACGTCGACGCGCTGCACGCCCGGCCGGCCGGCCGCGTCTTCACCTGGCGCGTGACCCAGCTCGAGATCAGCTCCACCGACATCCGCGAGCGGGTCGCGGCGGGCCGCAGCATCCGCTACCTCGTCCCCGACCGGGTGGACGAGGCGATCCGGCGACTCGGCCTCTACCGTGCGACCGAGGCCGAGCCGGCCACGACCTGACAGGAATACCGATGCAGACCGAAGACCTCAAGGAGCTGGCCGTCGCGGCCCTCGAAGACCTCAAGGCAGTCGAGCTCAAGACCCTCGACGTCCACGAGATGACCACCGTCACCGACTGGATGGTGATCGCCAGCGGCACCTCCGACCGCCACGTCAAGTCGCTCGCCGACAACGTCGTGCTCAAGGCCAAGGCCGCCGGCGTCCGCCCGCTCGGCGTCGAGGGCGAGCGCCAGGGGGAGTGGGTGCTGGTCGACCTCGGCAGCGTCGTCGTCCACGTCATGCAGCCCCGCGTGCGCGACTTCTACAACCTCGAGAAGCTCTGGAGCAGCGTCGAATCGGCCCGCGCGGGCGAGGCGTGAACGGGGCCGTCGGCCGCGGTGCGCATCCGGCTGATCGCGATCGGGCAGAAGATGCCGCCCTGGGTGGCGGCCGGCTGGGAGACGTTCGCCGGCCGGCTTCCCCGGGAGTGCGCGCTGGAGCTCGTCGAGCTGCCCGCCGGACGGCGCGGCGGGCGCAAGGGCGACCCGATCCGGGCGCGGCGCGAGGAGGGCGAGCGCATCGCCGGGGCGGTCGCGGACGGCACGCGGGTGGTGGCGCTCGAGGTGGGCGGGCGGTCCTGGGACACGCCCGGGCTGGCGCGGCGCCTCGAGGCGTGGCGTGCCGACGGGCGGGACGTGGCGCTGCTGGTCGGCGGCCCGGACGGCCTCGACCCCCGCTGCCTGGAGCGGGCCGAGGAGCGCTGGTCGCTCTCCCCGCTCACTTTCCCGCACATGCTGGTGCGGGTGATCGTCGCCGAGCAGATCTACCGCGCCTGGAGCCTGCTGAACAACCATCCGTACCATCGCGAGTGAGATGCCGCCTGTGAGCCGCGCCGCGCCCCCGCCGCTGACGCTCGCCTCCCGCTCGCCGCGGCGCCGCGAACTGCTCGACCAGGCCGGCATCGCCCACCGCGTCCTGCACGTCGAGGTCGACGAGGCGCCGCGGCCCGGCGAGGTGCCCGCGGTTTACGTGGAACGGCTGGCGCGGGCCAAGGCCGAGGCCGGTCTGTCCGTGACCGGCGCCGGCGCGGTACTCGGCGCCGACACCAGCGTGGTGCTCGGCGACGAGATCCTCGGCAAGCCGGCCGACAAGGCCGACGCGACGGCCATGCTCGCGCGGCTCTCCGGGCACACCCACGAGGTGCTCACCGCGGTCGCGCTGGCGACGCCGCGCAGGGTCGCGTGCCGTCTCAGCGTCAGCCGGGTCACCTTCCGGACGCTCGCCGCCGACGAGATCGCCGCCTACTGGGCGACCGGCGAGCCGGCCGACAAGGCCGGGGCCTACGCCATCCAGGGCCGGGGCGCGCTGTTCGTCACCCGCCTCGAGGGCAGCTACTCCGGGGTCGTCGGCCTGCCGCTGTACGAGACCGCGGAGCTGTTGCGCGAGGCCGGCCACGGCGTGGGGTGGTGACGCGTGGTCGCCCACCCGATAATGGCCGCAGTCCACGACCCCGGGGCGGTGACCAGAGAGCGACGATGAACGGCGAGATACTGATCAACGTCACGCCCCAGGAGACCCGCGTCGCCATGGTCGAGAACGGCGTGCTGCAGGAGGTGTTCGTCGAGCGCGCACGCCGCCGCGGCATCGTCGGCAACATCTACAAGGGGCGCGTCTGCCGCGTGCTGCCCGGCATGGAGGCCGCATTCGTCGAGGCCGGGCTGGCCCGGACCGCGTTCCTGCACGTCTCCGACGTGGCCGTGCCGGCGACCGAGGAGGCGCAGGCCGATGCCGTGGAGCCACCCGGCAACGGCGGGCGCCGCGAGTCGATCGCCCGCCTCCTGCACGAGGGGCAGGAGCTGATGGTCCAGGTCACCAAGGACCCGATCGGCAGCAAGGGGGCGCGGCTGACCAGCCACATCAGCATCCCGTCGCGCTACCTGGTGTTCATGCCCGAGGCGAGCAACGTCGGCGTCTCGCAGCGCATCGAGGACGAGGCCGAGCGCGAGCGGCTGCGCGAGCTGGTCCTGCAGTGGGGCGACCGCGAGGGCGGCGGCGGGTACATCGTGCGCACCGCGGCGGAGGGCGCGGGCGCCGACGCCCTGCGTGCCGACATGCGCTTCCTGCAGAAGCTGTGGGCCTCGGTGGTCGATCGCGGGCGCGACGCCCCGGCGGGCAGCCTGATCCACGAGGACCTGCCGCTGGCGCTGCGCTCCCTGCGCGACCTGGTCGGCACGAACATCGAGCACATCCGCATCGATTCGCGCGAGACCTACCAGCGGGCGATCGAGTTCGCCACGGCGTTCATCCCCGAGGTGGTCGAGCGGATCGAGTACTACCCGGGCGAGCGGCCGATCTTCGACCTCTACTCGGTCGAGGACGAGATCCAGCGGGCGCTGGAGCGCAAGGTGCCGCTGAAGTCGGGGGGCTACCTGATCATCGACCAGACCGAGGCGATGACCACCATCGACGTCAATACCGGCGGCTACGTCGGCCACACCAACCTCGAGGAGACCATCTTCAAGACCAACCTCGAGGCGACCCAGTCGATCGCCCGCCAGCTCCGTCTGCGCAATCTCGGCGGGATCATCATCCTCGACTTCATCGACATGACCGACGAGGAGCACAAACGCCAGGTGCTGCACGCGCTCGAGACCAGCCTGGAACGGAGCGGTGCGAAGTGCCACATCGGCGCGGTCTCGTCGCTCGGCCTGGTCGAGATGACCCGCAAGCGGACCCGCGAGAGCCTCGGCCAGGTGCTCTGCGAACCGTGCCCGACCTGCAACGGCAAGGCGCAGCTCAAGACGCCCGAGACGGTCTGCTACGAGGTGTTCCGCGAGATCCTGCGCGCCGAGCGCCAGTTCACGCCGCGCAAGTTCCTGGTCCTCGCCGCACAGGAAGTCGTCGACCTGCTGCTCGACGAGGAGTCGACCAGCCTCGCCGAGCTGGAGGCGTTCATCGGCAAACCGATCAAGTTCCAGGTCGAGCAGCTCTACACCCAGGAGCAGTTCGACGTGGTCCTGATGTAGCCCGGGGGCGGTCGCCGCCCGCCGTCCTGACAGTGACCCAGTCCCTCGACCCCCGTCTCCGTCACGCGTTCTGGTTCGTCGCCGAACTGTTCGCCGCGGTGGCCTCCGCGCTGGCGCTGCTGCTGATCATCCTGCGCCTGGCGATGCCCCACGCCGACGCGTTCAAGCCGCAGCTCGAGGCCTGGGCCTCGGAGGCCTTCGGCGAGACGGTGCGCATCGGCACCGTGGAGGGGCACTGGCCGGGCCTCGACCTGACCGTGGTGCTGGGCGACGTCGAGATGCTCGCCCCGGACGGTTCGGTCCGCACCCGGTTCGACCGCGCCTACGTCGGCCTCGACCCGCTGGCCTCGCTGTTCAAAGGGACCCTGGCCGTCAGGGAGCTGCACCTCGACGGCCTGGAGCTGACCCTGTTCGGCGACGTGCTTGTCGACGCGGCCGCGAACGCCTCCCCCGACCCCGCGTTGCGCCCGGCGGCGCGCGCCGACTTCGGCTGGTTCCTGCCGTGGCTCTTCTCCCAGCGGCAGGTCGACGTCACCTCGGGACGGCTGCACTGGCCGGGCGACCCCGCCGCGGCCCCGCCGTTCGACCTCTTCTCGCTGCGCACCCGCAGCGACGGCGACCACCACGAACTCGCCATCCGCCTCGAAGCCCTGTCCGGCAGCGCGTCGGTCGACCTCGCGGCAGGAATCGACGGCGAGGCGAGGGTCAGGGAGAGCTGGAACGGCCAGGTCTACCTGCGCGGCAACCGGGTCCGGTGGGAGACCGTCGCGGCGCTGCTCGACCGTCTCGCCCCGGGGAGCACCGGAGAGCTGCTCTCGATCGACGACACGCTCGGCCTGCCCGAGCAGGCCGATTTCGAGCTTTGGGCCGACGCCCGCGACGGCCACCTCGCCCGCGTGCTGGGCGAGGGGGCGCTGAGCGACCCGCCCGGCCGGGCGCTGCTCGGCATCGCGCGAGTGGCGACCCGCTTCGACTGGCGGCCGGACGGCCCCGGCTGGGACCTGGCGATCGACGGCGTCGAGGTGGAACCGGTCGGCGGACGACGCTACCGGACCGGCCCGGCACGGGTGCGCTACGCTGCGTCGCCGGGGCGCCCGGCCCAGGTCGAGGCGGCGCTGGCGTCGGTCGACCTGGCGATCCTCCACCGCGTCGCCGGGGCCGGGAAGTGGCTCGACGAGGCGCAGGTCGCGCGGCTCGACGGCTTCGCCCCGCGCGGCCAGCTCTACGACCTGCGCGGGCGTTGGACGGCTGGCGACGGCGACGTCCCGGCGCGGTGGCGCGTGGTCGGCGAGGCGTGGGACCTGGCGGTGGCGCCGTGGCGCAAGTGGCCGGGCGTCGAGGGGCTGCGCGTCGCGTTCGACGTCGGGCCCGACGGCGGCCACGGCACGCTGTTCGGGCGCGACGGGTCGCTCCAGCTGCCGTGGCTGTTCCGCGAACCGCTCGCCCTGGAACGGGTCGACGGCACCGTCAGGGTGTCGCGCGATGCGCGGGGCTGGTCGCTGCGCAGCGACGATCTCGAGGTCGCCAACCGCCACGTGCAGACGCACTCGCGCCTCGAGGCCACGCTGCCGGCCGACGGCGGTGCGCCGTTCCTGGACCTCGAGGTCGGCTACCGCGACGGCGATGCCGGCGAGGCGTGGCGCTACCTCCCGGCCGGCATCATGCCCGGGCCGGTCGTCGACTGGGTCGATCGCGGGATCGTCTCGGGGCGGGTCGTCGAGGGGGGCATGGTGCTGCGCGGACCGCTCGACCGTTTCCCGTTCGACGGCCACGAGGGGCGTTTCCAGGTCCGGTTCCTGGTCGAGGACGTGACCCTCGACTACCTCGAGGGCTGGCCGCCCATCGAGGGGCTCGACGCCTGGGTGGAGTTCGCGGGCCGGGGCATGCGCATCGAGGCGCGTGACGGCCGGATCCTCGGCGCCACCCTCGGGCCGACCGTCGCGGACACCCCGGACCTGACGGCCAAGCCAACGCCGCGCCTCCGGATCGACGGCCGCGTCACCGGCGACGCCGACGACGGCCTGCGCTACCTGCGCGAGAGCCCGCTGCAGTCGCGCTTCGGCGATTACCTTGAGGTCGCTCGGGGCCGGGGGCGGATCGACCTCGACCTGGCGCTCGCGGTCGCGCTGAAGGGCGGCACGACCGACGTCGACGGCACGCTGCGGCTCGACGGCGTCACGCTCGACCTGCCGACCTACGGCATCGTGGTCGAGCGGGGGCGCGGCACTCTGACGTTCGACAACGACAGCCTCGCGGGGAACGGACTGCAGGCCGAGTGGCGGGGGATGCCGGTAGGGATCGACGTGCAGGTGCCGGACGACGCGGAGGCGGGCCGCGGTGGCCCGCGCATCACCGCCAGGGGCCGGGCC
>JAWVZO010000108.1:0-8522 GCA_033722135.1 Gammaproteobacteria bacterium | reverse complement strand
CGCGGGCGCCCTGGTGCTCCCGCTGGGGCATCTCCCAGGGGCTGGCAGCGGACAGCGGCACGGCTGCCAGGAGGAGCGCGAGCAGTGTGATCAGGCGCGGGAACATCGGGTCACCTCCGGTTCTCGTGGAAGCGGTCCTGCCCTTCGACCGCAGCGGGCCCGCCGAATTCCGTCAGTAGCCGCGCGCGAAATCGACCACGTCGACGAGAGGCTCGCCGGAGCGGTAACGGCGGTAGTTGGCCACGAACCTGGCGAAGACCTCCTCGGGGAAACTCGGCGCCGCGTTGTGCGGCGTTAGATAGGCATTCGGCAGCGTCCAGAGCGGACTCGTCTCCGGAAGCGGCTCGCAGGCGAAGACGTCGAGCACCGCGGCGCGCAGCCCGCGTTCGCGCAGCGCGTCGACCAGCGCCGCCTCGTCGACGACGCGCCCCCGCCCGACGTTGATCAGCACCGCGTCGTCCTTCATCGCGGCCAGAGCCCCGGCGTCGAACAGGCCCGTGGTCGCCGTGGTCTCGGGCAGCGTGATGACCACGTGGTCGGCCTCGGCCAGGAATTCGGTGAAGGCGTCGCCGGTGTAGCAGCGGTCCACGGCGGCGCACGGGGCCTCGCTCCGGCGGTAGCCGACCACACGCATCCCCAGGGCCGACCCGGCGCGCGCCACCGCCTCGCCGATCGAGCCGAGGCCGCAGACGCCGAGCGTCAGCCCGGTGAGCGGACGGAACGGACGCGGTGCCCAGCGGCGTTCGTGCTGGTCCTCGCGGACCGCGAAGAGGTCGCGCTCCAGGGCCAGGATCCAGCCGATCACGTACTCACGCATCAGCTCGCCGAAGATGCCCTTGACCCCGGTCAGGGTGTAGTCGCGTCGCAGGCCCGTGTCGCAGAGCGCGTCGACGCCGGCGTAGGTCGACTGCACCCAGTCGAGGCGCGGCAGGACGTCGAGGCACTCGGCGACCAGCGCCGGCACGCCGAGCACGATGTTGCAGGGTGCCGCGTGGTGCCGCGCACCCTGCACGTCGGCCGCGCTGCGCACCTCGCGGAAGCCGAGATCGGCGCGAGAGGCGAGCTCGGCGTAGGTCGCCGCGTCGGGGGAGACGATCAGCAGGTGGTCATCGGTCATGGTTGCCGCCATGGCCGGCTCCTCAGCGGGGAGGCATCAGGAACCAGAGGATCAGGTAGACCAGGACTCCCGGGAAGCCGGCGCTGAGGATCGACACCACCACGTAGAGGAGGCGCACCCGGTTCGCCGGCCAGCCGAGGTACTCGGCAATGCCGCCGCACACGCCGGCGATCACCCGGTCGCTACTGGAGCGGGTCAGCTTTCCCTGGGCCATTGCGGTCGCTCCTTTCGGATCGTGGGCGGCTGGCTGCGAAGTGTGCACGTAACGGCGGGACGAGGCCAGCGCGCCGGGAAGCCTTCCCGCCGCGCCCTTCGCGGCCGCGGCGTGGGCGGCATCGGCCCCGTCACGCCTTCCCCCGCTACGGCACGGGGAGACAAAAAAAACCGCGCGGGGCCTCGCGACCCCGCGCGGCTTCACGCGTTCGACTTACCAGCGCGGCTGGCGACGCGGCGGACGGCTGTCCGTGCGGGGCCGGGCCTCGTTGACGCGCACGTTACGGCCGCTCAGCGGGGTTCCGTCGAGCTGACGGATCGCCTCCTCGGCCTCCTCCTTGGACGGCATTTCGACGAACCCGAAACCCTTCGACTGACCGGTGGCGCGATCGATGATGATCTTGGCGGAGGCGACTTCGCCGAAGGCCGAGAAGGCCTCGCGCAACTGGTCCTCGGTGAGCTGGTACGACAGGTTGCCGCAGTAGATATTGGTCATTCGGTCATTCCTCAACTGTGCCGTGGTTCAGCAGAACGATCAGAACTCAATCAACGGCACGGGAATCGAGAACTGATGGACGCGGGTTCGCGCCTCTACAGCGGCCACGCGACGCGAATCGCGCGGGCGATGTTGCGGATGAAGGGATGCGTGGGAAACTCCAAAGAACGGACGGCAGGACTGTCGCAACTCTGGCACCCTTTTTCCCACCGGTCAAGGCATTAGCGGCAGAATCCGGCGACCTGGCGAACACCGTCAGCCGCCCAGGCCGAGCAGCCTGACGAGCCACGGGACGAGCAGCGCGGTCGCGAACGCCGACAGCGCCATGCCGAGCCCGGAGAAGGCGCCCATGGCCGGGCTCACCTGGAACGCCCGCGCGGTGCCGATGCCGTGCGAGGTGACGCCCATGGCGATCCCGCGCACCGCGTCGTCGTGCACCCCGCACCAGGCGAGCAGGCGGGTGCCGAACACGGCGCCGAGGATGCCGGTCGCGACGACCAGCACCGCGGTCAGCGACGGCAGACCGCCGATCTTCTCGGCGATGCCCATCGCCACCGGCGCGGTGACCGACTTGGGCGCCAGCGACAGCCGGGTCTCGACGCCACCGCCGAGCAGGGCCGCGATCCCCACGGCGCTCAGCGTCGCCACCGCGACGCCGACGATCACCGCGATGCCGACCGGCAGCCAGAGCCGGCGCAGCCGGCCGAGCTGGCGGTAGAGCGGCACCGCGAGGGCGACGGTCGCCGGGCCGAGCAGGAAGTGCACGAACTGCGCGCCCTCGAAGTAGATTGCGTAGGGCGTGCCGGTGGCGAGCAGGACGCCGATCAGCAGGAGCACGGCCAGGGCCACCGGGTTGAGCAGCGGGTTGTCGCCCGCCGCGCGGTAGAGGCCGAACGCGGCCAGGTAGGCCACCAGCGTCACGCTGAGCCAGAGCAGCGGCGAAGCGGCGAGGTAGACCCATACGCGACCGAGTTCATCGAGCGGCATCGTCATCCTCCCCGAGATGCAGCCAGCGCACCATCAGGCGCATCGTGAAGGCCACGGCGAGCAGCGTCAGCAGGGTGCTCGCGACCAGCGCCGCGACGATCGGCAGCCACTCCCCGCCGAGCCGTTGCCCGTGGACCATGACCCCGACCCCGGCGGGCACGAAGAGCAGGGAGAGGTGGCCGAGCAGGGTCTCCGCGACCCCTTCGACGCGTCCCGCGACGCCGCGCGTCCAGACCAGCGTCAGGAGCAGCAACAGCATGCCGAGCACCGGCCCAGGCAACGGCAGGCCGAGGGCGCGGACGATCGTCTCCCCGACGAGCTGGTAGCAGAGCAGCAGTGTGATCCCGGCCAGCACGGCCTGGCCGGGCGGCTCGCGCCCCCCGTCCGGGGACGCGTCGCCCCGTCCGTCGCCACCGTCCGTCACGCGGCCTCCGAGCGTTCGATGCGCGCCTGCCAGGCGAGGAAGCAGGCCGCGGCGATGCCTGCCGAGCCGAAGATCATCGCCATGACCATGATCTGGTAGCGCACCGCGACCAGCGGCGAGACCCCCGACAGGATCTGCCCGGTCATCATGCCCGGCAGCGACACCAGACCGACCGCGAGCAGGGCGTTGACCTGCGGGATCAGCGCGGCCTGGAAGGCGATGCGCCGTGCCGTCTCGACCCGCTTGCCGTTGGCGATCTCGGCGAACAGGCGCTCCCCGGCGAGGCTGACCGCGGTCATCGAGTTGGCGAAGATCATCCCGGCCAGCGGGATGACCACGCGCGGGGCGAACCACGGCTCTGCGTCCAGGACGCCCTGGGTCACCAGCAGCAGCGTGACCACGCCGCCGGCCGCGATGGAACCGAGCGCGCGCAGGTAGAGGACGGCGCTGCGCTCGGCGAGCGGCTGCAGCGCGATCCAGCCGGACGCGCCGAGCATCACCGCCAGCACCGCGAGCACGATCGGCGGGCTCTCGGCCGCGAAGATGAAGGTCAGCAGGTAGCCGATCAGGACCAGCTGGGCGAGCATGCGGCCGATGGCGTAGAGCGCGTTGCCGGCACCGAGCCGCCAGCGCCAGAGGATCGCCACCACCACCGCGACCGGGACGAAGGCGAGGGCGAGGCGCGCGAGCGGGATCGTCTCGACGCTCATGCGCCCGGGTCCGCGGTGGCGATGCGTAGCAGCAGCTGCCCTTCCGCGACCCGGTCGCCCACGCCGACCGCCACCTCGACCACGGTGCCGGCACGGTCGGCGGCGATGTCGAGCGTGGTCTTGTCGGTCTCGACGACCAGCACCGGGGTGTCGATGGCGAGCGCGTCGCCCGGCGCCACGTGGATCTCGACCACCGTCAGTTCGCCGTCGCCGCAGTTACCGCAGGTCTCCCAGCAATCGGGCAAACCGGGGAGGCGGACCTCGTGATAGCGGGCCATCGGTGCCGTCGAACCGGTGACGCCCGGGCTCAGCCGAGCACCTCCTCCAGCGGGCGCCGGGGCATCGGCGCGCTCTCCACCTCTGGGTAGCCGACCCGGAAGACCATCTGCACGCGCGCGTCGGGGGCTGCGAAGTAGCGGCCGAGCTGGGCACGCACGTGTTCGACCTGGCAGAGCTGGCTCATCGGCTGGACGCCCAGGCCACATAGTTCGGCCTGCAGGCAGATCCGCATGAACTGCTGGCCGACCCGGACCTGGTTGACGCGGTCGTCGTCGCGAGTGGCGAGCATGCCGACCTCGGGTGCGCTGTGTAGCAGCTCGGTATCGTGCCTCGCCGTGGTGGACCCGCCAAGGTGCAGGTAGGTGACCGCGATCTGGCCGAGCTTGGAGAGGAGCCACGAGGTGCCGAAAGTCCCCTCGCCGAGCCAGCGCCCGAGTTCGTCCCGGTAGGCCGGCTCGGCGAACAGGCGCGCGTCGGCGTCGGCGACCAGCGCCTCGAGACGCCGCTTGACGATGCGATCGTCGGTCAGGTGCAGCATCACCCGTGGGTCGCCGCACACCGCCTCGAGCCGGCCCAGGTCGGCGACCGGCACGGCGCGCGGACGGAACGGCCTGCGCGCCGTCTGCCGGCGGGTCATCGCCTCGAGCAGGCCGCCGCGCGGTCCCTGTGGTTTCTCGAGTCGTGGCAACTCGACCGAGGCGACGCAGTCGGCGCCGTGGTGCCCCGGGAAGTGGGTGACCGTCGCCCTGTAGCCGAAGGCGCGCGCGGCGATCAGCAGCGCCTCGAGCGCACAGCCGACGCTGATATGCAGTTCACGCTGGCTCGGGTCGGCCACCTGCAGCCAGCGGCTGCGGTCGCGCAGGACCAGGATGCGGTTCGAGCCAATGGCGAAGCGCCAGGGCTGCGTGTTGTGCGTGGACGGGGCGAGGATCGCGTAGCGCAGTAGGAAACAGAGCCGCTCCCGGGCCGAGCCGTCGATCGGAAAGTCGCGCGGTGACAGGCTTCTCGGCGATTCGGCCTGCGCGTGGTCGGTCATCGATCCCCCTCCCGTCACGACGAGCTTGGTGCGGATCGAGCGACTCGCCGGAAGCCTCCAGCTTAGTCCAGCACGGCAGGCCGTGGAAGCGGCGTGGCCGGGAGAGGGACGGCCGCCCGGGCGGCCGGGCCGACGGTCCGGGCGCGTGCCGGACTCCTAGCCCTCATCGGGGGCGGCCGCCATGAACTCGCCGCCGGCGATGAACTCCTTGAAGCGGTGGAGCTCGGCCATGTCGACCGGCACCGGGAAGACCTGCGACGGGTCGAGCAGGGCCTGCATGAACAGCCGTTCGAGGGCGCGATGCATGTTGCGGGCATCCTCGGCCGAGACGAAGAAATCCGGGGCGAGGTAGCTCGTACGCAGTGTCTCGGGCCGCCACCCGTAATCGTGCGCGAGCATCAGCGCATGGATCCAGAAACCGCGCTCGGCGCGATAGACCGTGCCGAGGCCGTTCTTCAGCGTGGTCTCCCGACGCGTCATCACCTGCCCACCCCAGGACGCCGGCCGATCGCCCCCCGGCACGCGTCACCGTGGCGCGGACCGTGACCGGCCATACCCTCGTTTTCTTCACGGGAAAGGGTAGCCCGGAAGAAGCCGTGCCACTATCGCGGTTTTCTGACACTTCGTGTAATCCAGGGCTTACACGATCGGCCCGGTGCGGGGCGACCCCCGCGCCATGACGCAGTCGCGCTATGCTCCGCGTGGGGGAAGATACCGCCCGAACACCCGTCACCAACCACACGGTGCCTCATGCTCCTGCTCGTCATCTACGTCCTGATCGCCCTCGGCTTCTCGTTCCTCTGCTCGATCGCCGAGGCGGTGATCCTCAGCGTCACCACGCCGCACATCATGCTGCTCAAGCAGCAGGGCAAGGCCTCCGGAGCGCTGCTCGAGGAGCTCAAGCGCGACATCAACAGCCCCCTGGCCGCGATCCTTACGCTCAACACCATCGCCCACACCGTCGGTGCGGCGGGAGCCGGCGCGCAGGCCGCGAAGGTCTTCGGCAGCGCGTCGCTGGGCATCACCTCGGCGGTCCTGACCCTGCTGATCCTGGTCTTCTCCGAGATCATCCCGAAGACCCTCGGCGCCCATTACTGGAAACAGCTCGCCCCGGCCACCGCCTGGACCCTGCGCGGGCTGATCTGGCTGCTGCGCCCGTTCGTCTGGCTCTCGGCGAAGCTCACCTCGGGGCTGACCCACGGTCCCGGGCTGAAGGGCTTCAACCGCGAGGAGATCGCGATCATGGCCGACCTGAGCCACGCCGAGGGGCAGCTCGGGCCGCAGGAGCGGCGGATCATCAAGAACCTGCTGCGGCTGCGCGAGGGCCGGGTCACCGACGCCATGACGCCGCGCACGGTGATCTTCTCGGTGCCCGAGGACGCGACGGTCGGCACGTTCCTCGATCGCTACGGCGACCGGCCGTTCTCGCGCATCCCGCTGCACCGGGGCGAGCGCGGCGAGATCGAGGGTTTCGTGCTCCGTTCCGACCTGCTGCTCGCCCAGGCCCGCGGCGAGACGGAACGGCCGCTGTCGGACTTCCGCCGCGAGCTGCCCGCCGTGCCCGAAACCAGCACGCTGACCCACGCCTACAACGAGCTCGTCCGGCGCCGCGCGCACCTGATGCTGATCGTCGACGAGTACGGCACCGTGGAGGGCCTGCTGACCCTCGAGGACGTCATCGAGACGCTGCTCGGGCTGGAGATCGTCGACGAGAGCGACGCGACGGTCGACATGCAGGAACTGGCGCGCAGCCTGTGGCAGAAGCGGGCCCGCGAGATGGGACTGGAGACCGGGACCGGGGCCTAGAGAACCACCCGTCCACGCCGGGCCGGCCTAACAACGCGAGACCCGGGCAACGGCGAGGACGCCCGCGACGCCGACCAGTGCCGAGCGTGCCGTCGCCCCGCCGACGATCCGGCCGCGACGCCACGCGAGATCGTCACAAAAATCGCGGCGCCCAGGTCACTCATTCTGCCCTGCGGAATCGCAGCGGTTCGCGGAACAGCCCCGGGTGGTCGGCGTTGCGGGCGATCGCGTCGGCCAGGGCCTCCGCGGTGGCGACAGTCTTCGGCACCACCTCCGGGTCGAGCAGGCGTATCTCGAGCGCGTCGCCGCGTACCGCGTAGTCGGCGTACTGGAAGGTGCGGCGGTCGTCGGGCAGGCGGCCCTCGGCGGTGCCGAACCAGTCGACCTGGACCAGCGGCACGGACGCACCGCGCCAGTGCGCGGCACGGGCGAACATCGCCTTGTCGGAGCCGGCCGGGAAGGAGACCAGGTACTCGTTCTCGCCGAGCGGCAGGACCAGGAGCCGCTCCTTCCGGCCGTCCGGCGTGGTGCGTTGCCACAGGCCGACGGCCGACGCGTCGATGGCGTGCGTCGGTGACTCGACCAGCGGCACCGTGTAGTCGCAAGCCACGAGCACGACGGCGAGCACCGCGGCCGGGAATATCCGCGACACGCCTCGCACACCCCGTCGCCTCATCCGCCCCCGGGAACGGGATCAGGCCTGCGGCGCGGCGTTCTTGATCTCGTCGCTGGCCTGGTCGGCAAACTTCGCGAAGTTGGCGTGGAACAGGCCGGCGAGGTGCTTGGCCTGCGCGTCGTAGGCGTCCTTGTCGTCCCAGGCGTTCCTCGGCACGAGCACCTCGTCCGGCACGCCGGGACACGAGACCGGCACGGCGACGCCGAACACCGGGTCGGCGACCGTCTCGACGTCGTCGAGCGCGCCGGAGTGGATCGCGTCGATGATCGCGCGGGTGTGGGCGATGCTCATGCGCTTGCCGACGCCGTACGGGCCGCCGGTCCAGCCGGTGTTGACCAGCCACACCTTGGCGCCGGTGGTGCGGATGCGCTCGGCGAGCAGCTCGGCGTACTTGGTCGGGTGCCAGACCAGGAACGGCGCGCCGAAGCACGAGGAGAAGGTCGCCTGCGGCTCCGTCACGCCCATCTCGGTACCGGCCACCTTGGCGGTGTAGCCGCTGATGAAATGGTACATCGCCTGCGCCGGGTCGAGACGGCTGACCGGGGGCAGCACGCTGAAAGCGTCACAGGTCAGGAACACCACGTTGCTCGGGATGCCCCCGGTGCCCGGGATCTTGGCGTTGTCGATGAACTCGACTGGGTAGGAGCAGCGCGTGTTCTCGGTGATCGAGTTGTCGCCGTAGTTCACCTCGCGGGTCTGCGGATCGAAGACCACGTTCTCGAGCACCGCGCCGAAGCGGATGGCGTTGTAGATGTCCGGCTCGGCCTCCCTGGAGAGG
>JAWVZO010000107.1:0-8553 GCA_033722135.1 Gammaproteobacteria bacterium | reverse complement strand
GCGGCGTCGATGCGCGGCGCGACCTCGTCGAACAGGGGCACGTACGCCACGGCCTCCGCGTCGTTCGGCAGCACCGGCATCTGCAGCGACAGCGTCGTCCAGCCGAGGCGCGGCAGTTCCGTGCGCAGCGGGTAGATCACCTGGGGCCAGTTGGGGTGCACGCCCATGCCGTGCATCAGGATGACGCTGCCGCGTGGCTCGCCGTCGGCCTCGGTCAGGATCGCCAGGAAGCGGTCCTCCCCGGCCTCGAGCCAGACGGGCTCACCCTCGATGAGCTGGTCGACGATCTGGTCGGCCCAGCGCTGTTCCTTGGCCTTGTCGGATGCGTGCGCGGCGAGGCTGCCGAGCATGGCGAACAGCGCGGCGGCGAGGATCGGGATCGGGCGCGGTTGCATGGGACCTCCGGTCGGTTTCGGGTCGTGCGGCGGTGGCCGCTATAATCGCCGACCTTCCGCGGCCAGCCAACCACCCGATGCCCGATTCCCGTCCCCACGCCCACCTGCAGCCCCTGGTCGATATCGTCACCGCGCTTCCGCACTACCGCGAGCTGGGCCTGGAGGTGGTCGATTACGCCCCGGGGTCGGCCACGCTGCGCTGCGCCCATCGCCCGGAGCTGGTCGGCGACCCGGTGACCGGCGTGGTCCACGGCGGCGTGATCACCAGCATCCTCGACAGCGTCTGCGGCCTGGCGTGCTTCCTCGGGCTCGACGAGCCCCAGGCCATCGCCACCCTCGACCTGCGCATCGATTACCTGAGACCGGCGCGATCCGGGAAGGCGATCCTCGGCCGGGGCGAGGTCTTCCGCATGACGCGCAGCGTCGCCTTCCTGCGCGGCCTCGCCTACCAGGACCGGCCGGAGGATGCGGTCGCGACGTGCGTCGCGACGTTCATGGTGGGCTCGGTCGGATACAACCCCGCCGGCGACGGGGGCGTGCAGCCGTGACGCTCTTCGACCGCATCGTCGCGCTGAAGGCGGCCGGCGACCTGGCCGGGGCCAGCGACCTGATCCCGTACACCGGCTTCGTCGGGATCGGCTGTGAACTCGACGCGGAGGGGCTGCTCTGCCGCCTCGCGTCGCGGCGCAGCAACATGGGCAACACCGTCCTCGGCGCGATCCACGGCGGCGTGGTCGGGGCCGTGCTCGAACACACCGCGGTGATGCAGCTGCTCTGGGAGAGCGAGCTCGAGCGCCTGCCGCGGATCGTCAACCTCTCGGTCGACTACCTGCGGCCGGCGCTCTGCGCCGACGACCTGCTCGCGCGGGGCACGGTGATCAAGCAGGGACGGCGCGTCGCCAACGTGCGTGTCGAAGCGTGGCAGGAGTCTCCGGAGCGCCCGGTCGCCGCCGCCCACGCCCACTTCATCCTCGGCTGAACCCGCGCTCCCGCGACGTGTGGAACCCGCGACGGGGTTCCCTGCCTAAACTCGTACCATGACCCCGGGTTCGACGAGATGAGCAGGCACGGCCGCACCGTCCATCCCCGATGGGCCGCGCTCGCGGCCCTGGCCTGCCTGCTCGCGCCGCCCACAGGCGCGGCCGAGGTCTACCGCTCGGTCGACGAGTCCGGCCACGTCACCTTCTCGGACAGCCCGCCCGCAGATGCCGTCGAGGTCGCGCCGGTCGAGATCGAACCGGGGCCGAGCGAGGCGGAGGTGCGCGCCGCCCACGAGCGCCTCGAGGCCGGGCGGGAGCAGCTCGCGGCGATGAAGGCCGCGCGCGAGGCCGAGCGGGAGCGGGAGCGCGAGGCGCGCCTGCAACGGCTCGAGGAGCTGGCGCTGCGCAACGCCGCGCGCCCCGCACCGCCCGTCGTCGTGCTTGTCGAGGAGCCCGATCCCGTCCCGCTCCTCGGCTTCGGCCGACACGGCTTCCCCGAGCTGGGCGGTCATCGGGGATTCCGCAGTCCCCACCACCCTCGCCACCGGGAGGAGGGGCATGACCCGCCGTTCCGTCGCGCGGAACCGCTGCCGCAGCGCAAGGTCCTCGAGAGCCCGCTGTTCGACAAGCGCGTCAGCCCGATCTACCGCTGAGCGGGGCGGCGAGGGCGTCGTTCCCCGCCAGGCAGGGCGTGGGATCGGCCCGCCGCCCCCGATGACGTTACACTTGGGCTCCCCGGTTCCGAGCCTGCGCCGCCATGCCCATCCCGTTCCGAACGCTCATCCCGGCCTGCCTCGCCCTGCTGCTCGCCGCCTGCGCCCTGGGCGGTCCCGAAGTCGTCTACGTCGCCGACCGCGACTATCCGCCGGCCGTGGTGGTCGAGAGGCTGCATGCGTTTCCCGACCGGCCCTACGTCGTGCTCGCGGAGCTGAACTGGACCACGAGGGAGCAGACCCGCCGGGAGGTCGAGAACCGTCTCGCGGAGGAGGCGCGCAAGCTCGGTGCCGACGCCATCGTGTTCGGCAGGTCGACCTCGCAGATCACCACCCTCCACGACCCGTCGGGCTCCACCGAGACCAACCGCCAGTTCGCGACCGCGATCCGCTATCGCTGACCCGCACGGGGAATCCGGCGGACCCTCGCGGGGCGTCCTGCCACCGCTGCCGGTCCCGTCAGCCGCTGAGGATCCGCGGCCAGCGGTCGCAGGCCGCGTCGAGCCGGGTCGGCGCCAGCGTGACGACGTAGACCCGCCGCTCGTCGCCCTCGCGGGCCAGCAGTCCCTGGACCCACTGCCCGCGGGTCACCTCGAACCAGCGCACCTCGCCGAGGCCGTCGCGCTCGGCGAAGCGCTGCAGCGGCAGCTTGACAGGGCGCGGGAACCAGCGGTCCCAGTCGCCGGCACGGATCGACTCGAGGCGCGCCCAGCCGCCGGTCGGCAACGCGCCGCGCTGGCGCGGACGACGGCCCCACGGCAGCAGCAGCAGGCCGCCGCCGCGTCGGCGTACCGGCAGGCGTGCGCGCGGGTTGTCGAAGGCGGTGCGCACCTCGAGGCCGTCGACGTCGTAGATCGCTTCCAGGCACATGGTCGTTCCCGGTGCCGCGGTCGCGTGCCGGGCACCCGTGGGTCGGGCCGCAGCCCGACAGTCATTGCCGTGGCGCGGATCCGGGGCGCGCAAACGCGGCGCGATCCGGTCCGATCGTGTCCAAGAGCCCGCGCCGATGTCCGGGGCACTTCCCGGCGCGTGGGTCGGGTTTCAGCCCGACGGGGTCGAGGCGTCGGCACGTGGCCGGGCGGTCTCGGCGGGGCCGGTCGATCCCGATACCTGTCGGATGTCGGACTGAAGTCCGACCCGCGAGATCGTCCGATACCGATCGGCCGTGGCCCGGGGCCTCTCCTGCAGCGGATTCGTGCGGTCCGCCATGTTCACACCGTCCGCCGGTGCCCGGTCGGCTTCCACGCCGGGGCGATGACGTCGGGCATGTCGGAGCGGCCGAGCAGCCGCGCCGGGGCCAGCGCCAGCGCGCCGAAGCGGTCGTTGACGCGGTCGATGGCGGCGTGCAGCAGGCGCCGCCGGTCGCGTTCCGGCGCGAACAGCTCGACCTGCTGGCTCGCCGGGCGCGGGTCGAGCGCGGTCACCTGCACCTGGTGGATGCCCTCGCCGTCCCACGCCCCGTCGAGCACGCGGCGGCACAGCGCGAAGATCACGCCGCCGTCGGCGGTCGGCAGCGGCAGGCGCGGCTTGCCGCCGATCCAGCCGAGGTCGCCGCGCAGGCCGACGAAGAAGCGCCCCGCCTCGAGCCCGTGGCGGCGCAGCCGGGCACCGACCTTGGTGGCCATGTGCAGCAGCCAGGTGAGCAGCAGCTCGCGGTCGCGCGTCGCCGGCGGCAGCACCTTGCCGTGGCCGACCGACTTCGGCGCCGGCACCTCGCGTGCGAGCCGGGTCGGGTCGGTGCCCTGGCACATGTGCCAGATGCGCCGGCCCGGGTTGCCGAAGCGGCGCCCCAGGACGCTGATCGGGAGCTTCTTCATGTCGCCGCAGGTGCGCACGCCGTGGCGCTCGAGGAAGCCGCCGATGCCGCGCGCGATGCCGCACAGCTCCGTCACCGGCACGTCGCGCAGCCGCTCGGCCGCCTGCCACGGCGGGATCACCGTCAGGCCGTCGGGTTTCCGCTGCTTGGCGGCGAACTTGGCGGTGGTCATGTCGCCGCTGACGCCGACCGAGCAGAGCAGGCCGGAGGCGCGGAACACCGTCTCCTTGATCCGCCGGCCGATGGTTTCCGGGTCGCCGAGCAGGCGCTGGCAGCGGGTCACGTCGAGGTAGGCCTCGTCGACCGAGTAGACCTCGATGTCCGGCGAGATCGCCTCGCCCAGCGCGGCCATGATCCGGCTCGACACCTCGGCATAGCGGTGCGGCCGCGCCGGCAGGCGGATCACGTCGGGACACAGCGCCCTGGCCTTCGGCAGCCGGGTCCCGGTGCGGATGCCGTAGCTGCGCGCCTCGTAGGAGCAGGTGATCACGCAGGTGCCGCGCAGGCCGTTGGTGATCACCACCGGCCGGCCGCGATACTCCGGGGCGTCCTGCTGCTCGATCGCCGCGAAGAAGGCGTTCATGTCGACCAGGGCGATGGCCCGGTCCCAGGTGCGCGGGGTCATGGTGCTACCGGTAGGAGCGCAGCTGGGCGATCACCACGCCCTGGATGCGCACCCGCGAGGCGGGGTAGATCATCGGCGCCATGGCGCGGTTGGCCGGCTGCAGCGTCACGCTGCCGTCGCGGTTGTGGCGGATGCGCTTGAGCGTCGCCTCGTCGCCGTCGATCAGCGCGACGACGATGTCGCCGTCGGCGGCCCGGTCGGCCTGCTTCACGACCACCATGTCGCCGTCGAGAATGCCGTCCTCGACCATCGACTCGCCCTGCACGCGCAGCACGAAACGGCCCGGGCCCATGAAGAACCCGCCGAGGTCGACGGTGGTCTCGTCGGGGATCGCCTCGAGCGGCTGGCCGGCGACGATGCGCCCGAGCAGCGGCAGTTCCATCGTCCCCGGAGCCGGCTCGCTGCCGACCAGGCGGATGCCGCGGTGGCGCCCGGACTCGACCTCGACCAGCCCGGCGGCGACCAGCGCCTGCACGTGGCGGTGGACCACGCCGCGCGAGCGGATGCCGAGCGCGCGGCCGAGCTCGTGGAGCTTCGGCGCGACGCCGTGGCGGGCGAGGTGCTCGCGGATGGCGGCGTAGGCCTGGCGCTGGCGGTCGGTGAGGTCGCTGGACATGGCGGCGTGGCTCCGTTCTCGAAACGTTCTCGTCACCGGCAAGCATAGAGAACGTTTCGAGAACATTCAATCGGCGGCGGCCTGGGCTACGATACCGGCCCCGAACCCCCGGCAATACGGAGCAGGCCGCGAGATGAGACACGTCACGAAATCCCTGGTCGCGGGCATGGTCGCCGTGCTGCCCGTCGGCGGCACCCTGTTGAGCATCGTCTTCATCGAGGATGCCTTGGCCACGTCCGGCATCGGCCGGCTGGACGTCTACTTCCCGGGACTCGGGATCCTGCTTGCACTGGTCGGGCTCTACCTGCTGGGCGTGACGGTCAGCACCGTCGTCGGCCGGTACTTCTACGCCTTCGTCGACCGGCTCCTGACGCGGCTGCCGGGGCTCGGTTTCCTGTACCGCTCGCTCAAGGAGGTGCTGGGCTACGGGGAGGGCGAGCAGGCGATCTTCAGCAAGGTCGTGCTGGTGCGGAACCGCGCGTACGGCAGCGCCTGCCTCGGCCTGGTCACCAACGAGGTCGAGGTCGACGGCGAGGCGCTGTCGGTCGTCTACCTGCCGCACGCGCCGAGTCCCGCCAACGGCCAGCTGCACTACCTGCCCCGCGGGGAGCTGACCGAGCTCGACATGACCACCAGCGAGGCGCTGAAGGTGCTCTTCGCCGTCGGCAAGATCGAGCAGGCCTACCGGCTGCAGGGGGAGGGGACGGCCGCCTCCGGGACGTGACCGGGCGGGGGGCGGGAGCGGCTCAGGCCGTCAGGCGTCCCTCGCGGTAGTCGGCGATCGCCTGCGCGATCTCCTCCGGCGTGTTCATGACGAACGGGCCGTGGTGGACCACCGGCTCGCGGAGCGGCCGGGCGGCGAGCAGCAGGACGCGGGCGCCATCGTCGCCGGCCTGCAGCCGCACCGCATCGCCGTCGCCGAGCCGGGCGAGCCGGTGTGCCCGGACGGTCTCGCCGGCGACAGTGACCGCGCCCTCGTAGACGTAGACCAGCGCGGTGTGGCCGGCCGTCACGGGAACCGTCTGCATGGCGCTGGCGGGCAGGTACAGGTCGACGTAGAGCGGGTCGGTGCTGACGCCGGTGACGGCGCCGTCGACCGGCGTTCCGTCGAGGTCGAGCCGCCCGGCGATCACCCGGGCCAGGCCGCCGCCGGCCAGCGGCGCCTCGGGCACCGCCTCCGGCGGGATGTCGCGGTAGGCGGCCTCCTTGAGCTTCTCCGCGGCCGGCAGGTTGATCCAGAGCTGGAAGCCGTGCATCCGCCCCTCCTCCTGCTGCGGCATCTCGGAGTGGATGACGCCGCGGCCGGCGGTCATCCACTGCACGCTGCCGGAGGTCAGGCGGCCGCGGTTGCCGAGGTGGTCCTCGTGCAGCATCTCGCCTTCGAGCATGTAGGTCACGGTCTCGAAGCCGCGGTGCGGGTGCGGCGGGAAGCCGGCGATGTAGTCGGCGGCTTCGTCGGACCGGAACTCGTCGAGCAGCAGGAACGGGTCGAGGCCGGACGGGTCGTTCGGGCTGAACACCCGGAACAGCCGGACCCCGGCGCCGTCGCTGGTGGGATGGCCCTCGACCACGGCGGTGACAGTGCGTGCGTTCATGGGCGTGCTCCTCAGGCGGCGCGGGGCAGCGCCTCGGCCACCCGCGCCAGTTCGGCGGCGGCGTCGGCGAGGCCGGCGTCGCGCTGCGCGTCACCCAAGTTGAGCCCCTCCGCGTAGACGACGTCAACGTCGTCGATGCCGACGAAGCCGAGCATGGTGCGCAGGTACGGGACGACGGTGTCGGTTTCGCGGTCGCCGTGGATGCCGCCGCGGCTGGTGAAGACCACCGCGCGCTTGCCGGTGAGCAGCCCCTCGGGGCCGTTCTCGGTGTAGCGGAACGTGGTCCCGGCGCGGGCGACGTGGTCGAACCACGCCTTGAGCTGGGTCGGGATGGCGAAGTTGTACATCGGGGCGCCGAGCACCAGCAGGTCGGCGGCCTGCAGCTCCGCGATCAAGGCGTCGGCCTGGGCGACGATCGTCCGCTGTTCCGGTGTGCGGTCGGCGTCCGGGGTGCCGAGCGCCGTCAGGCGCGCCGCGTCGAGGTGCGGCACCGGATCGCGGCCCAGGTCGCGGTGGGTGATCTCGAGGTCCGGTTCGCGTCGGCGCAGGGCCTCGATGAATTCGCGGGCCAGCGTGGCGGAGGCGCCGTTCCCGGAAAAGAGGCTGCTGTCGATGTGCAGGATGCGGGTCATGGTCGTGCTCCTCGGTAGGGTCGATTGCGACTGGGAGGCATCATATGGCTAATTATTCGATTTATTTATGCAATAATCGCCGTTAATTAATCTAATTAGAGGATGAATAACATGGGCCTGCCGCGCACCACGCTGGAGCAATGGGCCGCGCTGCGGGCGGTCCAGGACCACGGCAGCTTCGAGGCCGCCGCCGAGGCGCTCGACCGCAGCCAGTCGTCGGTCAGCTACGCGCTCAAGCGGCTGCAGGCGCAGCTCCCGGTCGCGGTGCTCGAGCCGCGCGGACGCAGGACGGCGTTGACCGCGCATGGCGAGGTGCTGCTGCGGCGGGCGCGCCGGCTGCTCGAGGACGCGGCGAAGCTGGAGCAGCTCGCCGGGACGCTGGCACAGGGCTGGGAGAGCGAGGTGCGCCTCGCGGTCGACAACATCACGCCGCCGGAACTGGTGCTGTGCAGCCTGGCGGAGTTCAGCGCGCAGGCCCCGGAAACGCGTGTCCAGCTCGTCGAGACGGTGCTCTCCGGCACGGCCGAGGCGCTGTTGCAGCGACGGGCCGACCTGGTCGTCGCCGGTCAGGTCCCGCCCGGGTTCCTCGCCGATCCGCTGGTGCAGGTCGAGCTGGTGGCGGTCGCCCACCGCGACCACCCGCTCCACGGCCTCGGCCGCGAGCTGACCGACAGCGACCTCGCGGGCCACCGCCAGGTGGTGGTGCGCGACACCGGCCTGCACCGCAGCCTCGACGCCGGCTGGCTGGGCGCGGAACAGCGCTGGACGGTGTCGCACCTGCGCACGGCCATCGCCACCATCAGGCGGGGCCTGGCGTTCGCCTGGGTGCCGCGGAATCACGTCGCCGACGAGCTCGCCTCGGGGGAACTGGTGCCGCTCCCGCTGCGCGAGGGGGGCTCGCGGCCGGTCACGCTGCACCTGGTCTACGCCGATCGCGACGGCGCCGGCCCGGCGACCCGCCTGCTGGCCGGGATCCTTGCCGGGCAGGGAAGGGCCGCGTCACGCGCGCCGACGTAGCGCGGCCGCCGTTGTGAACGGGCGGGCTCGTGCGCACCTGCGTTACGCTGGCGCCGTCGTCGACTCGAAGGAGGCTCCCGATGCCCGCGTTCGTCCGTTCCTACCCGGTCCGCTTCGAGGATTGCGACGGCGCCGGGATCGTCTTCTACCCGCGGCTGGTGCTG
>JAWVZO010000106.1:0-8642 GCA_033722135.1 Gammaproteobacteria bacterium | reverse complement strand
CGTTGTTCTTCTTCGCCAGCCCCGGCGGACAGTGGCCGCCACGGGCCTGCTCCGCGTAGTGGCTGCGCACGGCGTGGCGGGTGCGGTCGTCGAAGTAGCCGCCGAGCGAGATCTCGACGTTCACCTCCGGTCCACCGTCCTGGCCGCCACCCTGATTGCCCCCCTTGTCCTTGCCGGCCCACGAAGGCGGTGCGGCGAGCAGTGGGCCGGCCCCGAGCGCGAGGGCCAAGACCAGTGCGGCGGGGAACAGTATGCGGAACTCATGCATGTCAGCCTCCTTGACGGTTGTCCGGGTTTCGCGGCTCGGGCGACGCTGCGCCCGTGCCGCAAGTTGAATCCAAGTATGGCAGACGGACGCTGAACGTCGGCTGAAGCGCCTCGGCGAGGTGCCGGCCTCCCCCGCGTGGCGGCTGAACGTGGACGGGGGAGCCGTGACCTGCGGAACGATAGGGACGCGCGGCGGCGTGCTTCGGCGGGGGCGGCTACGGGTCCGAGCCCGTGGGGGCCATCTCCGCGTCGCCGCGGGAGCTCGGGCGGTGCCGGTGGGTGTTGCAGAACCGCAGCTCCTCGGGGTACGGGAAGAAATCGACCACCACGCCCTCGCGGACCTTCTCCTGAATCTGCTTCCAGGCGTCGGCATCGAGCAGGTCGCGGTGGTGCCTCATGAACAGGGTGCGCACGCGCGGCGAGCCGAGCAGGAAGGTCTCGAACTCCTCGGGGAAGATGTCGTTCCTCGCCACCGGGTACCAGACCTCCCCGGACATCTCCATTTCCGGATAGGGGCAGGGCGGGATGCGCCGGAAGTTGCAGTCGGTGAGGTACTCGATCTCGTCGTAGTCGTAGAACACCACGTAGTGGTAGCGGGTCACGCCGAAGTTCTTCCACAGCATGTCGCCGGGGAAGATGTTGGCGCTGGCCAGCTCGCGGATCGCGTCACCGTACTCGATCACGGCGTGCTCGGCCTCGGCCTCGCCGGCGCGGTCGAGGTAGATGTTCAGCGGGATCATGCGCTGCTCGACGTAGAGGTGCTTGATGACCACCTCGTCGTGCTCGATCTCGATCTGCGACGGGGCCACCTCCTGCAGCTCGGCGAGCAGCGCCGGGTCGAAACGGTCGAGCGGCAGCGCGACGTCCGAGAACTCCAGCGTGTCGGCCATCCTGCCGACGCGGTCGTGCTGCTTGACCAGCAGGTACTTCTTCATGACCGTGGCGCGGTCGACCTCCTTCGGCGGGGGGATCACGTCCTTGATCAGCTTGAAGACGTACGGGAACGACGGGAGCATGAACACGTGCATCACCATCCCGGGGATGCCCGGGGCGACCACGAAGTTGTCGCGCGAGTGGTGCAGGTGGTAGTAGAGGTCGCGGTAGAAACTGGTCTTGCCCTGTTTCTGCAGGCCGATCATCGTGTAGAGATCGCCCGGCGACTTGGTCGGCATCATGCTGCTCAGGAAGCGCACGTAGGCCGACGGCACTTCCATGTCGACCAGGAAGTAGGCCCGGTTGAGGCTGAACAGCACGTTGATGTGCGCCTCCTCGAGCAGGACGGTGTCGAGGAAGAGCCGCCCCGACTCGTCCTGCAGCACCGGGATCACGAACGGGTACTCGTGGTAGCCGTTGATCACCTTGCCGACCACGTAGGCCGCCTTGTTGCGGTAGAACGGGGAGGCGAGCACCTGCACCTGGTGGTTCGCCTCCGGCTTGGGCCGCTTGCCGCCGAAATAGCGCAGCACCAGTTCGCGCACCCGCCGGATGTCGCGTTCGAGGTCGGCGAAGGGCAGCGCCCAGTCGAAATCGAGCAGGATCTGCGTGAGCGGCTCGCGCATCGTCGGGTCGCTCGGGTAGTAGCAGCGGTACGACGGCGGGTCGGACTCGAGGTACTCGGTCGACGTGGCCGGGCGGAAGAAGATGAAGTCGTTGTGGAAGTAGGTGCGGTGCATGATCCGGCAGAAGACCGAGTTGAAGAAGGTCTCGGCCAGTTCCGGCTGCTTGTGCTCGTTGAGCAGGCCGATGTAGATCAGCTTGACCTGCTGCCACGTGGTGTCGTCGATCGTCTCGGCGTCGAACTCCGAGTGGAGCTGCTCGACGACCTCGCTGACACGGTCGTCGTAGAACTGGATGCGGTCCTTGACCAGCCGGTGGATGCCGTGCCAGTCGGCCTTCTCGAAGAGCTCCTTGGTGTCGCGCGCACAGGCGCGGAAGATCCGGTAGTGCTTGTCGAAGCCGCCCATGATCTCGCGGGCGATGCCGCGGGCGGTCGGGTTCTGTCCGGCGGTGATCAGCATGGGAGACTCGCGGGTCGGTTTGCGCGGCGCAGCATCGGGGGCCCTTTTATACCATCGCCCGGGGAAGGCGAGGATGCCATGGTCCAGGTGACATGGTAAAAATGCGCGCAGTCCCCGGTGCGGAGCGAACGATGACCTACCTGACCGCCGACCTCTACGACGAGCATGGTGACGCGCTGCAGGTCGCCGCGCCGCTGTTCCGCGACTTCGGGGGGCGCCACGCGTTCCACGGCCGGGTGGTCACGCTCAAGGTCCACGAGGACAACAGCCTGGTGCGCGAGACGCTCGGCGAATCGGGCGACGGCCGCGTGCTGGTCGTCGATGGGGGCGGGTCGCTGCGCTGCGCGCTGCTCGGCGACAACCTGGCCCGCATGGCCGCCGCCAACGGCTGGTCGGGGGTGGTGATCCACGGCTGCATCCGCGACAGCGTCGAGATCGCGCGGCTGCCCGTCGGGGTCAAGGCGCTGGCGACCCACCCGGCGAAGAGCCGGAAGCGGGGCGAGGGCCAGCGGGACGTGGTGGTCCGCTTCGCCGACGTCGCGTTCGCTCCGGGCAGTTACCTCTACGCCGACGAGGACGGCCTGGTCGTCGCCGACGAGGCGCTCGGCGGCTAGCTCTCCCGCGCCACGGCCCGGTAGCCGATGTCGGTGCGGTAGTAGGCGTCCTGCCAGTCGATCTGGCTGACCAGGGCGTAGGCGGCGACCTGGGCCGCGGCCACGGTCTCGCCGAGGGCGCAGGCGCACAGGACCCGGCCCCCGCTGGTCACGACCCGGCCGTCGACCTCGTCGGTGCCGGCATGGAACACCTTGCTCTCAGGGGTCTCCTCGGGCAGGCCCGTGATCTCGGCGCCCTTGGCGTAGCTCGCCGGGTAGCCGCCGGCGGCCATGACCACGCCGAGCGACGGGCGCGGGTCCCACTCGACCGAGACGGCGTCCAGCCGGCCGTCGAGCGCCGCCTCGCACAGGGCGGCGAGGTCGGAGCGCAGGCGCAGCATGATCGGCTGGGTCTCGGGATCGCCGAAGCGGCAGTTGTACTCGAGCACCTTCGGCGTCCCGTCGGGCGCGATCATCAGGCCCGCGTAGAGGAAGCCGGTGTAGGGCAGCCCCTCGGCCGCCATGCCGGCGACGGTCGGCAGGATCACCTCGCGCATCGCGCGGTCGTGGACCTCCGGGGTGACGACCGGCGCCGGCGAGTAGGCGCCCATGCCGCCGGTGTTGGGGCCGCGGTCGCCGTCGTCGCGTGCCTTGTGGTCCTGCGAGCTGGCCATCGCGAGGACGTGCTCGCCGTCGGCCATGACGATGAAGCTCGCCTCCTCGCCGGTCAGGAACTCCTCGACCACGACCCGGTGGCCGGCCTCGCCGAAGGCGTTGCCGGCGAGCATGTCGCGCACCGCGGCGATCGCCTCGTCCTCGGTCTGCGCCAGGATCACCCCCTTGCCGGCGGCGAGGCCGTCGGCCTTGACCACGATCGGCGCGCCCTGCGCGCGGATGTAGGCGACCGCCTCGTCGACGTCGGTGAAGCTCGCGTAGGCGCCGGTGGGGATGGCGTGGCGGGCGAGGAAGTCCTTGCAGAAACGCTTCGACCCCTCGAGCTGCGCGGCGCCGGCCGACGGGCCGAAGCAGCGCAGGCCCGCCTCCGTGAAGCGGTCGACGATGCCGGCGACCAGCGGCGCCTCGGGGCCGACCACGGTCAGGTCGATCGCGTTGTCCCGGGCGAACGCGAGCAGTTCGTCGAGCGCCCCGGCGCCGATCGGGACGTTTTCCACGCCCGGCTCACGGGCGGTGCCGGCGTTGCCCGGCGCGACGTAGACCGTCTCGACCCGTGGCGACTGCGCCAGTTTCCAGGCCAGGGCGTGCTCGCGCCCCCCGCCGCCGACCACCAGTACCTTCATTCATCCACCTCGTTGGGTCGTTGTACCTGTAGGTCGGACTTCAGTCCGACAAGATCGGGCTCAAGCACGACCTGCGGCGCGGGTCTGTTCGGGCGCCAGGCCAGCCCGCGCGCTCAATGCCGGAAGTGGCGCATCCCGGTGAACACCATCGCCATGCCGTGCTCGTCGGCGGCGGCGATCACCTCCTCGTCGCGCATCGACCCGCCGGGCTGGATGACCGCGGCGATGCCGGCCTCGGCGGCGTTGTCGATGCCGTCGCGGAACGGGAAGAAGGCGTCCGAGGCCATCACCGCCCCGCGCACCTCGAGCCCGGCGTGCTCGGCCTTGATCGCGGCGATGCGTGCGGAGTTGACCCGGCTCATCTGCCCCGCGCCGACGCCGATCGTCTGGCCGTCGCGGCCGTAGACGATGGCGTTGGACTTGACGAACTTGGCCACCCGCCAGGTGAACAGCAGGTCGCGCCACTCGGCCTCGCTCGGCTCGCGGCGGGTCACCACGCGCAGGTCGCCGTGCAGCGCGAGATCCGCCTGCTGCACCAGCAGCCCGCCGGTGACGCGCTTGAGGTCGTGCCGGGCCGCGCTCTCGGCCGGCCATGCGCCGCACGCGAGCAGGCGCACGTTCTTCTTCGCCGCGACCGCCTCGCTCGCGCCCGGGGCGACCGACGGGGCGACGATCACCTCGACGAACTGGCGCGCGACGATCGCCTCGGCGGTGGCCGCGTCGAGTTCGCCGTTGAAGGCGATGATGCCGCCGAAGGCCGACTCGGGATCGGTGGCGTAGGCGCGGTCGTAGGCCTCGAGCAGATTGCCGCCGAGCGCGACGCCGCACGGGTTGGCGTGCTTGACGATGACGCAGGCGGCGCCGTCGGCGAACTGCTTGATGCACTCGAGCGCGGCGTCGGTATCGGCGATGTTGTTGTACGACAGCGCCTTGCCCTGCAGCTGGCGCGCGGTGGCGATCGACGCCTCGCCGGCCGGCGTCTCGACGTAGAACGCGGCGCCCTGGTGGGGGTTCTCGCCGTAGCGCAGCGCCTGGGCGCGCACGAACTGGGCGTTGTAGGTGTGCGGGAAGGGGGTCGCCGCGTCCCCGGCGAGGTCGCGCGCGCCGAGGTAGTTGGCGATCGCCCCGTCGTAGGCCGCGGTGTGCTCGAACGCACGCGTGGCCAGGCGGAAGCGGGTCGCGTCGGTGACGGCGCCCCGGTGGGCATCCATCTCGCCGAGCACCGCGTCGTAGTCGGCGGCATCGACCACGACGGTCACGGCGGCGTGGTTCTTGGCCGCGGCGCGCAGCAGCGTCGGGCCGCCGATGTCGATGTTCTCGATCGCGGTGGCCAGGTCGCAGCCGGGACGGGCCACGGTCTCGCGGAACGGGTAGAGGTTGACGACCACCAGGTCGATCGGGGCGATGCCGTGCTCGGCCATCACCGCGTCGTCCTGGCCGCGCCGACCGAGGATGCCGCCGTGCACCTTCGGGTGCAGCGTCTTGACGCGGCCGTCCATCATCTCCGGGAAGCCGGTGTGGTCGGCGACCTCGACCACCTCCAGGCCCGCCTCGCCGAGCAGGCGGGCGGTGCCGCCGGTCGAGAGCAGTTCGACGCCCCGCTCGGCGAGCGCGCGGGCGAAATCGACCACGCCGGTCTTGTCGGAAACGCTGAGCAGCGCACGCCTTATCGGGTTCATCGGCTCCTCTCGTGGGCGGGTTGGCAGGCCACGGCGCGCGGACGTGGCCGGCGGGTGGCGGTCAGTCCAGTTTGTAGATCTTGAGCTTCTTGCGCAGGGTGCTGCGGCTGATGCCGAGGCAGTCCGCGGCGTGACTCTGGTTGCCGCGGGTGTAGACCATGACGCTCTCGAGCAGCGGCCGTTCGACCTCGGCCAGCACCATCTGGTAGATCTGGCAGGGCTGCTCCCCGTCGAGGTCGTGGAAGTACTTGTCCATCGATTTGCGCACACAGTCGCGCAACGTCTCGCCCATGTCCGCGGGGCTGCCCGCGTCCTTGCGCCGGGCGCGGGTCATGCCGCCAGCGCTGCGTCGCCGGCGCGGGCGAAGTAGTCGTCGATCATCGCGAGCTGCTCGGTGCGGGTCTCGGCGCGGACGACCCGGTTGCGGAACGCGGCGGCGTCGCGCAGACCCCGGCTGTACCAGGCGGCGTGCTTGCGCGCGACACGCACGCCGGTCTGCTCGCCGTAGAAAGCGTAGAGCGACTCGAGGTGCTCGACGAGCAGGTCGCGGATCGCCGCCGGGCCGGGTTCCGGGCGATGCGTGCCGGTCGCCAGGAAATGTTCGATCTCGGCGAAGATCCACGGGCGGCCCTGGGCGGCGCGTCCGATCATCACGCCGGCGGCGCCGGTGTGCTCGAGCACCGACTGCGCCTGTTCCGGGGTGCGGATGTCGCCGTTGGCGAGCACCGGGATGGACACGGCGCGGACGACGTCGCGGATGGTGTCGTACTCCGCCTCGCCGCGGTAGGCGTCGGCGCGGGTCCGGCCGTGCACGGCCAGCGCCTGGATGCCGTTCTCCTCGGCGATGCGGGCGATGCGCACGGCGTTGCGCGACTCGCGGTCCCACCCGGTGCGGATCTTCAGCGTTACCGGGACCTCGACCGCGTCGACCACCGCGGAGAGGATGCGCGCGACCAGCGGCTCGTCGCGCAGCAGCGCCGAGCCGGCCTGCACGTTGCAGACCTTCTTCGCCGGGCAGCCCATGTTGATGTCGATGATCTGCGCGCCGTTGGCGACGTTGTAGCGCGCCGCCTCGGCCATCATCGCCGGATCGGTGCCGAGCAGCTGCACGGAGCGCGGCGCCGGTTCGCCGCGGTGATCGGCGCGGCGGCGCGTCTTCTCGCTGCCCCAGAGCAGGGAGTTGGAGGAGACCATCTCGGAGACCGCGAGGCCGGCGCCGAAGCGCCGGCAGAGCTGGCGGAAGGGGCGGTCGGTGACCCCGGCCATTGGCGCCAGCACCAGGTTGTTGCGCAGCGTGTAGGGCCCGATTCTCATCGTTCTCGGGGGGTCCGGTCGGGTTCGAAGGGCGGACATGTTACCCCCATGCGGGGCGCGGATAAACCCGGACGGGAGCGTGGTCAGAGGAAATCGAACTGGTAGCTGACCGCCTCGGGGCCGGGATCGAGCAGCTCCAGCACCACCTGCACGGGGATGTCGGGCGGCAGCCGCTCGGAGGTGCCGCGGTTCGGGCCCAGGTACTCGGCGGGCTGGAAGCGGCGCTGGGCGAACCACTGCGCGTCGAGGCTGGTGAAGGTGAGCTGCATCACCGGGAAGGGCTGCACGTAGGGGGCGCGGTTGACGAGGGTGACGTCGACCAGCAGCCCGTTGGCGTAGCGCGGGTGGGCGCGCACGTCCCGGGCGAGGATCTCGACGCGCTCGGGGTTGCGCAGGGCGGGAAGCCGGCAGCCGACGATTGCGCAGCCGCGCTCGAGCCAGGGGCGCAGTTCCGGCGAGGCGAACAGCGGCTCGCTCAGCCCGAGGAACAGCTGCACCCCGAGCAGGCCGAACAGCACGACGTTGGCGAAAGCGAGCAGCAGGGAGGCGCCCGGTCGGCGCGCCCGGCGGGAGCCGTCACGCACCTCGCCGTCGAGCCCGAAGACCGCCTCCGGTGCGGGCACGGCAGACTTCGGCCGGGCCTCTGCGGGTTCACTCGATCCCGTTCCGAGCGCGGGCTCGCCGGCCGGGCCGGGCTCCGGCGTGGCGTCGCGTATCGCCGGCGCCGCCGCGGGGACGGTCTCCGCGCGCCCGTCGAAGAGCGCGCTGCAGCGGCCGCAGCGCACCCGCCCCCCGGCGGCCTCGAGGGTGCCCGGGGGCAGCCGGAAGACGGTCTGGCAGCGCGGGCAGCGGACGTGCTTCGGGTCGCTCATGGCGCCTCAAAGGTAGCCGGGACCCGGCGCGAACTCAAAGCCGACGCCCGTCCAGGCGCACCCAGCCGTCGCGCGACACGCTGCGCAGCGCCCCGCACCAGGGGCGGTAGGCGGCGGCGACCTCCGCCGCCTGGTCGGGCAGAATCCCGGAGAGGACCAGCACGCCGCCGGGACGCAGCCGGGCGGTCAGCTCCGCGGCGAGCCCGACCAGCGGTCCGGCCAGGATGTTGGCGACCACCAGGTCGCAGCGCAGGGCCGGGAGGGCCTCGGGCAGGCAGGCATGCAGGCCGGTGACGATGCCGTTGCGTTCGGCGTTGTCGCGGGTGGCGCGCAGCGCCTGCGGGTCGAGGTCGACCGCCCACACCTCACGGGCGCCGAGCAGCCTGCCGGCGATGGCCAGGATGCCTGAACCGCAGCCGTAGTCGAGCAGCGTGGCGGGGGCGGGGTGGCCCTCGAGCCACTCCAGGCAGAGGGCCGTGGTCGGGTGGGTGCCGGTGCCGAACGCGAGGCCCGGGTCGAGCCGCAGGTTCACGGCCCCGGGGTCGGGCGGGTCGCGGTCGCCCGGGCAGACCCAGAGGCGGTGGCCGAAGCGCATCGGCCG
>JAWVZO010000105.1:0-8711 GCA_033722135.1 Gammaproteobacteria bacterium | reverse complement strand
CCTCAACGCGCTGGCGGCCATCGCGGTTGCCGGCGAGGTCGGGGTGGACGATGCCGCGGTACTCCGCGGCCTGGCCGGGTTTGCCGGCATCGGCCGTCGTTTCCAGGTCCACGGCGAACTGGCCGTGGCCGGGGGCCGGGTCACGGTGATCGACGATTACGGGCATCACCCGCGCGAGATCGCGGCCACCCTCGAGGCGGTGCGCTCGGGCTGGCCCGGGCGCCGGGTCGTGCTCGCCTTCCAGCCGCACCGCTACTCGCGCACCCGGGACCTTTTCGAGGACTTCGCCCGGGTGCTCAACGAGCCCGACCTGCTGCTCATGAGCGAGGTCTACGCCGCCGGCGAGGAGCCGGTGGCCGGCGCCGACGGTCGCGCGCTGTGCCGGGCTGTGCGCATGCGGGGCAAGCTCGATCCGGTCTTCGCCGAGACCGCGGAGGGATTCCTGGGGTTGCTTCCCGATCTTCTCGTGGCGGGCGACGTCCTGCTCCTGATGGGCGCCGGCGACATCGGCCGCGTGCCGGGCCGCCTGCCCGAGGCGTTCGGCGGCGACGGCTTCCGGCCGGTCGGGGACGCGACATGAGCGCCCGGACCGCCCCGGAGCTGCGCGGCGAACTGCGCCGCGACGAGCCGATGGCGCGCCACGGAGGATGGCGCGTGGGCGGTCCGGCGGCCCGTTTCTTCAAGCCGGCCGACCGCGAGGACCTGGCCGCGTTCCTCGCCGGGGTCGACCCGGGCGAGACGCTGCTCTGGGTCGGGCTCGGCAGCAACCTGCTGGTGCGCGACGGCGGCATCGACGGCACCGTGATCTGCCTGCAGGGGGCGATCGACCGGGTCGATACGCTCGACGGCCACCGCGTCCTCGCCGAGGCGGGGGCGACGAGTGCCGCGGTCGCGCGCCACTGCGCACGCGCAGGCCTGCTCGGCGTGGAGTTCCTGGCCGGGATCCCGGGACCCCTCGGCGGGGCCCTGGCGATGAATGCCGGCGCGCACGGCGACGAGATCTGGCAGCGCGTGGTCGAGGTCGAGACCGCCGGCCGCGACGGCCTGCTGCACCGGCGGACCCCGGCCGACTACCGGATCGCCTACCGGCACGTGGAGGGTCCGCACGACGAGTGGTTCGTGGCCGCGACGCTGGCGCTCGAGCCGGGCGATCCGGAAGAGGGCCAGGCACGCATCCGCGCCCTGCTGGAGCGGCGCGGCGCGACCCAGCCGACCCGTCAGCCGTCGTGCGGCTCGGTGTTCAAGAATCCGCCCGGCGATTTCGCCGGCCGCCTGGTCGAGTCGGCGGGCCTGAAGGGGTACGCCATCGGCGGCGCGAGCGTCTCGACCAAGCACGCCAACTTCATCGTGACCGGCAGCGGCGCGACTGCCGCCGATGTCGAGGCGCTGATCGAACACGTCCGCGAGACCGTGGCGCGGCGGTACGGCGTCCGCCTCGAGACCGAGGTGCGCATCGTCGGCGAACCGGCGATCGGAGGTGGTGCATGAACGGAATCGTGGTACCCGTGGACCCGGCAGCGTTCGGCCGCGTCGCGGTGCTGTTCGGTGGCAACTCGGCGGAGCGCGAGGTCTCGTTGAAGAGCGGCCGCCAGGTGCTCGAGGGGCTACGCCGGCGCGGGGTCGACGCCCATCCCGTCGATCCGGCCGAAACGGGGCTGCGCCCCCTGATCGACGGCGGCTTCGACCGCGCGTTCATCGTGCTGCACGGTCGCGGCGGCGAGGACGGCGTCATCCAGGGCGCGCTCGAGGCCCTCGGCATGCCCTACACCGGCAGTGGCGTGCTCGCCTCGGCGCTGTCGATGGACAAGCTCCGCTGCAAGCAGCTCTTTCTCGGCGCAGGACTGCCGACGCCCGATTACGACCTGCTCGACGCGCAGACCGACTGGAGTGGCCTGGTGGAGGCCCTCGGCCTGCCGCTGTTCGTCAAACCGGCGTTGGAGGGTTCGAGCCTCGGGATCAGCAAGGTGACGACGGTGGCGGGCCTCGAGGCCGCCTACCACGAGGCCGCGCGCTACGACGACACGGTGCTGGTGGAACGGTTCTGCAGCGGGGCCGAGTTCACCGTGGCACTGCTCGGCGCACAGGCGCTGCCGGCGATCCGCCTGGAGACGCCCCACGATTTCTACGACTACGACGCCAAGTACCTCGCCGACGACACCGGCTACCACTGCCCCTGCGGGCTGCCACCCGAGCAGGAGGCGCGACTGCTGCGCCTCGCCGAGCGGGCCTTCGCGGCGGTCGGCGGGCACGGCTGGGGCCGTGTCGACCTGATGATGGACGGCGACGGGCGGCCGCAGCTGCTCGAGGTCAACACCGTGCCCGGCATGACCGATCACAGCCTGGTTCCGATGGCCGCGCGGGTGGCCGGCATCGAGTTCGACGAGCTGGTGGTGCGGATCCTCGCCGCGACCCTGTCGACGGAGCGGGAAGATGGCTGAGCGCCGAGACGCCGAACGCACCGGCCAGGGCGCCATGCGCCAGCTCGTCCTCGGGCTGCTGTTGCCGGCCCTGGTCGCCGGGCTCGGCTGGCTCGGGGTGCAGGCGCTCGACCCGGACCGCTGGCCGATCCGCGCGGTGCGCATCGAGGGCGAACTGCAGCGCATCGATCGCGAGCGTCTCCAGGAGGTGGTCGCGCCGCTGGCGACCACCGGCCTTCTGCTGGTCAACGTCGACGCGGTGCGGCGCGCCCTGGAGGCGTTGCCGTGGATCGAGCGCGCCTACGTGCGCCGGCTGTGGCCGGACCGCCTGCTGCTGACCGTGGTCGAGCAACAGCCGGTCGCTCGCTGGAGCGACGGGCGCCTGGTCAATGACGACGGCGACCTGTTCGCCGTCGGAGAGGACGAGCAGCCTGCCGAACTGGCCGAGCTGCCGGTGCTCGTCGGCCCACAGGGCCAAGCGCGACGCCTCCTCGAGCAGTACCGCCTGCTCGACGGCCTGCTGTCGCGGGCAGGTCGCCAGATCGCGCGGCTCGAGCTCGATCCGCGCCGCGCCTGGCACCTGACGCTGGACGGCGGCCTGCGGGTCGAGATCGGCCGCCACGCGATCCGCACCCGGCTCGAGCGCCTGCTCGGCCTGCTGCTCGGCTGGGATGCCGAGCGGCTCGCCGCGGCGGAGCGCATCGACCTCCGCTACACCAACGGGCTCGCGGTGCGCTGGCAGCCGAGCGACGCCGGCGACACCGCCCGCAGCATGCCGCGCACCGAAGCCGGCCGAACCTGAACACGATGCGCACGGGGAACGCAGACCTATGACCAAGCGACCGGACAGGAACCTGATCGTCGGCCTCGACATCGGCACGTCGAAAGTGGTGGCGATCGTCGGCAAGGTCAACGACGAGGACGGCATCGAAGTGGTCGGCATCGGCTCGCAGAAGTCGCGTGGCCTCAAGCGCGGCGTGGTGGTCAACATCGAGTCGACGGTGCACTCGATCCAGCGCGCGGTCGAGGAGGCCGAGCTGATGGCCGGCTGCCAGATCCGCTCGGTCTACGCCGGCATCGCCGGCAGCCACATCCGCAGCCTGAACTCGCACGGCATCGTCGCGGTGCGCGACCACGAGATCACGCGCGGCGACGTCGAGCGGGTGATCGACGCGGCGCGCGCGGTGGCGATTCCCGCCGACCAGAAGATCCTGCACATCCTGCCCCAGGAGTACGTGATCGACGACCAGGAGGGGATCCGCGATCCAGAGGGCATGTCCGGCGTGCGCCTCGAGGCGAAGGTGCACATGGTCACCGGCGCGGTGAGCGCGGCGCAGAACATCATCAAGTGCGTGCGCCGCTGCGGGCTCGAGGTCGACGACGTCATCCTCGAGCAGCTCGCGTCGAGCCAGTCGGTGCTCTCCGAGGACGAGAAGGAGCTCGGGGTCTGCCTGGTCGACATCGGCGGCGGCACCACCGACATCGCGGTCTTCACCGGCGGCGCGATCCGCCACACCGCGGTGATCCCGATCGCCGGAGACCAGGTGACCAACGACATCGCGGTGGCGCTGCGCACCCCGACCCAGCACGCCGAGGAACTCAAGATCCATCACGGTTGTGCGCTGGCCCAGCTCGCGCACCCCGACGAGACGGTCCAGGTGCCGAGCGTCGGCGACCGGCCGGCCCGGCGCATGTCGCGCCACACGCTGGCCGAGGTGATCGGGCCGCGCTACGAGGAGCTGATCGGCCTGATCCAGGCCGAGCTGCGGCGCAGCGGCTTCGAGGACCTCTGCGCGGCCGGCGTCGTGCTGACCGGCGGCAGCAGCAAGGTCGAGGGCGTGATCGAGCTGGCCGAGGAGATCTTCCACCTCCCGGTCCGGCTCGGCGTGCCCAAGGGGGTCTCCGGGCTCACCGAGGTGGTCTGCAGTCCGACCAACGCGACCGGGGTCGGGCTGCTCCTGTTCGGTCACCAGCAGCAGCGCGAGGGTGGCGAGGAACGCGCGCCGAGGCGCGGGTTCAGCAGCATCCTCGAGCGGATGCGCAGCTGGTTCCAGGGCAATTTCTGAGGTGGTCGAAATGGTCGCGGAAGCGAAGGTTGGCGCCCACCGGGCGCGTGAACGGCAACAGGCAGGCGACGAGGCGAAACGGGCGACATGCCCGATGGAGGAAATCTCATGTTCGAACTGATGGAAACCTACCCGCAGAGCGCGGTGATCAAGGTGATCGGCGTCGGTGGCGGCGGCGGCAACGCGGTCAACCACATGGTCAAGGCCGACATCGAGGGCGTCGAATTCATCTGCGCCAACACCGATGCCCAGGCGCTGAAGGGCATGCAGGCCTGCAGCGTGCTGCAACTCGGTGGCAACATCACCAAGGGCCTGGGCGCCGGTGCCAACCCCGATCTGGGCCGACAGGCCGCGCTGGAGGACCGCGACCGCATCCAGGAGGCGCTGGCCGGCGCCGACATGGTGTTCATCACCGCCGGCATGGGCGGCGGCACCGGCACCGGCGCGGCCCCGGTGATCGCGCAGGTGGCGCGTGAGCTAGGCATCCTCGCCGTGGCGGTGGTGACCAAGCCGTTCGGGTTCGAGGGCAACCGCCGGCTGAAGGTCGCCGAGCAGGGCATCCGCGAGCTCTCCGAGCACGTCGATTCGCTGATCACCATCCCCAACGCCCGCCTGCAGGAGGTGCTCGGCCCGCAGATGACGCTGCTCAACGCCTTCTGCGAGGCGAACAACGTGCTCCAGGGCGCGGTCCAGGGCATCGCCGAGCTGATCACGCGGCCGGGCCTGATCAACGTCGACTTCGCCGACGTGCGGACCGTGATGTCGGAGATGGGCATGGCGATGATGGGCTCCGGCTCGGCCAGCGGCGAGGGCCGGGCGCGCGAGGCCGCCGAGGCGGCGATCAACAGCCCGCTGCTCGACAACATCGACCTGGCCGGCGCGCGCGGCATCCTGGTCAACATCACCGCCGGGCCCGACATGGCGATCGGCGAGTTCGAGGAGGTCGGCAGCACCGTCAAGGAGTTCGCCTCCGACGACGCCACCGTCGTGGTCGGGACGGTCATCGACATGGAGATGGAGGCCGACCTGCGCGTGACGGTGGTCGCGACCGGGCTCGGATCGCAGCAGGCCAAGCAGGCCACCCCGAAGGTCGAGATCGTGCGCAAGCCGCAGACGGGCGACCCGGACTGGCAGCAGTACGAGAGGCCCGCGACCCAGCGCAAGCAGGTCAAGAAGCCGTCGCAGGAGGGTTCCGCGGCTCCGGAAATGGACTACGAGTACCTCGACATCCCGGCGTTCCTGCGCAAGCAGGCGGATTGAGCGGGTCCGCTTCGTGGCGCGGCTAAGTTCTTGGGATGAGGGGGGTTCTGTGGTAAGGTGCCTTGGTTTGTGCGGCCGGGGAGGCCGCAGCCGAACGGCACTTGGGGACATGATCAAGCAGCGGACCCTGAAAAACGCCATACGGGCGACTGGCGTAGGCCTGCATACGGGTGAGAAGGTCTACCTGACCCTGCGCCCGGCCGCGCCCGATGCGGGCATCGTGTTCCGTCGCGTCGACCTCGACCCGCCGGTCGAGATTCGTGCCGACCCGCACAACGTCGGCGACACCGAGCTGTCGACGACGCTGACCGAGGGCAACGTCCGGGTCTCCACCGTCGAGCACCTGCTCTCGGCGATGGCCGGCCTCGGCATCGACAACGCCTACGTCGACGTCAGCGCGCCCGAGGTGCCGATCATGGATGGCAGCGCGGGGCCCTTCGTCTTCCTGCTCCAGTCGGCCGGCATCGAGGAGCAGGGCGTGCCGAAGCAGTTCATCCGCATCCGCAAGCCGATCGAGGTCGTGGATGGCGACAAGTGGGCCCGCTTCGAGCCGTTCGAGGGCTTCAAGGTGTCGTTCTCGATCGACTTCGATCACCCGGTCTTCAAGGAGCGCACGCAGCTCGCCACGATGGACTTCTCGACCACCTCCTTCGTCAAGGAGGTGAGCCGGGCGCGGACGTTCGGATTCATGCGCGACGTCGAGTTGCTGCGCCAGAACCAGCTCGCGCTGGGCGGCAGCCTCGACAACGCGGTGGTCGTCGACGAGTACCGGGTCCTGAACGAGGACGGCCTGCGCTACGAGGACGAGTTCGTCAAGCACAAGATCCTCGACGCGATCGGCGACCTCTACCTGCTAGGGCGGAGCCTCATCGGTGCGTTCCGGGGGCACAAGTCGGGCCACACGCTGAACAACCGCCTGCTGCGCGAACTTGTGGCAGACGCCGAGGCGTGGGAGCTGGTGACCTACGAGGACATCGAGAGCCTGCCGATCTCGTACGCCCGACCGGCCTACGCCGGCGGCTGACGGCGGGCCAGCGAGCGCGCGAGCCGGCGCAACGCGTCGGCCACGGCGCCGCTCTCGGTAGCCGCCGCGGCGCTGCGCACCGCGCGCACCGCGGCGGAGCCGACGGACGGCGCGCGGGGAACCGGGGGTGGGGCGGAAACCCGCTCTCCTGGGGGGAGGACCCGGACGCGGCAGCGACGGCACGCGATGCCGGCGCCCGCTAGACGGGCTGAAAGGTCGGGGGCCAGGAAGCGCAATCGGGTCGCCCAGCTAGGCGAGTCGACGTAGAGCCGTAGTTCCTCGCCATCGACGACCGCACCGAGCAGCCGGTTGGCCAGTTCGGGCGGCAGGAGACCGCGGACCCGGTCGCCGGTTCGCGCATTGAGACGCGCGGACTCGGCAAGGTCGCCGAGGCGGCCACGAAGCAGCGAGCGGACCGGGGACGGACTGGAACTCACTGAAAACTCGGGAAGCGTTGCACGACCTCATCGTAGCGAGCACGACAACGGACCACAAGCACGAGCATGCAGATCATCCTGCTTACCAAGACCGGGGCCGCGGCCCGCGTACTCTCCATCGGCAAGCGTTGGCCGATGGTCGTCGGCATCGCGCTCGGCGCCCTGCTCTCGGCCGGGCTGTTCCGCGCCGGTTACCTCTACGGTCACCATGCCGCCCAGCCCGAACTGGCCGCGGTCAGCGCGCGCACCCGTGCCGCCGCGGAGCAGCGCGAACGGGAATTCGCTTCGGTCCGACGCGAGGCCGACCATCACCTCGATGCGCTGGCGCTCCGGCTCGGCGAACTGCAGGCCCATGTCATCCGCCTCGACGCCCTCGGCGAGCGTCTCGCAGGCATGGCCGAGCTCAACCCCGACGAGTTCGACTTCAGCAATCCACCGGCCCGTGGCGGGCCCGCGCGTGAGGCCGACGGCGAGGGCGCGAGCGCTCCGCCGGATCTCGGCAAGGCGATCGACGGCCTGCTGGCCCACCTCGACGACCGGGAGCAGAAACTGACCCTGCTCGAGGAGTTCCTCCTCAGCCGCAGTCTGGCGAGCCGCATCGAGCCCAGCGGGCGCCCGATTCGCGAGGGCTGGCTCTCCTCGGGCTACGGCAAGCGCACCGATCCGTTCACCGGCAAGCCGGACCGGCACGAGGGCGTCGACTTCGCCGGCCGCAGGGGCAGCGACATCGTCTCCGTCGCCGCGGGCGTCGTGACCTGGTCGGGCAGGCGCAGCGGCTACGGCCGGATGGTCGAGGTCGACCACGGCAACGGCTACGCGACCCGCTACGCCCACAACGAGAAGAACCTCGTCGCCGTCGGCGACATGGTCGAGAAGGGGCACGTGCTCGCCCTGATGGGCAGCAGCGGACGCTCCACCGGGCCCCACGTCCATTTCGAGGTCCTGCGCGACGGCAAGCCCGTCAATCCGATGCGGTTCGTCCGGGCCGGCCGTTGAATTCGGCAGGGGTCTCGGCCAAACTTCCGCTCTTGCGCGCGGAGAAGTCCTCGCGCGTCCCGCCAGACTCGACGCAAAGCCATGATCGGTAAAGTTTTCAGCAAGGTATTCGGCAGCCGCAACGAGCGCCTGCTGCGCAAGCTCGGCAAGATCGTCGCCCAGGTCAACGCGTTCGAGGAGCAGTTCGCCCCGTTGAGCGACGCCGAGCTGCGCGGCAAGACCGACACGTTCCGTGCCCGTCTCGCCGACGGCGAGACCCTCGACGACCTCCTCCCGGAAGCGTTCGCCGTGGTCCGCGAGGCGGGACGCCGCGTGCTCGAGATGCGCCATTTCGACGTCCAGCTCATCGGCGGCATGGTGCTGCACCAGGGACGGATCGCCGAGATGCGCACCGGTGAGGGCAAGACCCTCGTCGCCACCCTGCCCTCCTACCTGAACGCCATCGAGGGCAAAGGCGTGCACGTGGTGACCGTCAACGACTATCTGGCCCGGCGCGACCAGGAGTGGATGG
>JAWVZO010000104.1:0-8843 GCA_033722135.1 Gammaproteobacteria bacterium | reverse complement strand
CTGGTACGGGCCAAGGTGGCCGCCATCCGCGGGGCCCAGGCCGGCGCGGACGGCACGGAGCTGCACGCCTACCTCGGCCTGGCCGACCGGCTGCGCCAGCCGCGCCGGCCGTTCCTGGCGATCACCCACGGCCTGTCGGGCAGCGGCAAGAGCCACATCGCCGCCCGGGTGGTGGAACGCCTGGGGGCCGTGCGGCTGCGCTCGGACGTCGAGCGCAAGCGACTGCTCGGCAGGCCGGCCGACGCCGAGACCCCGGAAACGGAGAAGGTCGCGGTCTACGGCGCCGGCATGGGCGAGCGCACCTACGCGCGGCTCGCCGACCTGGCGCGGACGGTGCTCGACGCGGGCTACCCGGCGATCGTCGACGCGACCTTCCTCCGGCGGGAGCGGCGCCTGGCGTTCGCGCGGCTCGCGGAGGAGGCCGGCGTGCCCTTCGCGCTGCTCGACATCGTGGCCAGCCGGGAGGTGATCGACGCGCGGCTGGGCGCCCGGGCACGAGACGGCCACGATCCGTCGGAGGCCGACGCCGCGGTCGTCGCCCGACAGCGCGGCAGCGTGGAGCCGTTGGGCGACGACGAGCGGGAGCGCGCGGTCACGATCGACGGCGACGCCCCCGATCTCGACCGGCTATGGGACGAACTGGGGGCGATCGACGTCGGCGTCTGACGTCGTCCCGGGACGGGATCAGGCCTGCGCGCTGGGCCGCGCGGCGAGACGCTCGTGCCAGCGCAGCAGGTGCGCGTGGCGTGGTTCCGGCTTGACCCGGGCCCAGCGCGCGAACTCGACGCAGACGAAGGCGGTGATGTCGGCCACGCTGAAATCGTCACCGGCGACGTGAGGCGAGACGCCGAGGCGCGCGTCGAGTTCGTCGAGGAACTGCCGGGTGCGCCGCACGCCGCGGGCGGCGAGCTCGGAGATCTGGGCGTACCGCACCGGTCCGGTCAGCGCCCGGTCCGCGAACGCCGGGCTGGTGTTGCGCACCGCCTCGGCGACGGCCCTGAAGCCGTCCTCCTCCATCGCCCGGTCCCACATCTCGATGACGGCCCGCGACTCCGCGGTGGTGCCGTGCAACGGGGGTTCCGGGTACCGCGTCTCGAGGTAGCGGCAGATCACCGCAGCCTCGCCGAGGCAGGTGCCGTCGTCGAGCTCCAGCAGCGGGACCACGCAGCGCGGGTTCAGACGGGCGAAGGGCGCCTCGAACTCCTCGCCGGCCGCCAGGTCCACCTGCACGGTCTCGATCTCGACGCCCTTCTCGGCGAGGAACATCCGCACCCGGCGCGGGCTGGGCGCCGGACGGTAGTCATAGAGCTTCAAGCGGGTCGCGCCCCGTCAGGCAGGGGCGCCGGCCGCCGCCGGGGACTCGAAGCGGCCGTGTCCCTGCTGCAGGCAGTAGGCGAGCCACTTGGCCAGGAAGCGGTTGAAGCGCCACTTGCGCGACATCGCCGAGTGGCGCAGCGAGCACCACGCCCGCCCGCCCGTCGGCCCCGGCTCGCGCACCGCGAGGACCTCGGCCATGCGCGCATCGTGGTAGACGCGCACCTGCACCTCGGGTTCGGGGAGCCGGCTGCCGTCGATCTCCAGCGCGTAGTTCATGACCAGGGTCGTGGTGTAGGCCGACTGCTCCAGCACCTCGATGTGCAGGTCGGGCATCGCGGGCGCCCGGGAGACGCAACGGCCGCGCAGTCTGCGCAGGCCGGGAACGAGCAGGCGGATCCGCTCGTAGTTCCGCTCGTACTCGCGCATCAGGCGATCGAGCCGGTTGCGCGGGGCGAACCGGGCGAGGTCCGAGTCGTCGAGGATGGCTTGCATCGGCCTGGAGTGGCTCCGTGTGGCGCTATCTCGCGAACCAACTTAGTGTCTCGCGCGGCGTCCCGCAACCGTGCCGGGGCACCCGTTCGCACGATCGGCCGGACCGGTCCAACGCAGCGCGGATACCGGGTATAATGTTCGATTCGAGCCCCGACAGGTCGGAAAAGCGGGCCGGGTCGTTCCGACCCCGGGTTCCGTTTCCACCGGGCTCGCCGAGACGGCTCCCGCGCCCGGAAGCCGAGCCACCCGCCTCCCGAAGGCGCGGCCGACGAGGCCGCGACGCTGCCGATGAACATGACCACCCACAAGCTCGAAGACCTCAACATCGCCGGATTCCGCGTGCTGGTCTCGCCCGAGGCGCTCCACGAGCAGATCCCGGCCAACGAGACGGCGGCCGTGACCGTCGAGCAGGGCCGCGAGGCGATCAAGGCGATCCTCGACCGCCGCGACCCGCGGCTGCTCGTGGTCGTCGGCCCCTGCTCGATCCACGACGTCGAAGCCGCGCAGGAGTACGCGCAGCGGCTCAAGGCGCTGCACGACGAGCTCGCCGACTCGCTCTACCTCGTGATGCGCGTCTACTTCGAGAAACCACGCACCACGGTCGGCTGGAAGGGTTTCATCAACGACCCGCACCTCGACGACTCCTTCGCCATCGACGAGGGGCTCGCCAGGGCGCGCGAACTGCTCGTCTGGCTGGCGGAACTGGGCCTGCCGACCGGCACCGAGGCGCTCGACCCGATCAGTCCGCAGTACCTCGCCGACCTCTTCTCCTGGGCCGCGATCGGCGCGCGCACGACCGAGTCGCAGACCCACCGCGAGATGTCGAGCGGCCTGTCGACGCCCGTGGGCTTCAAGAACGGCACCGACGGGAGCCTCGACGTGGCGATCAACGCGCTGCAGTCGGCCGCCGCGCCGCACAGCTTCCTCGGGATCAGCCCGTCGGGGCAGGTAGCGATCGTCGAGACCAAGGGCAACCGCTACGGCCACATCATCCTGCGCGGTGGCCGCGAGCCGAACTACGACTCGGTGAGCGTCGCGCTGACCGAGCAGGCGCTCGAGAAGGCCGGCATGAACCGGAACATCATCGTCGACTGCAGCCACGCCAACTCGCACAAGAAGCACGAGCTGCAGCCGCTGGTGGCCGAGAACATCGCCAACCAGATCGTTGAGGGCAACCGCTCGATCGTCGGCCTGATGCTCGAGAGCAACCTCCACGAGGGCAACCAGAAGCTGACCGACGATCCTGCGGAGCTGCGCTACGGGGTGTCGATCACCGACGCCTGCATCGACTGGGAGACCACCGAGCGCACGCTGCGCGGCATCGCCGGGAAGCTGCGCGACGTCCTGCCCGCGCGCGTCTCCGGCTAGCCGGACCGCAACCGCGCCGGCGGACGCAGGCGCGCGGCGAGCACCGCGTCGACCATCAGCTGGAGGAAGTGGAAGACGATGCAGACCACCAGCGCGCCGGCGATCGGCGCCTCGAGGGCGGTCAGCACCCCGAGCGCCACCGGCAGGGTCTTCTGCGACACCACGAACAGCACCGCGATACGCTCGGCCGGGGCGAGTTCCAGGGCGCGCCCGGCCGCGGCGCAGAGGCCGAGCAGCGCGCCGTGCACCAGCAGCGCGCCGGCGACGATCAGCCCGAGCGCGCCGGCCGTGAGTTCCAGCAGCGTGCCGCTCGACGCCGACATCGCCATCCAGACCGTGATGATGATGCAGGTCGACGGCACGTAGCGCACCCAGCCCGGCGGCCTGCTCTCGAACAGGCGCCGCAGCCCCACGCCCGCCACGAACGGCACCAGCACCAACGTCAGCAGGCGCCAGAGCAGCGGCCACGGGGAGATCGCGACCTCGGCCCCCGCCTCCAGCGCCAGATCGAGCACGAACGGCACGCTGACGATGCCGGCGAGGTTGAGCAGGATCGTCAGCAGCATCGCCCAGAGGACGTCGCCGCCGGCGTTGCCGGTCAGGATCACCCCCGAGGAGAGCGTCGGCGGCATGCTCGCCATCACCACCAGGCCGAGGGCCGCCGCGGCCGGCAGGCCCAGCAGGGCCGCCGTCGCGACGCCGAGCCAGGGGCTCAGCAGCAGGCCGATGCCCGCGCCGGCGGCCAGCACGCGCAGGAAGCGCCGGCCGAGGCGCCGGGCGTCGATGCGGGTCTGGTAGCCGTTGACCAGGAAGATCGTCGCCACCAGCCAGCTCACCAGGCCGGTCCGGTTGACGGCACTGCCCGGCTCGGGTGCGACGAGCGCCAGGGCGATCGCCAGGACCAGTCCGCCGGGGAGGAACCACTGCTGCACCGTGGGTGAATCCGTATCCGTGGGAGGCGCGTATTCTAACCCCGCGACGGGACCGCTCCGGCGCGCGCGGCACCCCCACCCGTCGTGAGGGATAGGGAAGCCGTGCGCGCGGCTGTGTTACAACACGCCCCCACGGCCACGCACGGATTCGAGGCGATGTTCAACCCGAGGCACTCCCTGTTCTGGATGGCGGTGACGCTGGCGCTGGTCGGCGCCGTCTGCGCCCTCCTCTACCCGTCCCTGGAGGCGGCCTTCCTCGCCAACTGGGGCTTCAACGCGCTGATCCTCGGCGTGCTGCTGCTCGGCGTCGTGATCAACGTCCAGCAGGTTCTCGCGCTGGAGGTCGAGATCGAGTGGATCAAGCTCTTCCGCACCGGCCAGACCGGCCTGTCGCTGGCGGTCGAGCCGCGCCTGCTGCGTCCGCTGGCCTCTCACCTGAGCGGCCGCAAGAAGGACCGCTTCCGCCTCTCGGCGCACGCGCTGCGCACGATCCTGGACGGAATCCGCGCGCGGCTCGACGAGTCGCGCGAGATCTCCCGCTACATGGTCGGGCTGCTGATCTTCCTCGGCCTGCTCGGCACCTTCTGGGGCCTGCTCCAGACCGTCTCGGCGGTGGCCACGGTGATCGCCGGGCTCGAGGTGACCGCGCAGGACGTCGGCACCATGTTCGACGAGCTCAAGGCGGGTCTCGCCGGCCCCCTCTCGGGCATGGGCACCGCGTTCAGCTCGTCGCTGTTCGGCCTCGGCGGGTCGCTGGTCCTCGGCTTCCTGGACATCTTGGCCGGCCACGCGCAGAACCGCTTCTACAACGGCCTCGAGGAGTGGCTGTCGGGCGTCACCCAGCTCATCGACGAGCCGGGCAAGGGCCAGGCCGAGGAGGAGCCCCTGCCAGAGCCGCCGCTGATCGAGCCCTCGACCGACGACCGGTTCGAGCTGATCGCCGCCGAGCTCCGCGAGACCCGCGCGATGATCAGGGAAGTGCTCGACCGCCGCGATCCGCCCGCGGGCGGCTGAGGCAACCGGCATGACCACCGCGGCACGCCGCCACCGGCGCACCACCGACATCTGGCCCGGCTACGTGGATGCGCTGGCCGCGCTGCTGATGGTGGTGATCTTCGTTCTGCTGGTGTTCGTCGTCGCCCAGGCGATGCTCTCGCGCACCGTGTCGATGCAGGACATCGAGCTCGCCGCCCTGCACCGCGAGATCGCCGAGCTGACCCGGCAGCTTGGCCTCGCCGAGGAGGCCAACGCCGAGCTTGAGCAGAAGACCGACGCCCTCTCCTCGCTGATCTCCGAGCTGATGGGCGAGAAGGTCGAGCTCAACGCGCGGATCGACGCCCTCGACGCGGCCAACACCGGCCTCGGGGCCGAGCTCGCGCAGCGCGAGGAACGGCTCGCCGCCCTCGAGGAGGACCTGGCCGGCCTGCGCGCCGCCCGCGCGGCCCTCGAGGCCGAGGCCGCCGATCTCGGCGAGGCGCTCGCCGGCAGCCGCGACGAGGCGGCCAGGCTCGAGGGGCGCCTGGAGGAGACCGAGTCGACCCTGGCCCGGCGCACCGCCGAACTCGACGACGAGCGCGCCGTGTCGGCCGCGGCGCGCGCCGAGCTCGCGCTGCTCAACCGCCAGATCCTCGCGCTGCGCCAGCGGCTCGAGGAGATCGCCGCCGCGCTGGCCGCCGCCGAGGCGGTCAAGGAGGCCCAGGACGCGCAGATCGCGGAGCTCGGCAAGCGCCTGAACATCGCGCTGGCCAGGGAGGTGAATCGGCTCGCCCGCTACCAGTCGGAGTTCTTCGGCCGGCTGCGCGAGGTCCTCGGCGAGAACCCCGACGTCCGCGTCGAGGGCGACCGGTTCGTCTTCTCGTCCGAGCTGCTCTTCGCCTCGGGCACCGCGGACCTCGGCGAGGAGGGGCGCCGTCAACTGGTGCGCTTCGCCGCGACGCTGCGCGACCTCGCCGCGCGCATCCCCGGGGATCTCGACTGGGTGCTGCGCGTCGACGGCCACACCGACAGGGTCCCGATCCGCAACGTGCGCTTTGCGTCCAACTGGGAGCTGTCGACTGCCCGCGCGGTGTCGGTGGTCCGGTTCCTGATCGACCAGGGCATTCCGCCGCGCAGGCTGGTCGCCGCCGGTTTCGGCGAGTACCACCCGATCGACCCGGGCAGCACGCCCGAGGCGCTGGCGCGCAACCGGCGCATCGAGTTCAAACTGACCTCGCGCTGAGACCGGGATTCCGCCCGTCGGACGCGGCGAGGCGCGGCGTCCCGCGCCGGGGTCAGCCCCGGCCGTGGCCCTGAATCAGCCCCTGGAAGCGATCTTGGCCCAGGAGTCGCGCAGCGGCACGGTGCGGTTGAACACCGTCCGGCCCGGGCCGTGGTCGACGAGATCCGCGCAGAAGTAGCCGGTCCGCTCGAACTGGAAGCGCTCGCCGGGCTCCGCCGCCGCCAGCGCCGGCTCGACGACGGCCTCGACGGTCTCCAGGGAGCCGGGGTTCAGGGCCGCGCGCCAGTCGCCCGCGGCGTCGGGGTTGGCCTCGGTGAACAGCCGGTCGTAGAGGCGCACCTCGGCCGGGAGGCCGTGCCTCGCCGAGACCCAGTGGATGACCCCCTTGATCTTCCGGTCCTCGGGGTTGCGGCCGAGGGTCTCGGGATCGTAGCTGCAGCGCAGCTCTACGATCTCCCCGGCTGCGTCCTTGATCACCTCGTCGCAGCGGATCACGTAGGCGTTACGCAGCCGCACCTCGCCGCCGGCGACCAGGCGCTTGTACTTGCGCGGCGCCTCCTCCATGAAGTCGGCGCGCTCGATCCAGAGCTCCCGGCCGAACGGCACCGGGCGCTCGCCGAGCGACGGCTCCTGGGGGTGATTCGGGACCTCGAACTCCTCCTCGCGGTCGTCCGGCCAGTTGGTGATGACCACCTTCAGGGGGTCGAGCACCGCCAACCGGCGCAGCGCGTGAATCTCGAGATCCTCGCGGATGCAGCCCTCGAGGATCTGCATCTCGACGCGGCTGTCGGCCTTGGTCACGCCGATGCGCTCGCAGAAGGCGCGGATCGAGCGCGGCGTGTAGCCGCGCCGGCGCAGCCCGGCGATCGTCGGCATGCGCGGGTCGTCCCAGCCGTCCACGTGGCCGCCCTCGACCAGCTCGGTGAGCCGGCGCTTGCTGAGCACGGTGTACTCGAGGTTCAGTCGCGCGAATTCGATCTGCCGCGGGTGGCAGGGTGTCTCGAGCGCGTCCAGGAACCAGTCGTAGAGCGGGCGGTGGTCCTCGAACTCCAGGGTACAGAGCGAGTGGGTGATGCCCTCGAGCATGTCCGACAGGCAGTGGGTGAAGTCGTACATCGGGTAGATGCGCCACTCGTCGCCGGTCTGGTGGTGGACCACGCCGTGGCGGATCCGGTAGAGGGTCGGGTCGCGCAGGTTGATGTTCGGCGAGGCCATGTCGATCTTGGCCCGGAGCACCTTGGCCCCGTCCGGGAACTCGCCGGCGCGCATGCGCGCAAACAGGTCGAGGTTCTCCTCGACGCTGCGCCCGCGGTAGGGGCTGTCGCGCCCCGGCTCGGTCAGCGTGCCGCGGTAGGCGCGGGTCTCCTCCGCGGAGAGGTCGCAGACGTACGCCTTCCCGCGGCGGATCAGCTCGACGGCGAACGCGTAGAGCGGCTCGAAGTAGTCGGAGGCGAAGAACATCCGCTCGCCCCAGTCGTAGCCGAGCCAGCGCACGTCCTCCTCGATGGCCCGCACGTACTCGATGTTCTCCTTGTGCGGGTTGGTGTCGTCGAAGCGCAGGTTGCACTCCCCCGAGTAGTCCTCGGCGAGGCCGAAGTTCAGGCAGATCGACTTGGCGTGGCCGATGTGCAGGTAGCCGTTCGGCTCGGGCGGGAAACGGGTGCGCACGCGGTCGTGCTTGCCGCCGGCGAGGTCGGCCTCGACGATCTGGCGGATGAAGTTGTCCTTCTTCGGGGTGTCGCTGTCGGTCATTGCTCTGTCGGGTTGCCCTGTTGGGGGTGGGACCGAAAACCTGGATCCATGTCCTGGTGAGGGCCGGACTTCAGTCCGATATCCATCCCGATGCAGGACGTCGGGACGAAGCCCGGCCTACATGACGCCCTCGCTCAATCCTGCTCCTCGCCATCCGCCCGCTCCTCGACGAACCCGAGCGCCCGGTCGATGCGCCGGAGCGTGGCCTCGCGCCCGACCAGGTGCAGCGTGACGTCGATGCCCGGCGTCGCCGCGCGCCCCGAGACGGCGACCCGCAGCGGCTGGGCCACCTTGCCCATGCCGAGGTCGAGGGCCTGCGCGATGCCCTCCACCGCCCCGTGGATCGCCTCCGGCGTCCAAGGCTCGAGGTGCTCGAGGGCCTCGCGCGCCTGCCCGAGCGGCTCGAGAGCGGCCGACCCGAGGTGCTTCTTCGCCGCCTTCGGCTCGTAGTCGGCCGGGTCGCGGTAGAAGAAGGCGCTGATCCCGGCCAGCTCGACGAGCGTCTTCGCCCGCCCCTGCTGCGCCCTGACGACCTCGACCAGGTCCGGCCCGTCGGCCGGGTCGATGCCCAGCCGCCCGACGTGCCAGCTCAGTTCGCGGGCGAGATGGGCGGGATCGGCCTCGGTGATGTAGTGCTGGTTGAGCCACAGCAGCTTGTCGGTGTTGAAGGTAGACGCCGACTTGTTGACCTCCTCGAGGTCGAACAGAGCGACCATCTCGTCGACCGAGAAGAGCTCCTGGTCCCCGTGCGACCAGCCGAGCCG
>JAWVZO010000103.1:0-8875 GCA_033722135.1 Gammaproteobacteria bacterium | reverse complement strand
CGCACCGCCGGCTACCTCGGGGCCTACCCCGGGCTCGACCCGAACAGCCTGCCGCTCCCCGAGACGGTAATGCCGTGGTACCTGTGGCTGCTCGGGCCGGACAGCCGGGGCGTCACCGGGCAGGCCCTGACGGTGCCCCGGGCGGCCTGACGCCGCTCGCGTCCCGGCCCGCCGGGCAACCGCGCCGCAGACAGCATCCCGCACACCGGGGACGGACCCGGCACGACGCCTTGGCGTGGGCCACGATCAGGGCGTGGTACTCGTTGAACAGCGCCGCGTCGGCGCCGAGCGCGTGCTCGAAGCCGGCACGCAGCGTCTCGTACGGCTCGCGCCCCCCTATCACGCCGAGCCGGGAGAAGAGCCTGCGAGCGTAGGCATCGATGACGAAGACCGGCCGGCCGAAGGCGTAGAGCAGGATCGCGTCGGCGGTCTCGGGCCCCACCCCGTGCAGCCCCAACAGGGTCTCCCGCAACCGCCCCGTCGGCCAGCGCCGCAACCGCCCGTGACCGCCCTCGGCAAGGTACCACCTGCAGACGGCACGCAGGCGCGCCGCCTTGACGTTGAAATAGCCCGAGGGCCGCAGCAGCTCCGCCAGGCGCCCCTCGGGCAGGGCGACCAGCGCGCCGGGATCGAGCGCGTCGGACCGGACCAGGTTGGCGATGGCCCGCTCGACGTTCGTCCAGGCGGTGTTCTGGGTCAGCACCGCGCCGACGATCACCTCGAACGGGGTCTCCGCCGGCCACCAGTGCTGCGGGCCGTGGTGGGCGAGCAGTTGCCGGTAGACCGCGCGCAGCCGGCGTCGCGGCAGCGTCGGGGGCATCGGTCAGTCGCGGAAGTTGGTGAACTGCAGCGGGAGATCGATGTCGTCGGCGCCGCGCAAGAGCGCGATGACCTGCTGGAGGTCATCGCGCTTCTTGCCGGTCACCCGGAGCTGGTCGCCCTGGACCTGGGCCTGCACCTTGAGCTTGGCGCCCTTGACGCGCTTGACCATGGCCCGCGCCAGGTCGCCGTCGATGCCGTGGCGCAGGACCACCCGCTGACGCGCCTGGCGACCCGCCTGCTCGACGTGGCCCACCTCGAGGCAACCGGTGTCGATGCCGCGCTTGGCGAGCTTGGCGCGCAGGATGTCGAGCATCTGGCCGAGCTGGAACTCGGCCTCGGCTACCAGGGCGACCTCGTGCGCATCGCGCTCGAAGCGGGCATCGACACCCTTGAAGTCGAAGCGGTTGGCGACCTCGCGGGCCGCCTGGTCCACCGCGTTGGCGACTTCGTGCATGTCGACCTCGGAGACCACGTCGAACGAAGGCATCGCGAGAAGGTCCTCAGTTGCCCCTGCCACCGGCCGGGTTGTCGCCGGCCTTGTCGCGGCGGTCGTGGCGGATGACGAGGGTGCGGGTTTGCGTCGCCACGCCGTCTTCCGTCTCGACGTTCAGGGTCACGGTGTAGGTGCGGCCGCTCTTGTCCTCGTCCCGGCCTTTGCGGGAGACCTCGATCAGCGGTTTGGCCACGTAGCCATCGTCGTCGCCGGTGATCTCCATGTCGCCGTGGCTGCTGTACTCGCCGTACTCGTCCACGACGTCCCAGGTGGCCGACACGATGCTGCAACCGTCCGGAACGCTCAGGTCGCCGGTCAGTTCGACCTCGCGAACCGTGTTGTTCGGCGCCCACAGATCGATCTCGTTCTCGCTGCCGGACACGAACTCGGCGAGCCCGCCGCAGGTCGAGGAGACGACCGTGACGTGCACGGACACGCTGCTGTTCGAGCTGCCGTGCGCGCCGCCGAAGGACATGCCGTGGAAGCGGCCCGAGTAAGTGCCGGCGGGCGCGTACTCGGGAACGTCGATGGTGATGTTGGCGACCCCGCTGCCCCGCGAGGTGCCCTTGTACGCTTCGCCGATCCACGACCCGAGCACCGGGTCGCCGGAGTAGGTGAAGTACGGGAGCACGAAGAAGGCGCCCGGGTCCGAGTAAGTGTAGGAGACCTGGACGCTCTCACCCGGCGTCACGTCGACGAGGATCCGGGAGGGGTCGTAGGTGCCGGCGGCGTGGGCCGCGCCCATTGGCAGCGCCACGGCGAGCAGTGCCGCGGCCATGTTATTGATCCTGGTCATGTTCGGTCCCTCCGAAAGAATTTTGGTGATTCCTGTATACCACCACCAATGCAAGCGATTTTGCGACGTGGTTCACACTTTGACCGTGACCTGGGTCATCGGGCCCTTTTCAGGGCCTGCGCCGTCGCGTGCGGCGCCGTACCGCCGGGTCGCCCGCGTGACGTGCCCGGTCGGAGCGACGCATCTCGGGCGCGTCGAGACCCGCCGCGCGGTAGAGGGTGGCCAGTTCGTCCGGAAGCAGATCGCGCCACCGCCCGGGGCGCAGCTCCCGCGCTAGGCGGACCGGGCCGTAGCGCACCCGGATCAGCCGGCTGACGGTGTGTCCGAGCGCCTCCCAGAGCCGCCGCACCTCGCGCTTGCGTCCCTCGCGGAGCACCACGTGATACCAGCGGTTGGCGCCCTCCCCGCCGGCCTCGATCACCTGTTCGAAGCGCGCCGGGCCGTCGTCGAGTTCCAGCCCCGAGGTCAGCCGGCGCCGCTGCTCTGCGGTCACCTCGCCGAGCACGCGCACCGCGTACTCGCGCTCGACACCCGACGAGGGGTGCATCAGGCGGTGGGCCAGCGTGCCGTCGGTGGTCAGCAGGAGCAGGCCGGCCGTGTTGACGTCGAGCCGCCCGACCGGGATCCAGCGCCCCGCCTGGATGGCCGGCAGCGCCGCGAAGACCGTCGGACGTCCCTCGGGGTCGTGCCGCGTGACCAGCTCGCCGACCGGCTTGTGGTAGGCGATCACGCGCGGCGCCTGGCGGGTGGCGCGTTCGACCGGGAGGGCGCGGCCGTCGAGGCAGATCCGCTCGCCGCCGGTCACCTGCTGGCCGAGCTCGGCGGGCGTGCCGTCGACGGTGATCCGGCCCGCCCGGATCCACGTCTCGATCTCGCGCCGCGAGCCGTGCCCGGCCCGTGCGAGCAGTTTCTGCAGGCGTTCCGGTGGCGGCGTTGGACCGTGCGGTTTCAGTGCAATGACTCGCTCCGGGTACGGTCGGCCGCGTCCCCGCTCGCGGCCGCGTCCCCGGCGTCGTCGTCTTCCGGACCCGCCGCGTCGGGCGAGCCGGCCCGCGCGGGACTGTCGTGGTCATCCGCATCGTGCCCGGAATCGTCCGCCTCCCCGTGCCCCCCGGCCTCGGCGGCGGCCTCGGCGATCTCGCGCAGCTCGGGGTCGAAGGCGTCGAGGTCGACCTGCGGCGGGACATCCTCCTCGAGCGCCAGCTCGGCGTTGATGCTGTCGATGTCGCGCAGCTCGCTCAGCGTCGGCAGGTCGTCGAGGCTCTTCAGGCCGAAGTAGTCGAGGAACTTGCGCGTGGTGCCGTACATCCCCGGCTTGCCGGGCACGTCGCGGTAGCCGACGACGCGTACCCACTCCCGCTCGACCAGCGTGCGCATGATGGAGCTGGCGATGGTCACCCCGCGCACATCCTCGATCTCGGCGCGGGTGATCGGCTGGCGGTAGGCGATCAGCGCCAGGGTCTCGAGCAGGGCGCGCGAGTACCGGCTGGGCCGCTCCTCCCAGAGCCGCGAGACCCAGTCGGCGAGGTCCGGGCGCGACTGGGTGCGGTAGCCGCTGCCGACCTCGACGAGCTCGATGCCGCGCCCGGCGTACTCCCCGCTCAGCGCCAGCAGCGCCTGGCGCAGCTCGGCGCGCGGCGGGGCCTCGCCCTCGGGAAAGAGCCGCTCGAGGTCATCGAGGTCGAGCGGCCGGCCCGCGGCCAGCAGGGCGGCCTCGACGATGTTCTTCAACTGGTTCGCTTCCATTCTCTGCTCCGTGCCCGCGGGTGGCATCAGGTGTCGTGCGGCCCCTCGTGCTGTGCGGCGTGGCCGGTGGCCCGGACGTGCAGCGGCCCGTAGGGCTCGGCCTGCGCGATCTCGATCAGCGTCGCCTTGAGCAGCTCGAGGATCGCCAGCATCGACACGACCACGCCCGCGCGCCCCTCCTCGGGAGCGAACAGCGCGCCGAACTCTGTGAACCGGTCACGGCTGAGCCGGGTCAGCAGGGTCGACATCCGCTCGCGGACCGAGAGGGGCTCGCGCTCGACCTGGTGGTGGGTGAACATCTCCGCGCGCCTGAGAACGACGGCCAGGGCGCCGAGCAGCTCGCGCAGCTCGACCTCGGGCTCGACCCGAGCGACCTTGCGCGCCGCGACCTCGATCTCGGCCGGGAAGACGTCGCGCTCCAGGCGCGGCAGTTCGTCGATGGATTCCGCCGCCTGCTTGAAGCGCTCGTATTCCTGCAGGCGTCGGACCAGTTCGGCGCGCGGGTCCTCCTCGTCGTCCTCCCTCGACGCCGGCCGCGGCAGCAGCATGCGCGACTTGATCTCGGCGAGCATCGCGGCCATGACCAGGTACTCGGCGGCGAGCTCGAGGCGCAGCTCCTTCATCAGCTCGACGTACTGCATGTACTGCCGGGTGATCTCGGCGATCGGGATGTCGAGCACGTCGAGGTTCTGGCGCCGGATCAGGTAGAGCAGCAGGTCGAGCGGGCCCTCGAAGGCGTCGAGGAACACCTCGAGCGCGTCGGGCGGGATGTAGAGATCGCGCGGGAGCTGGGTGACCGGCTCGCCCTGGACGATGGCGAACGGCATCTCCGCCTGCATCGGTTGCATCTCGGGATGCTCCTGGACCGTCTCGTCGTTCATCCGTCCGTCTCCCGCCCGCCTCAGCGGTAGGCCAGCCCCATCGCCGCGCGCACCTCCTCGAGGGTGTCGCGCGCCTCGTCGCGCGCCTTCTCACACCCCTCGGCGACGATCGCCTGGACCGCGGCGGGATCGCTGCCGTACTCGGTCGCCAGGGCACGCATCGGCTCCAGCTCGGTCTGCACCGCCTCGATGATCGGCGCCTTGCAGTCGAGGCAGCCGATGCCGGCCGTGGTGCATCCCTCGCGAACCCAGTCGCGGGTCGCATCGTCGCTGTAGACCGCGTGGAACTGCCAGACCGGGCACTTGTCCGGGTCGCCGGGATCGTTGCGCCGCACCCGGGCCGGGTCGGTCGGCATGGTGCGGATCTTGCGATCCACCTCCTCGGGCGACTCGCGCAGCGAGATGGTGTTGTCGTAGGACTTCGACATCTTCTGCCCGTCGAGTCCCGGCATCTTCGCCGCCGGGGTCAGCAGGGCCTGCGGCTCGGGCAGGATCGACTTGCCGCTGCCGTCGAGGTAGCCGAACAGCCGCTCGCGGTCGCCGAGGCTGATGTTCTGCTGCGACTCGAGCAGCGCGTGGGCGACCTTGAGCGCCTCGGCGTCGCCCTGCTCCTGGTAGCGCTTGCGGAGCGTGTGGTAGAGCTTGTTGTTCTTCTTGCCCATCTTCTTCGCCGCCGCCTCCGCCCGCGCGGCGAAGTCGGGCTCGCGTCCATAGATGTGGTTGAAGCGCCGCGCGACCTCGCGGGTCAGCTCGACGTGCGCCACCTGGTCCTCGCCCACCGGGACCAGCCCGGCGCGGTAGATCAGGATGTCGGCGCTCTGCAGCAGCGGGTAGCCCAGGAACCCGTAGGTCGACAGGTCGAGCTCCTTGAGCTTCTCCTGCTGGTCCTTGTAGGTGGGCACGCGCTCGAGCCAGCCGAGCGGCGTGACCATCGAGAGCAGCAGATGCAGCTCGGCGTGCTCCGGGACCCGCGACTGGATGAACAGCGTCGCCGACCCCGGGTTGACCCCGGCGGCGAGCCAGTCGATGACCAGGTCGAGCGTGGTCTCGCCGATGATCTCCGGATGCTCGTAGTGGGTGGTCAGCGCATGCCAGTCCGCGACGAAGAAGAAGCACTCGTACTCGTGCTGCAGCTTGACCCAGTTCTGCAGCACGCCGTGGTGGTGGCCCAGGTGCAGTCGGCCGGTCGGGCGCATGCCGGAAAGCACGCGCTGGTAATGGGTCGGTACCGAGTTCAAGCGTCCCCCTTCGTTTCGTGTCGAGACTTGGCCGGCCACGCTCGCCCTCACAAGCCTAACAAATGGAACAGCGCGCCCTGCATCGCTGAGACCGGCGGCCAGATCAGGTAGCCGAGCCAGCCCATGAACAGCAGCGCGAGCAGGATGAGCAGGCCGTACGGCTCGAGCCTGCCGTACTGCCACGACAGCCGCCCGGGCAGCAGCCCGGCGACCACCCGCCCGCCATCGAGCGGCGGCAGCGGCAGCAGGTTCAGCACCATCAGCACGAGGTTGATGGTGATCCCCGCGAAACCCATGTAGACCAGCGGCAGCGCCACCCAGCGGGACGCGTCTCCCAGCGACATGCCGGCCTTCATCGCCAGGGCCCAGAGCAGGGCCATGGCCAGGTTGGCGAGCGGGCCCGCGGCCGCCACGAGGACCATGTCGCGCCTCGGGTTGCGCAGGTTCTCCCAGGTCACCGGAACCGGCTTCGCCCAGCCGAAGATCACGCCGCCGAGCATGGTCAGGGCCAGCGGCACCAGCACCGTGCCGATCGGGTCGATGTGGCGCACCGGGTTCAGGGTCAGGCGCCCCATCATGTAGGCGGTCGGGTCGCCGAGGCGTCGCGCCATCCAGCCGTGTGCGACTTCGTGTACGGTGATCGCGAACAGGATCGGCAGCGCCCAGACGGCGAGGCGCTGGACGGTGGTGAGTTCCTCCATCCGCGGATTATACCGGGCTCGCCGGCCCGCCACGCGGGACCGGAATCCTCATTCGAACAATGCCGTGTCGCCGAGACCGGAACGCACCACCTCCGGCGGGTCACGGGTCATGTCGACGACGGTGGTCGGCTGCACCCCGCAGGCACCGCCGTCGATGACCAGGTCGATGGCGTGCCCGACGCGGTCGCGGATCACCTCGGGATCGCAGAGCGGCAACTCCTCTCCCGGCAGTCGCAGCGTGGTGCTCATCAGCACCCCGTCGACCGCGTCGAGCAGCGCGGCGGTGATGCGATGGTCCGGCACGCGGATGCCGATAGTGCGCCGCTTGCGGTGCTGCAGCCGCCGCGGCACCTCCCCGGTCGCCCGGAGGAGGAAGGTGTAGGGCCCGGGGGTCAGGCTCTTGAGCAGGCGGTAGGCGGTGTTGTCGATCCTGGCGTAGGTGGCGATCTCGGAGAGGTCGCGGCAGACCAGGGTCAGCTTGTGCTCCTCGTCGAGACGCCGCAGACGCTGGATGCGCTCGACCGCCCCCTTCTCCCCCGGCTGGCAGCCTAGCGCGTAGCAGGAGTCGGTCGGGTAGGCGATCACGCCGCCGTCTTGGACGATCTGCGCGGCCTGCTGCAGCAGGCGGGCCTGCGGATTGTCGGGGTGGATCTGGAAGTACTGGCTCATCGGCGTGTCGCGGGCGTGAGGCGGCGTATTGTACTCACCGGCCGCGGCCGCGCCAGCGGGCGGTCCGGGGCCCCGCGCCTCGGGGCGCCTCCCCCACGGTGTTCAGCCGGCGCCGCGCAGCAGGCGGGCCGGCTCGAGACGCAGCTGCGCGAGCAGCCACCGGGCCCCGAGCCCCAGGCTGGCCAGGCTGACCGCCAGGGCGACGGCGATCCCGAGCCACCAGGTCACCTCGGTGTCGAGCTCGAGACGCAGCCGCAGCAGCGCCCCGGCGATCGTTCCACCGCCGGCCAGCGAGAAGGCGCCGGCGAGCAGTGCGAGCAGCGCGTACTCCCAGAGCAGCGCCCGCCGGATCACCCCGGGACGCGTGCCGAGGGTGTGCAGCAGGACGGCGTCGTAGACCTGGCGCGCCCGGCTGCTGGCGACCACGCTGACCAGCACCAGCAGGCTGGCCAGCAGGCTGATCGCGGCGATCACGGCGAGGGCGGCCGAAGCTTTGCCGAGCAGCGCCCGCGCCTCCGCGAGCAGCTCCGCGGTGCGCACCGTCACCACGTTGGGCATCGCCGCGGCGATCCGCGCCTGCGCCGCGAGCGCGTCGTCGTCGTCGAGGAACGCCGCGCCGACGTAGCGGGTCACGAACGGGTCGAGCACCCCGTCGCTGAAGATTCCCTCGAGCCAAAACCGCGCCTGGAAGTTGCGCTGGGCGTAGATCGCCGCCAGCTCCGCCTCGAGGGTCTCGCCGAGGATCGTGAAGGTCAGGCGGTCGCCGACCTCGAGGCCGATCTGGTCGGCCTCGCGGTCCTCGAATGCGACGCGCGGCGAGCCCCGGTAGTCCTCCGGCCACCAGGCACCGCGGGTGACGATCACCTGGTCGTAGTTGTTCTCTCGGTAGGAGAGCTTGTGCTCGTCGCGCGCCTCCAGGCGCCGCTCGGGATCCGGCGACGCGCGCAGCGGCTCCCCGTTCACCGCGGCGAGCCGCCCGAGCACCAGCGGCGCGAGGTCGGCACGCTCCAGGCTCGGTGACTCGGCGAGCAGTTCGCGGAACCGGGCCAGGTCGCGCGCCGGGATGTCGTAGAAGACCAGTGCCGGGGCGCGTTCCGGGATCGTCTCGTCGATGGTGCGCAGCAGCGTGCCCACGACCAGCGCCGAGGCGACCAGCAGGGTCAGCGCGGTGCCGAGCGAGAGCAGCGTCGGGCGGAGCGAGGAGCCGGGCCGGTAGAGGTTGGCCAGCGCCAGTCGCAGCGTGAACCGGCCGGCGAACTGCGGTCCCTCGACGAGACGGTGGGCACCGTCGCGCAGCAGCCGGACCACCCCCTCGAGCAGCGTCATCAGCACCAGGGTCACGGCGAGGAAGCCGAGGCCGAACAGCGGATCCGGGACCGACGCGACCAGCAGCAGCGCGACCAGGCCCGTGCCGACGGCAGTCGCCGTCCACCACGCAGCCGGGGTGCGGGTGGTCGCGCCGTCGAGCCCCCGGAACAGGACCGCGGGCGAGACCGAGAGCGCGCGACCCAGCGCCGGCAGGGCGAAGG
>JAWVZO010000102.1:0-8924 GCA_033722135.1 Gammaproteobacteria bacterium | reverse complement strand
TGGTCCTCGCCCCGGTACGGCGCGGTGACGGTGGCCAGGAACTCGTCATGGTCGCGGTCGAAGTAGTGGTCGCGGAAGCGCTCGACGGCCGGCCGCGTGGGGTCCTCCGCGAGCATACGCGGATACCAGAAGTAGCCGCCGAACACCTCGTCGGCGCCCTGCCCGCTCTGCACCACCTTGACCTCGCGCGAGACCTGTTCGGCGAGCAGGTAGAAGGCGACGGCGTCCTGGCCGACCATCGGCTCGGCCATCGCGTCGACCGCCTCGGGGAGCCGGTCGAGCACCTCGTGGTTGGGGATGCGGTAGCGGTGATGGCGCGTGGCGAACCGCTCCACGACCTGGTCGGAGTATTCGAACTCGCTGCCCTTCTCCTCGGGCTGGTCCTCGAAGCCGACCGAGAAGGTGAGGATCTCGCGCGCACCCGCCTCGGCGAGCAGCCCGACCAGCAGGCTCGAGTCGAGCCCCCCGGAGAGCAGCACGCCGACCGGGACGTCGGCGATCCGGCGCCGTTTCTCGACCGCGGCCACCAGCGCCTCGCGCGCCGCTTCGGCCCACTCCCATTCGCTCAGCGGGTGCTCGGGACGGCGCGCGGTCAGATGCCAGTAGGTCCGCTCGCGCCGGCGGCCGTCGGGCTCGACCGTCAGTGTGGTCGCGGGCGGCAGCTTGCGCAGCCCGCGGAGCACGGTGCGTGGTGCCGGGATCACGGCGTGCAGGGTGAGCTGGTGGTGCAGGCCGACCGGGTCGATGGCGGTGTCGACCCCACCCGCGGCGAGCAGCGCCTGGCTGTTGGAGGCGAAGCGCAGCCGGCGGTCGTCATCCGTGATGTAGAGCGGCTTGATGCCGAGCCGGTCGCGCGCGAGGTACAGGCGCCGGTGGACCGTGTCCCACACCGCGAACGCGAACATGCCGTGCAACCGCTCGACGCAGCGCTCGCCCCAGGCGTGGTAGGCCTTGAGGATCACCTCGCTGTCGCCCTCGGTGAAGAAGCGGTAGCCGGAGGCGCGCAGCTCGTCGCGCAGTTCGGGGTAGTTGTAGATCGTGCCGTTGAAGACCAGGGCCAGGCCGAGCTCGGCGTCGACCAGCGGCTGGCTCGCGCGGTGCGACAGGTCGATGATCGCCAGGCGCTGGTGGCCGAACGCAAGCGGTCCGTCGGCGTGGCTGCCGGCGTGGTCGGGGCCGCGCCGCCGCAGACGCCCCATCATCCGTCCGATCGCGCCGAGATCGGGCGGCCGGTCGTCGAAGCGAAGTTCACCGCAGATGCCGCACATGGGAGTCCTCCGTGGAACCGGTGCATGGTAGCGTGGATCCCCACCGCCGGCCGAGAGTGCCCTCGCCAGCGGCCGTTTCTCCCCCGGCTCCGAAGCATCCCGCGGACGTCGTCCCGGACGGGAGGTGACGAAACTCAATGTGTTATCGCGGGGTGTGGTCTAAGTTTGTTCCGGGTCAGGCGCCATCGCGCCACGTCAATCGATATCCTGCCGCCCCGCGGCATTACCGCAACCTCCAGGAGGACAGCACCCCATGGAACACAAGCTTCCCCCGTTACCCTACGACATGGATGCCCTCGCGCCGCACATCTCGCGCGAAACGCTCGAGTACCACCACGGCAAGCACCACCAGACCTACGTCACCAAGCTCAACGACGCGATCCCTGGGACCGACTACGAGAACATGTCGCTGGAGGAGATCATCCGCTCGGCGCCCGCCGGCGGCGTGTTCAACAACGCCGCCCAGGTCTGGAACCACACCTTCTACTGGAACTGCCTGAGCCCCGACGGCGGCGGCGAGCCCCGCGGCGCGCTCGGCAAGGCGATCGACGCCACCTTCGGCGGCTTCGACGGCTTCAAGGAGGAGTTCACGCAGAAGGCCACGACCCTGTTCGGCTCCGGCTGGGCCTGGCTGGTCAAGAACAGCGACGGGTCGCTGGAGATCGTCCAGACCAGCAACGCGGGCAACCCGCTCAGCGACAACCAGACCCCGGTGCTGACCTGCGACGTCTGGGAACACGCCTACTACATCGACTACCGCAACGCCCGCCCGAAATACCTCGAGGCGTTCTGGAGCCTGGTCAACTGGGACTTCGCCGACGCCAACATCGCCTGACCCCGCCACGGGTCGACGCACGACGGGGCGGCCGCCTGGCCGCCCCGTCGTCGTTTCCGGTCCGGCGTTCGGGTGCGTTGCATTGCCCTATCCAGTTCAGTAATATCGCTTTTTTCACGATTGGCGGCTCGCCAGGGCTGCCTTTTTTGTTTGGGGCGCGCAGCGATGAGCGATGCGTTGATGAGCACCTACAATCGTCTCCCCGTGTCCTTCTCGCGCGGCGAGGGCGCCTGGCTCTGGGACACCGAAGGCGAGCGCTACCTCGACGCGCTCTGCGGGATCGCGGTCACTGGCCTCGGTCACGCCCACCCCGACGTGGCGACGGCCCTCGCCGACCAGGCCCGCACGCTTCTGCACACCTCCAACATCTACCGCATTCCCGGCCAGGAGGCGCTCGGGGAGCGGCTCTGCGCCCTCGCCGGGATGGAGCGCGCGTTCTTCTGCAACTCTGGGGCGGAGGCCAACGAGGCGGCGCTGAAGATCGCCCGGCTGCACGGCCACGCCCGGGGCATCGACCAGCCGGCGGTGATCGTCATGGAACAGAGCTTCCACGGGCGCACGCTGGCCACCCTCTCCGCGACCGGCAGCCGCAAGGTGCAGGCCGGGTTCGAGCCGCTCGTGCAGGGCTTCATCCGCGTGCCCTACGACGACCTCGAGGCGGTGCGCGCCGTGGCGCGCAACACCGGCGAGGTCGCCGCGGTCCTGGTCGAGCCGGTCCAGGGCGAAGGGGGCGTGCGCGTGCCGACGCCCGGCTACCTGGCCGGCCTGCGCGAGATCTGCGACGCCCACGGCTGGCTGCTGATGCTCGACGAGATCCAGACGGGCATCGGTCGCACCGGACGCCTGTTCGCCTGCCAGCACGAGGACGTGGTCCCCGACGTGATGAGCGTGGCCAAGGCGCTCGGCAACGGCATGCCGATCGGTGCCTGCCTCGCGAGCGGCCAGGCCGCGTCCCTGTTCCAGCCCGGCAACCACGGCACCACCTTCGGCGGCAACCCGCTCGCCTGCCGCGTCGGCATGACAGTGCTCGACATCATCGAGCGGGACGGCCTCGTCGCGCGGGCCGACGCGCTCGGCCGCCGGCTGGTCGACACCCTCGCCGGCGCCGACCTGCCCGGGGTCGCCGAGATCCGCCATCTCGGGCTGATGATCGGGCTGGTCCTCGACCGGCCAGCCGGGCCGGTGCCCGCGCTCGCCCTCGAACAGGGGCTGCTGGTCAACGCCACGGCCGAGCGGGTGATCCGGCTGCTGCCCCCGCTGATCCTCGGCGACGACGAGGCCGACGAGCTGGTCGCGCGCCTCGCCGCCACGCTGCGCGCGCTGGCGTCGTCCTGAACGGGGAGCCGAACATGGCGGTGCGCCATTTCCTCAGCCTGCTCGACCTCGAGCCCGACGAACTGCGCCGGCTCCTCGCGCGGGCCATCGAGCTCAAGGCGCTCCACCGCCGCCACGCCGCGGGCGAGCCGCTCAAGAACCGTGTGCTCGGCATGGTGTTCGAGAAGTCGTCGACCCGCACGCGGGTCTCGTTCGAGGCCGCCATGGCCCAGTTCGGCGGCCACGCGATCTTCCTCTCGCCGCGCGACACCCAGCTCGGCCGCGGCGAGCCGATCGAGGACACCGCGCGGGTGCTGACGCGGATGGTCGACGCGGTGATGGTGCGCACCTTCGAGCACGAGAAGCTCGAGCGATTCGCCGCGCACGCCTCGGTGCCGGTGATCAACGGGCTCACCGACCTGGTGCATCCGTGCCAGCTGCTCGCCGACATGCAGACCTGGTTCGAGCGCCGCGGCGACATCGCCGGGCGCACCGTGGCCTGGATCGGCGACGGCAACAACATGTGCAACTCCTACATCAACGCGGCGCGGCAGTTCGACTTCGCGCTGCGCATCGCCTGCCCGGAGGGCTACGACCCCGACCCGGGGCTGCTCGCGGCCGCCGGCGATCGCGTGGAACTGTCGCGCGACCCCGAGCGGGCCGCCCGCGGCGCCGACCTGGTGGTCACCGACGTCTGGGCGAGCATGGGCCAGGAGGAGGAGCAGTCGCGGCGCGAGCGCGACTTCGCCCGCTACCAGGTCGACGAGCGGCTGCTCGAGCTCGCCGCACCCGACAGCCTGTTCATGCACTGCCTGCCCGCCCATCGCGGCGAGGAGGTGACGGCCGGCGTCCTTGACGGACCGCACAGCGTGGTCTGGGACGAGGCCGAGAACCGGCTGCACGCGCAGAAGGCACTGCTCGAGTTCCTGCTCCTCGGGTGAACTCCCGGGCCCCCGCTGCTGGTAGCATGATCGGCGTCCCGCTCCGTCCGTCCCGGAACTGAACCGCCGATGCCGCTCCTCCAGGTCGTCGAGATCGATTGCCGCTACGGCGACGCCACCGTCGTACACGGCGCCTCCCTGCACGTGCGCAAGGGTGGCTTCGTCAGCCTGCTCGGGCCGAGCGGTTGCGGCAAGACCACGATCCTGCGCGCGATCGCCGGCTTCGAGCCGGTGCACCGCGGCGAGATCGTGCTGCGCGACAGGGCGGTGGCGAAGCCGGGGTACAGCGTGCCGCCGGAGCGGCGCGGGATCGGCATGGTGTTCCAGGACTACACCCTCTTCCCCCACCTCGACGTCACCCGGAACATCGCGTTCGGGCTGCGCGACCGGAAGCCCGCCGAGCAGCGCCGGACGGCCGAGGGGATGCTCGAACTGGTGGGTCTCGCCGGCTACGGTGCGCGCTACCCGCACGAGCTCTCCGGCGGCCAGCAGCAGCGCGTGGCGCTGGCGCGGGCGATGGCGCCGGGGCCCGACCTGCTGCTGCTCGACGAGCCCTTCTCGAGCCTCGACACCGACATGCGCGAGCGCCTCGGCATCGAGGTCCGGCAGATCCTCGCCGAGCGCGGCGTGACCGGCATCCTGGTCACCCACGACCAGCTCGAGGCGTTCGCCAGCAGTGAGCAGGTCGGCGTGATGCACGAGGGGCGCATCCTGCAGTGGGACACCCCCTACAACCTCTACCATGAGCCGGCGAACCGGACCGTCGCCGATTTCATCGGCCAGGGGCGGTTCCTGCGCGGCGCGCTGCTGGCGCCGAACGCGCTCGAGACCGAGGTGGGCCTGATCCGCGGCGACCGGGCCTACGGCTGGCCGCGCGGCACCGCGGTGGACGTGCTGGTGCGGCCCGACGACGTCGTCCCGGACGAGAACGGCGACCTGCGCTGCGCGATCGTCAACAAGGCCTTCAAGGGGGCCGAGATCCTCTACACGCTGAAGCTGCCGACCGGCAGCGAGCTGCTGTCGCTCTTCCCGAGCCACCACGAGCACCAGGTCGGGGACCATGTCGGCGTGCGGCTCGCGCCGCGCCACCTGGTCCTGTTCCGCGCCGACCGGGAGGCCTGAGTCAGTCCTCGCGGCGCGCGACGAGCAGGCTCTCGTCGCGGAATCCCCGCCCGGTGTCGCCGGCCCGCCCCTCGTCGCGGTAGACCAGCACCCGCAGGTCCGGGAACAGCCGCAGCAGTTCGTTGGGCGCGAAGCGGAACCCCTCGTCCTGCGGACCGGCGTCGCTGACCGCCTCGCGCACGAAGCTCTGGTAGCAGAGCACGCCGCCCGGGCGCAGCGCCGCGGCGAGCGCCGGGCAGAGATCCCGCTCCAGGAAGCGCGTGACCACGAGGCCATCGCAACTCGCCGGTGCCGGCGGGCGGGCGACCGCGTCGCGCACCTCGGCGCGGACCTCGAGGTCCCGCCGGGCCGCCTCGTCGCGCAGCCTGGAGATCGCCGTTTCGGCGTAGTCCCAGGCGGTGACGCGGAATCCTGCCGCCGCCAGGTGCAGGGCGTTGACGCCGAGGCCGCAGGCGATCTCGAGCACCTCGCCGCCCTCCGGAAGCAGGTAGGCGTGGTCCACGACCACCCGGGCCGGCGCCGCGTCGCCGTAGTCGCGGCGCGTCCACCGTTCGTTCCAGCGCGCCCTGCGCTCCGGGTCGCTCATGCCCGCGTTTCCCTCTCGTATTCCAGCGCCCAGCATCGCAGAACCGGTCGCCGAACGGCAATGCGTTCGCGCCGCGGACCGCCCGCCGGCTAGACTGGCGTCCGGCCCGCCCTCCACCGAGGATCATGCCCCACCGTTCCCGCTCCCGGCAGTCCGGCCGCTGGCGCGGACTGCGCATCGCGCTGCTGCTGGTGCTGCTCGCCGTGGTCGCGCTCGGCCAGTGGCAGGCGCGCGCGCTGGTCGCGGCGTGGGACCAGCCGCTCTGGGTGGTGCTGCACCCCCTGCCGGGTGACGACAGCCGGGCGGCCGCGGAAGACGCGGCGGCCCTGGACGACGCACGGGCCGCGCCGCTGGAGCGGTTCTTCGCCCGCGAGGCCGGCCGCTACGGCCTCGGGCTCGACCCGCCGGTGGTGGTGCGCGTCGGCGCGACGCCCGATCGGCCGCCGCCGCTGCCCCCACGCGACGGTGGCTGGCTGGCGATCGCCTGGTGGAGCCTGAAGCTGCGCTACTGGGGCTTCGCCCTCGGCGACGACGGGCTCCCGGCCGACGTCCGCCTCGCGGTGCGCTACTTCGACCCGGGGCGGAATCCGCGCCTGCCGCACTCCCTCGGCCTCGCCGAGGCGCGGGTGGGCATCGTCAACGTCTTCGCCGATGACGCCTACCGCGGCAGCAACCGTGTGGTCGTCGCGCACGAGCTGCTCCACACCCTCGGGGCCAGCGACAAGTACGACCCCGCCAGCAACCACCCGCGCCATCCCGAGGGCTACGCCGAACCCGGGCGGCGGCCGCGTCACCCGCAGGTCCGGGCGGAGCTGATGGGTGGGCGGATACCGCTCGGCGGAGGCGAGCTGCGCATGCCCGCCGCACTGGACGAGGTGGTCATCGGTCCGGAGAGCGCGCACGAGATCGGCTGGCCGGTGCGGGACAGCGGCTGATCAGGCGTCCGTGCCGGGCGGCAGTTCGGCGGGCGGCTCGAGGCTCCGCGCCGGGCGTCCGACGTGGTAGCCCTGGGCCAGGTCGATACCGCACTGCTGGACCGCGCGGTAGATCTCGCCATCCTCGATGAACTCGGCGACGGAGACGATGCCGAGCTCCTCGGCGAGCGTGGCGATGCTCTTGACGAAGGCGTGGTCGCGCCGGTCGCGGACCATGCTCGCGACGAAGTCCCCCTCGATCTTGATGAAGTCGATCGGGAAGTGCTTGAGGTAATGGAACGACGAGTAGCCCGAGCCGAAGTCGTCGATCGCGAACTTGAAGCCGTCGGCCTTGAGGTCGTTGAGGAAGTTCTTGAGCAGGGTGAGGTTGCGCACCGTGTCGCGCTCGGTGATCTCGAACACGATCCGCTCCGGGGCGATCCCGTACTCGTTCACCATGCGGCGGATCTCGCCGAGGAAGTCGCGCAGGACCAGGTTCTTCGGCGAGAGGTTGAGGAACAGCAGCCCCTCGTAGTCGGACTCGCCGACGATGGCGAGGGCCTTCTCGATGGTGATGAAGTCGAGCCGGTGCACGACGCCCATCTGCTCGGCGGCGGTGATGAACTCGTCGGCGGTGAGGACCTTGCCGTCCTCCGCGCCCAGGTCGATTCGCCCGAGCACCTCGTAGGCGGCCACGTGCCCGTCGCGGGTGTCGCAGATGGGCTGGAAGTAGGGAACCACGCGCCGCTGCTCGATGGCGTTGTTGATCAGCATGCCTTTCTCGCCGATGCGCCGGAAGACATCGATGACGTCGTCCTGGCTGGGCACGCTGAGGCGGTCCTTACCCTCGGCCTTCGCCTTGTACATCATGTTGTCGGCGAACAGGAACAGGTCCTTGGCCTCCGTGGCGTGGTCGGGGAAGACCGAGCAGCCGATCGATACCGTCACCTTGACCGGCTGACCGTCGGGCGCGTCGATGAGCAGGTCGCGGATGGCAACGCGCACCCGCTCGCCGACCAGGAAGGGCTGCTCCTCGCTCGCCTCGGGCAGGATGGCGACGAACTCGTCGCCGCCGTAGCGGCACAGGATGTCCGGGCGGCGCAGCGCGCCGCGGATGGCGCGTGCGAACTGCTGCAGGCACTGGTCGCCGAAACCGTGGCCGTAGGTGTCGTTGATGGTCTTGAAGTTGTCGAAGTCGATGACCAGCAGCGCGAACTTGTAGGTGCCGCGCTCGGCGCGGCCGATCTCGTAGCCGAGCAGTTCCCAGAACACCCGCTGGTTGTAGAGGTTGGTCAGCGGGTCGCGGGTGGCGTAGTACTCCAGGTCCTGGGTGTACTTGTAGATCGCCTTGACCGAGCCGACGACGTTGAGCAGCGTCGACAGGATCGACTCGACCACCAGCATGCGCGTCGGGTCTATGGCGGTCTCGGAGTGGACGCCGATGCCGACAATGCCGCCGATCTTGGGCTGCTCGACGAACAGCGTCTTGGTGCGGATCTGCAGGGTCTCCTCGTCGATCTCGGGAAGCGTCTCGGCGACGTCGGAGACGTTGTGGTTGATCGCGACCTCGGCGGGCCCGCTGAACATCTTGTGGTCGACCATGCTCTTGCGCACCACGTTCTCGAGCAGCAGCCGGGTGTTCTTGGCCGGTGTCCCGCGCCAGAAGATCTCCAGATCGTAGGCCTCCTCCTCGAGCTTGAAGATGGAGAACAGCGTGTAGGTGTTGACGACACGGTTGATCTCGACGAGCAGGCTGCTGATGTAGTCGCGCCAGTCGCGCACCACCTCCGAGGTGATGACGAACTTCTCCAGCAGGCGGATCTCGAACTCGAGCAGGTCCCGGTCGACGGCGATGTCCCGCAGGCGCCCCGTGAGGCGGTCGAGCTCCGCGGCGAGGTCGTTGAACTCGTCGAAGCCGAGATCGAGGTCGGCGGTGGTCAGCCG
>JAWVZO010000101.1:0-8990 GCA_033722135.1 Gammaproteobacteria bacterium | reverse complement strand
TGCCGGTGTTCTCGTGCCTTGCGAACCAGGAAATGACGCATCGTTCCGTGTCATCCGCCGTCGAACTCGGGCGCAAGGCCGCCTAGTGAAATCCACTGGCTGAAAAGTTTACTCTAGCACAGTCAGACCCCCATCCTGACGGCCCGTTCCCTCCCCGGCGAGGAAACGCGCGACGTGCCCGATCACGGCCCCGGCGAGGTCCGGCCGGGTCGCCTCGAACCACGTCGCCCCGGGCTCCCCGCGCAGCCAGGTGAGCTGGCGCTTGGCGAGCTGCCGGGTTGCGGCCACGGCGCGCCGTATCATGGTCTCGCTGTCGTAGGCGCCGTCGAGGTGACGCCAGGCCTGGCGGTAGCCCACCGCGCGCATCGACGGGCGGTCGAGGTCGAGGTCGCCGCGCGCCCGCAGCGCCCGGACCTCGTCGAGAAATCCAAGTTCGAGCATCGCCTGGAAGCGGGCCGCGATGCGCGCGTGCAGCAGGGCCCGGTCGGCCGGCGCGACGACGATGGCGATGAGGCGCCAGGGCAGCCCCGGACCGCCCCGGTCACGGCGCAGGCGGCTCATCGGCACCCCGGCGAGACGGTACACCTCGAGCGCGCGCTGGATGCGCTGGGCGTCGTTGGGGTGGATCGCCGCAGCCGCCTCCGGGTCCACCTCGCCCAGCTCCCGGTGCAGCGACGGCCAGCCGCGCCGCGCGGCCTCTTCGCTGAGCGCCTCGCGCAGGGCCGGGTCGGCCCGGGGCAGCTCGGCGAGGCCGCGCGCGAGCGCCCGGAAGTAGAGCATCGTGCCGCCGACCAGGAGCGGCGTTCGCCCCCGGGCACCGATCTCGGCCATCGCCGCGAGCGCATCCTCGCGGAAACGGCCGGCCGAATACGCCTCGGCGGGATCGAGGATGTCGACCAGGCGGTGCGGGACCCGCGCGAGCACCTCCGGCGGGGGCTTCGCGGTGCCGATGTCCATGCCGCGGTAGACCAGCGCCGAGTCGACGCTGACGATCCCGCACGGCAGCGCGTCGTGCAGCGCCAGGGCGAGGTCGGTCTTGCCCGACGCGGTCGGGCCCATCAGGCAGACCGCGACCGGGCGTTCCGCCACGGGGGCGCCGCTCACAGGATCACCGACCGCGCAGGAACTGGCGGTCGAGTTCCTCGAGGGTGACCTGGACCCAGGTCGGCCTTCCGTGGTTGCACTGCCCGCTGCGCTCGGTGCGCTCGATGTCGCGCAGCAGGGCGTTCATCTCTGCAACCCCGAGCCGGCGGTTGGCGCGCACCGAGCCGTGGCACGCGCAGGTCGCCAGCACCGCGTTGCGCAACGCCTCGAGCCGGCCGGTGGTGCCGTGCTCGCCGAGGTCGGAGACCAGGTCGCGCACCAGGGCGGCCGCGTCGCAGTCGCGCAGCAGCGCGGGGAGCTCCCGCACCACGAGCTGCTCCGGGGCGCGCCGCTCGATGCCCAGGCCGAAGGCGGCGAAGGCGTCGGCGGAGGCCTCGACGCGGTCCGCCTCGGCCTCGGTGACGCTGACCGGGACCGGCACGAGCAGCGGCTGGGCGACGACACCGCCCGCCTCGGCGGCCCGCTTCAGCCGCTCGTAGGTGATCCGCTCGTGGGCCGCGTGGGCGTCCACCAGGACCAGACCCGCGGCGTTCTGCGCCAGGATGTAGACACCGTGGAGCTGGCCGAGCGCGTAACCGAGCGGTAGGGCCACCTCCCCGTCGGCCTCCGGCATCGGCACCTCGCCGGTTTCGCGATCGGCGGGATGCAGCGCGGCGTAGGCGGCCATGCCCTCGGCGACGCGCAGCGGCATCGCGGCCTGGCGCGGGACCTCTCCGGGACGAAACGACGCGGGGGCGCGCGCCGTCTCCGCCGGTGGGGCCGCGCCGGTGGACCAGGCGGGCCACGCCTGCGGCGGGTCGGCGCTCCGCTCGCCCGCCGGCGCGGCCACCGCTTCGGCGACCGCGCGGCGGAGGAAGTCGTGGATCACCCGCGCGTCGCGGAACCGGGCCTCGTGCTTCGCCGGATGCACGTTCACGTCGACGCGGTCGGCCGGCAGCTCGAGATAGAGCACGTAGGCCGGGTGGCGCTGGTGGTGCAGCACGTCGTCATAACCGCGCCGGACCGCATGGCCGAGCATCTTGTCGCGCAGCATGCGGCCGTTGACATAGAGGTACTGGACGTCGCCGCGGGTCCGCGAGAAGGCGGGCCGGGCGACCCAGCCCGTGAGCGCCAGGGGGCCCGCCTCGATGTCGAGTCGCAGCGCATGGGCGACGAACTCGTCGCCGAGCAGCCGGGCCAGGCGGCGCTCGCGCGTGGCCAGGTCGGGCGCGGCCGGCAGGGCCAGGCGCTCCCGTCCGGCGTGACGGAAATCGATCGCGACGTCGAACCGGCTGAGCGCCAGGCGCCTGACTACCTGGTCGAGCTGGCCGAGCTCGGTTCGTGGGCTGCGCAGGAAACGGCGCCGGGCCGGGGTGTTGAAGAACAGGTCGCGGACCTCGACCGTGGTCCCGGGGGGGTGCGCGTCGGGGACCGGTTCGCCGCGCGGTTCGCCGCCGTCGACGTCGATCCGCCACGCGTGATCCGCGTCGGGTGGCCGCGACACCAGGCCGAGCCTCGATACCGAGGCGATGCTCGGCAGCGCCTCGCCGCGGAAGCCGAGGCTGGCGATGCCGTCGAGGTCCTCGAGGCGGGTGATCTTGCTGGTGGCGTGGCGGCCGAGCGCCAGACCGAGCTCGTCGCGCGCGATGCCGCCGCCGTCGTCGCGGACGCGCAGCAGCGCGATGCCGCCCTCCTCGGCCTCGATCTCGATGCGGCGGGCCCCGGCGTCGAGGCTGTTCTCGATCAGCTCCTTGGCGACCGAGGCGGGACGCTCGACCACCTCGCCGGCGGCGATCTGGTTGACGAGCTGGCTGGGGAGGACACGGATGGTCATGGCGCGCGGACGCCATTGTAACGCGACCCGGCCGGGGCGGGTCGGCGCGAGGTCAGGGGATGCGCAGCACCTGGCCGACGCGGATGGTGTCGCCGCGCAGGTTGTTGGCGACGCGCAGGTTGTCGAGCCCGACGTTGTAGGTGCTGGCGATCTCGGAGAGCGTGTCGCCGCGCCGGATCACGTGGCGACGCTGGGCGAACAGGGTGTTGGGCGGGGCCACCTGGTCGAAGTAGCGCACGATGCTGTTCATCAGCGCCTCGGTGAGCCGCTTCTGGAAGCCGCCGTCCCGTAGCCGGCGCTCCTCGGTGGGGTTGCTGATGAAGGCCGTCTCGACGAGGACCGAGGGGATATCGGGCGCCTTGAGTACCGCGAAACCCGCCTTCTCGACGTGCTTCTTGTGCAGGCGGTTGACCCGGCCGAGGTCGCGCAGCGACTCGCGGGCGAAGCGCACGCTGCCCTCGTAGGTGACCGACTGCTGGAGGTCGATCAGCACCCGGGCGAGCAGGTCGTCCTTGTCGTCGAGGCTGACCCCGCCGATCAGGTCGGACTCGTTCTCGCGTTTGGCGATCAGCCGGGCCATCTCGGAACTCGCGCCGCGCTGCGAGAGGACGAAGACCGACGACCCCTTGACGGTGCGGTCGCGGAAGGCGTCGGCATGGATCGAGATGAACAGGTCGGCGCGCGCATCGCGCGCCTTGCGGATCCGGTTGCGCAGGCTGACGTAGTAGTCGCCGTCGCGGATCAGCACGGCGCGCATGCCGGGGTGACGGTCGACCCGCGCCGCCAGGCCGCGCGCGAGGGCGAGGGTGACCTCCTTCTCGCGCGTGCCCTTCGCGCCGATGGCCCCCGGATCCTCGCCGCCGTGGCCGGCGTCGATGGCGATGACCACCTCCCGCGGTCCGCCGCCGGTGCCGCGCGGGTCGCTGGCGGTCACCTTGCGCACCGGGCTCTCCACCGCGTCGTGGAGGTCGATCACCAGCCGGTGACCGTACTTCTCGTTGGGCCTGAGCAGGAAGCTCTTGGGACGCACCGGGCGGTTAAGGTCGAGCACCACGCGCAGGTCGTCGCCGTTGCGCGCCGCGGCGCGCACGCGCTGCAGCAGGCCGTCGGCCTGCTCGGGCTGGGCCGGGTCGGTCACCAGCCGGGTGGTCTCGATGTCCACCACCACCCGGTCCGGATCCTTGAGGATCAGCAGGCGGTGCTCGACCGGGTCGCTGACGTCGAACACCAGACGGGTGTTGTCCGGAGCCGCCCAGATCCGGATGCCGTCCACGCGCGCCTGGCCCGCCACCGCGGGGCCGGCGAGCAGACAGCAGACCAGAGCGAGGATGCGGGTCACGGCGACTCTCGTGGGTTCCCTGACTGGATGGATACACCATCGCGGGCTGAAATGCAACCTTTTCTTGTTATTTATCCGCTGGATAGCGGATACAATTGATCCCGATTTTCAGGCGTTTTGTGTGCCGGGTAACGCCACCCGGGACAGCCACCCACCCCCTCGCGGACTGCGCGCGACGAGCGTCGCTCCGCGGGCCATGCCCCGGTGGACGAGGCGCACCTCGAGATCGGCGGGCGGCAGGGCACCGTGTCCACGCTCGGGCCACTCGACCAGGAAGGTGGCGTTCGCCTCGTCGAGGTCCCTGAGCCCGAGGAAATCGAGTTCCTCCGCGTCTGCGAGGCGGTAGAGATCGAGGTGGTAGACCGGACCGCCAGGCAGCGAGTACGGCTCGAGCAGCGTGTAGGTCGGGCTGCGCACGGCACCCTCGTGGCCCAGCGCGCGCAGGAAGCCGCGAGCGAGGGTGGTCTTGCCGGTGCCCAGGTCCCCGTGCAGCAGGATCACGCCGCCGCCCGTGGCCGCGGCGGCCAACACGGCGCCCAGGGCGGTCGTGGCCGACTCGTCGGCCAGCGCGATCTCCACCGTCAGGCTCACGCGGGGTTGACCCGGCCGCGAAGGTGTTCGAGCGCGTCGGAGGGCAGCAGGCCGCGTTCGCCTTCCCGCGCCGCGAGGTCGCCCGCCCGGGCATGGATCAGCACCCCGGCACGCGCGGCGTCGCGCGCGGCGAGCCCCTGGGCGCGCAGCGCGGCGACGATGCCGGTCAACAGGTCGCCGAAGCCGCCCGCGGCCATGCCCGGGTTGCCCTCGCGGCAGACGCCGGGTGGGGCGGGCCCGTCGGCGACCATGCTCCCGGCGCCCTTGAGGATCGCCACCCCGCCCCACCGCGACTGCAGCTCCGCCGCTGCCGCGAGGCGGTCGGACTGCACCTCGGCCGTGGACCGGCCGAGCAGGCGGGCGGCCTCGCCCGGGTGGGGCGTCAGGATCCAGTCGTCGCGGCGCAGCGGGTCGCCGGCGAGCAGGGTGAGGGCGTCGGCGTCGACCACCAGCGGACGCCCGCTGTCGAGCGTCGCACCCAGCAGATCCAGGCCCCACGCGCCGCGCCCGAGGCCGGGGCCGATCGCGACGACGTCGGCCCGCCGCAGCAACGGCCGCAGGTCGGCGGCCGAACCCACCCCGTGGCACATCAGCTCGGGGCGCGCGGCGGTCAGCGCCGAGGCATGCCCCGGCCGGGTCGCGACGGTGACCAGGCCAGCTCCGGTGCGCAGCGCCGCACTGCCGGCAAGCAGAACCGCGCCGGCCATCCCAGCATCACCCCCGACCACCAGAACCCGGCCGTGGTCGCCCTTGTGGCTGTTGCGCCGCCGCCGCGGCAACCGCCTCGCCAGGTCGCGGTCGTCGAGCAGCGCCGCGACCGGCTCGACCCCGGCGTAGACCCCGTCGGGCAGGTCGAGGCGGGCGAACCGGACCTCGCCGGCGTAATCGGGCCCCTCCGCGGTGAACAGGCCGGGCTTCTGGCCGACGAAGGTGACGGTCGTCGCGGCACGAACCGCGCAGCCGAGCGGCACGCCGCGCCCGGCGTCGAGCCCCGACGGGACGTCCAGCGCGAGCACCTCGGCGCCGGCGTCGTTGATCGCCCGGACGGCGTCGGCCCAGGCCCCCTCGACCGGCCGCTCCAGCCCGGTGCCGAGCAGCGCGTCGACCACGACATCCGCCCCCTCCAGGGCCGGTTGAGCGAACGGCAGGATCTCGCCGCCGCAGGCCCGCCAGTCGTCGGCCGCGGTCGCGGCGTCGCCGCGCAGCCGGTCCGGGTCGCCGAGGTGCAGCAGGGTCACCTCGCGGCCGTCGGCCCGCGCGAGCCGGGCGACGACGTAGCCGTCACCGCCGTTGTTGCCGCCGCCACAGACGACCGCGATCCGCCGTGCCCCGGGCCAGCGCCGTGCGAGCTCGGCGTGGGCCGCTGCGCCGGCGCGGGTCATCAGCTCGTAACCGGCGACACCGTGGCTCTCGATCGCCGACCGGTCGAGACCGCGGACCTGGGCCGCGCTGTACAGGGCGAGTTCCGGAGGCGTGTTCACGCCGCCATTCTATCGCGATCGTGACGCTTTCCGGTCTCGGTCTGGGCGCGGCGGTCCCCGTCCGGGACACCCCGGGTTCAGGGAAAGCGCGCGAACGGCATCGGCTGGTATCCTCGGGCACGCATGCACGCCGCTCCCCCTCTCACCCGGGCCGACAGCGACGCCCTGGTCACCGCGATCCGTGACTGGGCGGCCGAGCTCGGTTTCGCCCGGGTCGGGATCACCGGCGTCGCCCCGGGGCCCGAGGAGGGCCGCCTGGAGTCCTGGCTCGACGCGGGGTGCCACGGCACGATGGCGTGGATGGCCCGCCACGGCCGCAAGCGGAGCCGCCCCACCCTGCTCCGTCCCGGGACCCGCTCGGTGATCAGCGTGCGCATGGACTACTGGCCCGCGCGGGCCGCGCCCGCCTGGCCGCTGCTCGACGACGGACGACGCGGCTACGTGGCCCGCTACGCCCTAGGCCGCGACTACCACAAGCTGGTCAGGAAACGGCTGCAGCGGCTCGCCGAACGGATCGTCGGACGGGTCGGCTCGTTCGGTCACCGGGTCTTCGTCGACAGCGCGCCGGTCCTCGAGAAACCCCTCGCCGAGCGGGCCGGTCTCGGCTGGACCGGCAAGCACACCAACCTGATCTCGCGCGACGCCGGCTCCTGGTTCTTCCTCGGCGAGCTCTACACCGACCTCGACCTGCCCCACGACGCGCCGGCCACCGACCACTGCGGCACGTGCCGCGCCTGCATCGACGTCTGCCCGACCCGGGCCATCGTCGCCCCGTACCGCCTCGATGCGCGGCTGTGCATCAGCTACCTGACCATCGAGCACGACGGCCCGATCCCGGAGCGCCTGCGCCCGCCGATCGGCAACCGGATCTACGGCTGCGACGACTGCCAGCTGGTCTGCCCGTGGAACCGCTTCGCCACGACGACCCCCGAGAGCGACTTCCTGCCGCGCCACGGTCTCGACGCGCCGGACCTGGTCGAACTGTTCGCCTGGGACGAATCCACCTTCCTCGCCCGGACCGAGGGCTCGCCGATCCGGCGGCTCGGGCACGTGCGCTGGTTGCGCAACCTGGCCGTCGCGCTCGGCAACGGGCCGGCCGACGACGCGGTGCGCGGGGCGCTGCGTGCCCGGCAGTCGCACCCGTCCGAACTGGTGCGCGAACACGTGGCGTGGGCGCTGGCGAGAGTGGGAGGAGAAACCGGCTCGAGTTCGTAGGTCGGGCTTCAGCCCGACACGATCAGGGCGTGCGGTGACGCTGTCGGACTGAAGTCCGACCTACAGAACCCTCAATCACCCGGCCCGGGCAAATCCGGCTCCGGCAACCTCAGGAAGTGCTCGCGGTAGTGCACGAGCTCGGCGATGGAGTCGCGGATATCGTCGAGCGCCAGGTGCCGGCCCTGCTTGATGACCCCGTTGTACACCTCGGGCGCCCAGCGCCGCGCCAGCTCCTTCAGTGCGCTGACGTCGAGGTTCCGGTAGTGGAAGAAGGCTTCGAGCCTGGGCATCTCGCGGACCAGGAAGCGGCGATCCTGGCAGATGCTGTTGCCGGCCATCGGCGAGGCGCCCGCGGGGACGTAATCGGCGAGGAAGTCGAGGGTATCGGCCTCAGCCGCCGCGGCATCCAGGCGGCTGGCGCGGACCCGCTCGACCAGGCCGGAGTCCCCGTGGTGGGTCCGGTTCCACTCGTCCATGGCGTCGAGCACGTCGTCCGGCTGGTGGATCGCCAGGACCGGGCCCTCGGCGAGGACGTTGAGGTGCTTGTCGGTGACGATGGTCGCGATCTCGATGATGTGATCCAGGTCGGGATCGAGCCCGGTCATCTCGAGATCGATCCACACCAGGTTCTCGGCGTCGACGGCCATGTTCGGCTCCGGCGGGTGGTTGCCGCCGATTCTAGCAAAGGCTAACGTGGCGTCCCGCCCTGCCCGGCCACCGCCCGCGATGCACCCGTTCACGCTGCTCTTCCTGGCCATGCTGGCCCTGTCGATCGCCGTCGAGGCCTGGCTCGCGCGGCGCCAGGCGCGTCACGTCCAGGCCCACCGCGACACCGTGCCCGAGGCGTTCCGCGACCGGGTGCCGCTAGCCGACCACCGCAAGGCGGCCGACTACACCGTGGCCCGGGTGCGGTTCGGCCTGGTCGGCCTCGCGGTCGGCACCGCCGTGCTGCTCGTCTGGACGCTCGGCGGCGGCGTCGCCGCGCTGAACGCCGCGTGGCGCGGGATCGCCGGCGACGGCCTGCTCGCAGGCACCGGGCTGCTGGTCAGTGCGCTGCTGATCGGGGCGCTCGTCGAGCTGCCGCTGGCGGCGTGGAAGACCTTCGTCCTCGAGTCCCGCTTCGGCTTCAACCGCACCACGCCGGGGCTGTTCGTCCGCGACACGCTGAAATCGCTGGGCCTCGCCGTGGCGTTGGCAACGCCGCTGGCCTGGGCGGCGCTGTGGCTGATGGCGCGGGCCGGAGACGCCTGGTGGGCGTGGCTCTGGGCGCTCTGGATCGCGTTCAACCTGCTGCTGGTCTGGGCCTGGCCGCGCTTCATCGCACCTCTGTTCAACACCTTCAGGCCGCTCGACGACCCGGAGCTGCGTGCGCGCATCGAGGCCCTCCTCGACCGGACCGGGTTCGCCAGCAGGGGGCTCTACGTCATGGACGGCTCGCGGCGCAGCG
>JAWVZO010000100.1:0-9003 GCA_033722135.1 Gammaproteobacteria bacterium | reverse complement strand
GACGCCTTCGAGTCGCGGACGGGCGTGCCGTGGGAAACCCAGCGGGCGGCCACGACCCGGGCCCGGGAACTCGGCCTGCTGGTCGAGGAGGACGGATGCTTGCGGGCCAGCGCGCGGGGCTGGGCGCTGCTCGACACGCTGCTCGGGGAACTCCTCCCGGAGCGCTAGCCGGCGAGGGCCGCAGGGCGCCGGTTCAGAGGCTCTCGGCGTGCAGGTCGTGCGTGTCGCTGGCGGTGATGCGTACGTCGACGATCTCGCCCGGGCGCAGGGCTCCGGCGTCTGCGACGATGACCTGGCCGTCGATCTCCGGCGCGTCGCCCCGGCTCCGCGCCGTGGCGACGCCATCCTCCACGGCGTCGACGATGACCGGCTCGATGCCTCCGACACGCCGCGCGAGGCGCCGCGCGGAGATCCCTGACTGCAATGCCATCAGCCGTTCCTGGCGCTCGAGCTTGAGCGCCTCGGGCACCGGGTCGGGGAGCGCGTTGGCGGCCGCCCCGTCGACCGGCGAGTAGGTGAAGCAGCCGACGCGGTCGAGCTCGGCCGCGGCCAGGAATTCGAGCAGCTCCGCGAAATCCTCCTCGGTCTCCCCCGGGAAGCCGACGATGAAGGTGCTGCGCAGCGTCAGCTCGGGACAGGTCTCCCGCCAGGTGAGGATGCGCTCGAGCATGCGGTCGCGATCGCCGGGGCGGCGCATCGCCTTGAGCACCCGGCGGCTGGCGTGCTGCAGCGGCACGTCGAGGTAGGGCAGGAGCAGCCCGTCTGCCATGCGCTCGACGAGGGCGTCGACCTGCGGGTAGGGATAGATGTAGTGCAGCCGGACCCAGGCGCCGAGCTTGGCCATCTCGTCGACCAGGTCGGTCAGGCGCGCGCGCAACGGCCTGCCGTTCCAGAAGCCGAGCCGGTAGCCGAGGTCGACGCCGTAGGCGACGCTGTCCTGGGCAACGACCAGGAGCTCGCTGACGCCGTGGTCGACGAGAAGCCGGGCCTCGTCGAGCACGTCCGCGGGATCGCGGCTCGCCAGGTCGCCGCGCAGCGCGGGGATGACGCAGAACGCGCAGCGGTGATTGCAACCCTCGGCGATCTTCAGGTAGGCGTAGTGCGACGGCGTCAGGCGGATGCCCTGAGGCGGCAGCTGGCCCGGCGAATCCGGCAGCGGCAGGTGGCGCCGCACCGCCGCCATCACCGCGTCGTCGGCGTGCGGACCGGTGACGTCGAGCACCGCCGGGTGCGTGGCACGCACCCGCTCGGCGCGGCTGCCGAGGCAGCCCGTGACGATGACCCGGCCGTTCTCCGCCAGGGCTTCGCCGATCGCCTCGAGCGACTCCTCGACGGCGGCGTCGATGAAACCGCAGGTGTTGACCACCACCAGATCGGCCTCCGCGTAGGTGGGCACCACGCGGTAGCCGTCGCCCCGCAGACGGGTCAGGATCTGCTCGGAATCGACCAGCGCCTTCGGGCAGCCGAGGCTGACGAAACCGACCGCCGGAGCGGCGTGGGACATGGCGTCGCCCGGGGCGGGCGTGGTCTCGCTGGGCATGGGGGGCGTCGCGGGCGATTCCGAGGGGCTGGCATTGTACACCCGCCGGGGTCGGTGCTTGTGGGCCGCCCACGAATCCTTTACCATGCGCGATCCCGTCGGCCGGGTAGGCGGCCGCCCGGCAATGCGAGGTTCGAGATGAAGGCTGGAATTCATCCTGAGTATCAGGAAGTTACCGTGACGTGCAGCTGTGGCAACAGCTTCGTCACGCGTTCCACCGCCGACAAGGAACTCCACGTCGAGGTCTGCTCGTCGTGCCATCCCTTCTACACCGGCAAGCAGAAGATCACCGACACCGGCGGCCGTGTGGAACGGTTCCGTCGCAGGTACGCCAAGAAGGCGTGACCGCGGTCGTAAGACGGTTCTCGACAGGGCGCCCGCGGGGCGCCCTTTTCGTTGGGCTGTTGTGCCTCGCCTCCGGGGTCCACGCGGCCTGCCCTCCCGCGGAGATCGACGAGCGGGTCGCGGTCGAGTACGTCCACGACGGGGATACCGTGCGCCTGGCGGACGGGCGTTCGTTGCGGCTGGTGGGTCTGGACACACCGGAACTCGCGCGCGACGGCCGTCCCGACGAGCCCCTGGCGCGCACGGCACGGGACCGGCTCCGCGACCTCGTGAGCGAGGCGGGCATGAGGCTCGAACTCGACTACGACGACGAGCGCCTGGACCGCTACGGACGAACGCTCGCCCACGCCTACCTGGCCGACGGCCGCAGCGTCACGGCACAGCTGCTCGGCGAGGGGTTGGCGACGGCGCTGACCGTCCCGCCGAACCTCGCTTCCTGGACCTGCTACCGCGATGCCGAGCGTGCCGCGCGCGATGCGGGGAGGGGCCTCTGGGGGCTTCCCGGATACCGTCCGCTTGAGGCGCGTGCACTGGACCGTGCCCGGCGAGGCTTCACACTGGTCCGGGGCCTTGTCACGGCGGTGGAGCCGCGCCGGTCGGGCCTCCGTGTCGTGTTCGAGGGCCGATTCGTGGCGTGGATACCCCGTGATCACCTGGAATACTTCCCGGATCTCCAGGCTCTCGTGGGCCGAAGGGTCGAGGTGCGCGGCCACCTGCGGCCCTACCGGGACGAATTGCAGATCAACGTCCGCCATCCCGCTGCGCTGGCCCCGATCGCGGCGGAGTCGGACGTCCCGGCGCGCCGGGGGCCGGTTTCCAAGTGACAGGTATCAGCCACACGTATGGGCTTGATAAAAAACGTTATCAAGGTAAGATCGGACTCCCGCCGGACGGCGGCCGTTTCCGGACCTTCCGGCAGTGCATTACGATGCGCGGGATCGATCGGAGGCCGTGATCCCGGGTGCGTCGTGCCTGGGCACCGGCCGGGCAGTTGCTGAACCAGGGATGGGACCAAGGGGCATGGGCCGGGCCAGGGGGCCCGCCCCGTGAAGACACCTGTCACGCCGCGCGGTGACGGCCCGGATCGTTCGGGCGAAGGTGTCGCCGAATTCCGATGAAGTCGCGCCTGGGCGAGCCACGCCAGCGAACACGTGCCGGAGGTAAAACATGTCCGAATCGACCCTCACCCTGTCCGATCCGAAATCCGGAAAAAGCGTGGACCTGCCGGTTCGCGACGGCACGCTAGGCCCGTCCACCGTCGACGTCGGCACGCTGTACAAGAACTTCGGGGTGTTCACCTACGACCCCGGGTTCACCTCGACGGCGAGCTGCGACAGCAGCATCACCTACATCGATGGGGACGAGGGCGTTCTGCTCTACCGCGGCTACCCGATCGATCAGCTCGCCGAGAAGAGCACCTTCATCGAGGTGGCCTATCTCCTGCTCTACGGTGAGTTGCCCAAGCAGGAGCAGCTCGACGAGTTCACCCGGATCATCACCTACCACACGATGATCAACGAGACGCTGAACACGTTCTACAGCGGCTTCCACCACGACGCTCATCCGATGGCGATGTTGTGCGGTGTTGTCGGATCGCTCTCAGCCTTCTACCACGACCACACCGACATCAATAACCCGAAGGACAGGGAGATCTCGGCGCATCGGTTGATCGCCAAGATGCCGACCATCGCCGCCGCCTGCTACAAGCACAGCAAGGGCGAGCCGTCCGTCTACCCGCAGAACAGCCTCAGCTATCCGGCCAACTTCCTGCGCATGATGTTCGCCGTGCCGTGCGAGGAGTACGAGGTCGATCCGGTAGCCGAGCGCGCCATTGACGTACTGCTCATCCTGCACGCGGACCACGAGCAGAATGCCAGCACGTCGACGGTGCGTCTCGCCGGCAGTTCCGGCGCCAACCCTTATGCCTGCATCGCCGCCGGCATTGCCTCGCTCTGGGGGCCGGCGCACGGCGGCGCCAACGAAGCGGTGCTGCGCATGCTCGAGGAGGTCGGCGACGTCAGCCAGATCGAGAAGTACGTCGCCAAGGCGAAGGACAAGGACGATCCGTTCCGGCTGATGGGCTTCGGCCATCGCGTCTACAAGAACTACGACCCGCGCGCGTCGATCATCCGCAAGGTCTGCCACGACGTGCTCGAGAAGCTCGGCAATGCCAACGACCCGATGCTCGAGTTGGCGATGCGTCTCGAGGAGGTCGCGCTGAAGGACGAGTACTTCGTCGAGCGCAAGCTCTATCCGAACGTCGATTTCTATACCGGCATCATCTACAAGGCGCTGGGCATCCCCACCAACATGTTCACGGTGATGTTCGCCATCGCGCGCACCGCCGGCTGGATCGCGCACTGGATGGAGATGATCGCCGACCCGGGCCAGAAGATCGGTCGCCCGCGCCAGCTCTACCTCGGACCCGAGGCGCGCGACTACCCGGACATCGGCTCCCGCTGACGCCGCATGCGGTCCGCGAGCCGTAACGGCTCGCGGACCGGTTCACGCCTCGAGCAGGCGCGCCACCGGTTCGGCGCGGGCCCGGCGCATGGCCTTGCCGGTGATCGGCGAGATCGGCGCCTGGCGCGGGCAGTCGGGGGCGAAGACCAGCAGCTCGATCGCCGTCTCCCCGTGTCTGAGCAGGAAGGCGGGAATCTCGCGCCGGTCGTGCGGTCCGTAGCAGGCGGTGTACGCGCTTTCCCGGTAGGGCACGCCCCTCTCCAGGAGGTGGATGGCCACTTCCTCGGCAGTGATCCCGAGCAGGTGGAGCGTCACGGGTGTGGCGTCCACGGCGGTGCCCTCCAGAACCGGCCCGACCAGGCGCACGTCGGCGAGTCCGGCCAGGCGCGCCATCGCCTCGAGCGCGATGGCGCGCAGACGACGCAACCGACGTTCGTGGCTGCCGGCCTGGAACAGCGCGAGGTAGTCGCGCAGTTCCGCGATGATCTCCTGCCCGGTCGGCAGGTGGCGTGTCTCGCTCAGGCCCAGCCGGTGCGCGGCCTTGCGGCGCGCCAGCAGCGGATCATCGATGCCCTGCTCGGCCATCAGCCGTACCGCTTCGTGGATCAGTCTGGACCGGAGGTTGCCGGGTTCCCTGCCATGGTGGGCCGACATCGATCAGAAGATCTGCTCGGGCATGACCTGCGGTCCCCTCCCCTCACCGTTGGATCGGGCGGTGCCGTTCTCCGGCGTGCCGGGACCGTTCTCGCTGCGGAAGAGTTCGAAGATGGCGTCGCTCTGGCCGGCCGAGGCGAGCCTTCCCGTGTCCGGGTCGATCCGCGCACGAACCAGGCCCGCGGGCTCCTCGAGGGTGCTCTCCGGGACGCCCTCGAGCGCGCCGCGCATGAACTCGACCCACATCGGCAGCGCCGCCCGGCCACCCGTCTCCCGGTTACCGAGCGGCGAGAAATCGTCGAACCCGACCCAGGCCGTGGCCGCCAGGGTGGTGTTGAAACCGTTGAACCAGGCATCGCGCTGATCGTTGGTCGTGCCGGTCTTCCCAGCCAGGTCGCCCCGGCCGAGCTGGAGGGCGCCCCGGCCGGTGCCGTATCGGACCACGTCGCCGAGCAGCGAGTGCATCAGGTAGACGTTGCGCGGCTCGAGGACCCTCGGCGCGGGCTGCGGTTCGGGCGGGCTCGAGGGGGGCTCGGTCACGGACGCGTCGTCTGCGGGAGGGCGTCCCGCCTGTTCGGGCGCGATGGGCCCGGCGCTCTCCTCGACGGCGGCAGGCGTCTCGAGCTGAACGGCCTCGCGGCCGGTCGCCTCACCGCGTTCGCGATCCGGTGCGTCGGGACAAGTCGGACAGGCGTATTCGGGCGTGCTGCGTACCAGCAACTCTCCCATGCCGTCCTCGATGCGATCGATGAAATAGGGCGTGATCCGGAACCCGCCATTGGCGAGTATGGCGTAGACGGTCGCCATCTCGAGCGGCGTCAGGGAAGCGCTGCCGAGGGCCAGCGAGAGGTTGCGGGGCAGGCGCTCGGTGTCGAGACCGAAGCGTGCCGCGTAATCGATCGCGTATTCGATACCGATCGACCGGAGCAGCCGGATCGAGACGAGGTTGCGAGATTTCGTCAGGGCGAGGCGCAGGCGGGTCGGGCCGAAGAACTTGCCGCTGTAGTTTTCGGGCCGCCACGTCGCCTCGAGGCTCGGATCGTCGAACACGACGGGGGCGTCGTTGATCAGGCTGGCGGTGGTGAAGCCGTACTCCAGTGCCGCTGAGTAGATGACCGGCTTGAATCCCGATCCAGGCTGTCGCTCCGCCTGGGTGGCCCGGTTGAACTTGCTGTGCCGGAAATCGAAGCCGCCGACCAGGGCGGTGATCGCGCCATCCTCGGGACGCAGGGCGACGAGCGCGCCCTCGATCTCCGGGATCTGCGAGAGCCACCAGCGGCCTTCATCGTCGAGCCTGACGCGGACGAGGTCGCCGATCGCGACGAGATCGCCCGGCGTCTCCGGTACGCTCCCGCGTCGGTTCTCTGTCAGGTACGGGCGCGCCCATTCCCAACCTTCCCTGGTGATGCGACCGGACCCGTGATCCTTGATGTCGACGTCTATGCCCTCCTCGTCGACCGCGGTGACAAGAGCCGGGATCAGGCCGCCGAGTATCGGCAGGTCCGCCAGGTCGCGAACCGCCTGGTCTTCCCCGGGGCGCAGTTCGGGGCCGCGGTAGCCGTGGCGCAGGTCGTAGTCGATCAGGGCCTTGCGGAGGGCGCGGTTGGCCTGCGTCTGATGGTCCGCGTGCAAGGTGGTGTAGACGTTGAAACCCTCGGTGTAGGCGGCATCGCCGTATCGTCTGATCATCTCCTGGCGGACCATTTCCGCGACGTAGGGCGCCTCGACCTCCACCGGCAGGTCGTGCAGGGAGGCGGCTACCTCTTCGTCGCGTGCGGCGGTGTAGGCGGTCTCGTCGATGTAGCCGAGTTTCAGCATCCGTCCGAGGACGTAGTTGCGGCGTTCCGTCGCCCGTCGCGGACTGGTCACCGGGTTGTCACGGGATGGGGCCTTCGGCAGGCCGGCGATCGTGGCCATCTCCGAGAGGGTGAGCTCGTCGATGCTCTTGCCATAGAAGACCTGTGCCGCCGCGCCGATGCCGTAGGCCCGTTGGCCGAGGTAGATCTTGTTCAGGTAGAGCTCGAGGATTTCGGACTTGCTAAGCTGCCGCTCGATCTTGAGCGCGAGGAGGATCTCGTTGACCTTGCGCAGGTAGGTCTTCTCCCTGCTCAGGAAGAAGTTGCGCGCCACCTGCATGGTGATGGTGCTGCCCCCCTGGCGTTTCTCGCCGGTGCGGATCAATTCGAATGCTGCGCGCAGCAGTCCCTGGTAGTCCACGCCGGGGTGAGCGTAGAAACGGTCGTCCTCGGCCGCGAGGAAGGCCTGGACGAATCGGCGCGGGACGTTCTCGATGCGCACGGGTATGCGCCGTTTCTCGCCGAATTCGGCGATCAGCCGGTCATCGCGGCTGTATACTCGCAGCGGCACCTGCAGGCGCACGTCTCGCAAGGCCTCGACATCGGGCAGTTCGGGCTCGAGCACCAGGCGAACGGCAGCGATGCCGCCGGCCACGCCGAGGGCCGCGATCAGGGTGAGAACGAGGAGCAGCCGCAGCGGTCGCTTGATGGCCATGCGCGTCTTGACATGCTGGTCTAAACTGCCAATCTGCAGGTCAGTATATAGGGGAGGCGTGTCTCCTCGCTAACCGTAACCCCCCTATTGCACTCCTTGGATCTTGCTGTATAGTCCAAACTGACTTTTAATGTAAAAGACGATATAGTCGGCATAAGGCGCCAAGCATAAAAGGAAAAGCCGTGCAGCTGTTCAGTCGGAAGAACCCGCCCATGGTCGGCCTCGACATCAGCTCGACAGCCATCAAGCTGCTCGAGCTGAGCCGCAGCGGCGGTCGCTACCGGGTCGAGAGCTACACCGTCGAACCGCTCCCCGCGAACTCCGTCGTCGAGAAAAGCATCGCCGACGTCGAGGCCGTCGGCGAGGCGATCCGCAGGGCGGTGAAGCGTTCCGGCACCAAGTCCAAGCATGCCGCAGTCGCGGTCGCCGGCTCCGCGGTGATCACCAAGGTGATCTCGATGCCCGCGTCGATCGGTGACGACGAGATGGAGAGCCAGATCTCCCTCGAGGCCGATCAGTACATCCCGTATCCGCTCGACGAGGTCAATCTCGACTTCGAGGTGCTCGGGCCATCCACCAAGAACCCGGAACGCGTCGACGTGCTGCTTGCCGCGTCGCGCAGCGAGAACGTGGAATCCCGCACCGCCGCGGCCGAACTCGGCGGCCTGACGGCCAGGATCGTCGACGTCGAGGCGTTCGCGATGGAAAACGCCTTCGCGCTCATCGCCGAGATGATGGAGGATGGCGGGGCGGGCCGCACCATCGCCGTGGTCGACATCGGCGCGACCATGACCACGCTGAACGTCATGCACGACCGCAAGAGCATCTACACCCGCGAGCAGGTCTTCGGCGGCAAGCAGCTGACCGAGGAGATCCAGCGACGCTACGGCCTCTCCTACGAGGAGGCCGGCCTCTCCAAGAAGCAGGGGGGGCTCCCGGACAACTACATCCCCGAGGTGCTCGAACCCTTCAAGGAATCGATGGTCCAGCAGGTGGGGCGCTCGTTGCAGTTCTTCTTCTCGTCGAGCCCGTACAACGGGGTCGATCACATCGTCCTCGCCGGCGGCTGCGCCTCGATCCCGGACATCGACGAGCTGATCGCTCAGAAAACCGGCACAGAGACCTCGATCGCCAACCCGTTCGCGAACATGTCGCTCTCGGGTAAAGTCCGTCCCGAGAGCCTCAGCAGCGACGCTCCCTCGATGATGATCGCCTGCGGCCTCGCATTGAGGAGCTTCGACTGACATGGCGCACATCAACCTGCTTCCTTGGCGCGACCAGCTGCGCAAGGAGCGCCAGAAGAACTTCTTCATCACGCTCGCCATCGCCGCCGTGGTCGCGGGTCTCGCGGTGGCGGCCGTCCATTTCCACATCCAGACGCTGATCGACTTCCAGGAGTCGCGGAACAACCGGCTCCAGCAGGAGATCGCCGCGGCCGACAAGAAGATCAAGGAGATCGAGCAGCTCGAGAAACGCAAGGCCGACCTGAT
>JAWVZO010000099.1:0-9072 GCA_033722135.1 Gammaproteobacteria bacterium | reverse complement strand
GCGCCTCGCCGACGCCATCCCCGAGCCGAAGAGCGAACTCCGCTACCGCAGCGCCTACCAGCTGCTGGTCGCGGTGGTGCTCTCGGCGCAGGCGACCGACCGCAGCGTCAACGAGGCGACACGGTCCCTGTTCCGCGAGGCTGGCACGCCGGCGAAGATGGTGGCGCTCGGTGTCGACGGGGTGAAGCGGCACATCCGGCGCATCGGGTTGTTCAACACCAAGGCCGAGAACGTCGTGAAGCTCAGCCGGAAGCTGCTCGAGACGCACGGTGGGCGCGTACCGCGCGACCGGGCGGCCCTGGAGGCGCTGCCCGGCGTCGGGCGCAAGACCGCCAACGTGGTGCTCAACACCGCATTCGGCGAGCCGACCATGGCCGTCGACACCCACATCTTCCGCGTCGCCAATCGCACCGGCCTGGCACCGGGCAAGACCCCTCGCCAGGTCGAGGACGGCCTGCTCGCCATCACCCCGGAGCGCTACCTCCGCGACGCGCACCACCTTCTGATCCTGCACGGCCGCTACTGCTGCACGGCGCGCCGGCCCGCCTGTCCCACCTGCCCGGTCGCCGACCTCTGCGCGTGGCCGGAGAAAAACGAGTCCGCCTGATGTTCAGCGACAACCGAGACGAACTGCGCAACGCCTGGATCACCGCCTGGCACAAGCACCGCGAGAACCGCCCGATGGAGCCGCTCGAGGTGATGATCGCCGACGTCATCGCCAGCCACCCCGAGTACCACGCGCTGTTCGACGATCCCGAGGAGACGATGCAGCAGGAGTGGACCGCGCTGCGCGGCGAGACCAACCCGTTCCTGCACATGGGCCTCCACCTGGCGCTGCACGAGCAGCTCGCGACCGACCGGCCGCCGGGGATCCGCGAGATCCACCGGCGGCTGACGCGCCGGAAGGGCGACCGCCACGCCGCCGAGCACGCGATGATCGAGTGCCTCGCCGAGGCGCTCTGGCTCGGCCAGCGCAACGACCAGCCGCCCGACGAGGCCGCCTACCTGGAACGCCTGAAGGCGCTCTGATCCCGTCCGCTCACTGGGCGCGCGAGACGCCCGCGCCGTCCGGCACGGCCAGGTCTCCGACCAGCTGGTCGATGACCTGGCGGGCCTGGCGACGCAGGTGCCGGTGGAGGAAGTGCACCAGGAACGGGGGCCACAGCACGTGCACCACCTGCAGCACCTGCAGCGCGGTCCGCCGCCCCTCCGCGGTCGGGTCGCTGGCGAACCAGTGCCACAGCGTGCCGCCGATGCCGAGGATCACCGCCGGCTGCACGACCAGCACCAGGAGTCCCATCATGAACAGGAACATCCGCGCCCCTCGGGTCCAGTCGAGCTCGGCGGTCAGCTCGGTGCCCCCATCGCCGGGAGCGAACTCGAGTCGCGCGCTGCAGCCGCCGAGCGCGAGGAGCAGGCCCCGCTCGCCGCGGCGCCGGACGCGGGTGGCCCCGACGACCAGGTAGAGTGAACGGGCCAGCGCCCGCGCCGGGTCGACGTCGGGCAGCCGCCAGCTCCCCCGCTCGACCCTTGGCCAGCCGCGCTGGCGCTGCAGCAGCTGCAGGCAGACCGCCCAGACCGCGCCGGCGACGAGGATCCCGGCGCCGATCACGAAATAGGCGGCCTCGGTGGTCATCCCGGCGGGAGGCCGTGCGAGCGGCCGGTCAGGACCCCCGCGCGCCGATCAGCTCGATCGGGTAGCCGTCCGGATCCTCGACGAAGGCGATGATCGTGGTGCCGGCATTCATCGGTCCGGCTTCGCGCAGGATCGTGCCACCCCGTTCGCGAATCGTCTCGCAGGCGCGGTGGACGTCGTCGACCTCGATGGCGACGTGGCCGTAGCCGTCGCCGAGATCGTAGCGGTCGGTGCCCCAGTTGTAGGTCAGCTCGATCACCGGGCCGTCCGGGTCGTCGGCGAAGCCGAGGAAGGCGAGCGTGAACGCGCCGTCGGGGTAATCCTGGCGGCGCCGCAGCTCCATGCCGAGCACCTCGGTGTAGAAGCGGATCGAGCGGTCGAGGTCGCCCGTGCGCAGCATGGTGTGCAGGATGCGCATCAGTCGTCGAAACGCTTGATCATCCGGCCCAGGTCACGACCGGCGAAGATGTGCACGTGGAAGTGTGGCACCTCCTGGTGGGCGTCGGGTCCTGTGTTGGCGAGCAGCCGGTAGCCCGCGTCGACGACCCCGAGATCGCGGGCCACGGTGCCCACCGCGCGCCAGAACCCGGCGATCAGCGCGTCCGGAGCGTCCCGTGCGAAATCGTCCTGCGAGACGTACTCGCCCTTGGGGATCACCAGCACGTGGAGCGGGGCCTGCGGCGCGATGTCGTGGAAGGCGAGCGCGTGCTCGTCCTCGTAGACCTTGTCGCAGGGCAGCTCGCCGCGCAGGATGCGGGCGAAGATGTTGTTCGGGTCGTAGCTCATCGATGGACCTCGCGGTAACGGGTGGACTTCCGGATCAGCGCTTGCGTGCCAGCGTGACCCCGTCGGCGAGCGGCAGGAGGCAGAGGTCGATCCGCTCGTCGGCATGGAGTTTGTCGTTGAACTCGCGGATGGCGACGGTGTCCGCGTCGTCGTCGGCTTCGGGGTCGATCACGCGGCCGGACCACAGGGTGTTGTCGACGACGATCAGCCCGCCGGAGTGCAGCAGCTTCAGACACGCCTCGTAGTAGGCGTCGTAACCCTCCTTGTCGGCGTCGATGAACGCGAGATCGTAGTGCCCGCGCTCCTCCTCGAGCAGCGTCTCGAGGGTCTCGAGCGCCGGCGCGAGCCGCAGGTCGATGCGCTCCGCGAGCCCCGCCTCCTCCCAGTAACGCTGTGCCACCGCGGTCCACTCCTCGCTGACGTCGCAGGTCACCAGGCGGCCGTCCTCGGGCAGCGCCCCGGCCATCCATAGCGCGCTGTAGCCGGTGAACGTGCCGATCTCCACGATGCGCCGGGCGCCGAGGAGCCCCACCAGCAGGTTCAGGAACTGTCCCTGCTCGGGGGCCACCTGCATGCTCGCCTCGGGCATCTCCTCCGTCTCCTCGCGCAGGCGGCGCAACAGGCCGGTCTCGCGCAGCGAGACGTCGCGGAGGTAGGTCTCGAGCGCATCGTTCATCTGCAGGTTCTTGCCGGTCATGGCATCCTCGGTCGGGTCGCTGTCGGTGGGTGAGCGAATATCGTAGCAGTCACGGGGCCGGAGGCCCTATCATGCGCTCCCCTTGAACGAGCGCCACCGGCACCGGCCGGCCCAGGACGTACACGACATGCGCCAAGTGCTGCCCTCCATCGCCGCCCTGCTGCTAGCGGTGGTCCTGCTGATGCTCTCGGGTGGACTGCAGGGCAGTCTGACCGGCCTGCGCGCGGTGCACGAAGGCTTCCCCGTGACCGTCGCAGGCCTGATGATGTCGGCCTTCTACGTCGGAGTGATCGCGGGTACGCGGCGTTGCGGACCGCTGATCAACCGCGTCGGCCACATCCGCGCCTTCGCCGCCTTCTGCGCGATCAATACCGTCTGCATCCTCACCTTTCCCCTGGTGATCGAACCGGGCGTCTGGCTCTTCCTTCGTGCGGTGATGGGCTTCAACATGGCCGGGCTCTACATGGCCATCGAGAGCTGGCTCAACGCCACGGCCGACGCCCGCACCCGCGGAACGGTGATGGCGCTGTACATGGGCCTGAGCTACTCGGCGATGGGCGGGGGGCAGCTCCTGCTCACGCTGGGCGAGATCGGCGACAACCGCCTCTTCATGCTCGGCGCGATCCTCGGTACCCTCGCGCTGGTCCCGGTCGCGGTCACCCGCGCCAGCCACCCGGCCCCGGTCGAGTCCTCCCGTTTCGGTTTCCGCGACCTCTACCGTCGCTCGCCGCTGGCCGTGCTCGGCTGCGCCCTCGCCGGCACGCTCGGCGGATCGCTGTTCGGCGTCGGCCCGATCTACGCCGGCGCCCTCGGGCTCGACCTCGACGGCATCGCGCTGTTCATGGGCGTGTTGATCTTCAGCGGCCTGCTGCTGCAACTCCCGCTCGGCCGCCTCTCCGACCGCCTCGATCGCCGCATCGTCATCGCCGGCACGGCCCTCGGCGTCTGCGCCGCTAGCCTGGTGCTGTGGCCGCTGACCGACTACTACAGCATCCCGACGCTCGGCGCCAATGGCGAGGAGAGCCGCTTCCTGTGGCTTCCGGATCCCGTGATGCTGCTGGTCGCCGCGGCCGCCTGCGGTGGCACCATCGCCGCCATCTACCCGCTCTGCGTCGCCCACGCCAACGACCACATCGACAAGGAGCACATGGTCCAGGCCAGCGGTGGGCTGATGCTCGCCTACGGCACGGGGGCGATCTTCGGCCCAGTCGGGGCCTCGCTGGGCATGCAACTGGCCGGCCCGGGGGGCCTGTTCGCCTTTACCGGCATGGTCGCGCTCCTCACCGCATCCCTCGCGTTGTGGCGCCTGCGCCGCGGCGCGTCCACTGAAGACGCCGACAAGGAGGCGTTCGTGGTCATGCCGCTGGCGACGACCACGCCGAACCTCGGAGAGCTCGATCCGCGCGCCCCCGAGGCCGGAGACGACGGAGACAACGACCCGCCTCCGGTACGGTGAGCGCGGCGGGCCGCCTTCCCGCCCACGGCCCGTCACGATAGAGTGATCGGATGGCTGCCGCCAGCATCGCCCGCGACCCGGCCGGAACGCTGCGCCTGGTCCAGTTCACCGACCTGCACCTCCTCGGCGATTCCGCGGAGCGGTTGCGCGGCATGGACACGGATGCGACCTTCCGCGCCGTGCTCGCCGCCGCGCGTCGCGACCTCGCGGCCGCCGATCTGCTGCTGCTGACCGGGGACCTCGCGGAGCACGGCGAGGCCGCGGCCTACGCCCGGCTGCGCGCCCACCTGCACGCGCTGGACACGGACCTGCCCACCCGCGCCATCCCGGGCAACCACGACCATCCGCGTCGCCTGGCCGCCGCGTTCCCGGAGAGCGGGCCGGACCGCTGCGCGGAACTGGCGCTCGGCGAGTGGCGGATCCTGCTGCTCGACTCCAGCGTCCCCGGGCAGTCGGCGGGGCGGCTCGAGGCCCGCCAGCTCGCCTGGCTCGAGGGTCGGCTCGAACGGGCGTCGGAGCGCCACGCCCTGGTCGTCCTCCACCACCCGCCGCTGCCGATCGGCAGCGCGTGGCTCGATGCCATCGCACTCGAGAACGGGCCGGAACTGCTCGCCTGCCTCGATCGGCAAGACCCCGTCCGGGGCGTGCTGTTCGGCCACATCCACCAGGCCTTCGAGCGGCGGCGGCGTGGCGTGCGCCACTTCGCGACGCCCTCGACCTGCGTGCAGTTCGTGCCGCGCACCGAGAGGGTTGAGGTCGACCCGGCCATGCCGGGCTGGCGCACGCTCGCGCTGCGGCCCGACGGGCGTATCCGCACGCGCGTGCGCAGGGTTGCGGAAGGTCAGTCCGCGGCCGAACGGCCGACCAGCGCGTAGACCGTCGCCGCGGCCAGGCAGGCGGCACCGAACAGGCCGATCACGGCCCGTGGGCCGAACCCCTCGCCGAGCGCGCCGGCGAGCAGGTTGCCGACCGGGAACAGGCCGACGAACAGCACGCTGAACAGCGCCATGACCCGGCCCCTCAGGCGGTCCGGAACGCGCAACTGCAACGCGGTGTTGCACGAGGCGATCAGCGTCGTGAACGCGAAGCCGATCGCGGCGAGCAGCGGCAGCGCCAGCGCGAGGGGCGGCATCGCGGAGAACAGCAGCAGGCCGGTGCCGGCGGCGAAGGCCGCGGCGCGGATCGCGCGGCGCTGGCCCGAGACGCCGGCCCGCGCGGCCAGCCACAGCGCCGCACAGAACGCCCCCACGCCGTTGGCGGCGAGCAGCGTGCCGAGCAGGTCCGCCCCACCGCCGTAGATCTCGCGCGCGACCACCGGCATCAGCAGCGAGAACGGCAGGCCGACGAGGCTGACCGTCATGATCATCGCCATCACGCCGCGCAGCCACGCGTCGCCGTGCACCAGCGCGATCCCCGACCAGAGCCCTTCGCCGGGATGGTGCTCGCGCAGGCGCGGCGTGCGCACCGTTTCGTCCATCGCCAGCAGGGCGACGAGGATCGCCGCGAAACTCGCGGCGTTGACGGCGAACGCCCAGCCCTCGCCGGCCGCGGCGATGATCAGGCCGGCGAGCGCCGGGCCGACGAAACGGGCCGCATTGAACAGCGCCGAGTTGAGCGCAATGGCGTTGGGGAGCTGCTCGCGCGGCACCAGCTCCGCCAGGAACGCCTGGCGCGCCGGCATCTCGAATGCCTGAACGGTACCGAGCAGCGCGGCGAGCAGCATCACCAGCGGGACGGTGACCTTTCCCGACAGCGTCAGCGCGGCCAGCGCCAGCGCCTGCAGCAATGCGAGGGTGTGCATCACCAGCAGCATGCGGTGGCGCGACACGCGATCGGCCAGGTGCCCGGCGGGGAGGCCGAACAGCAGGATCGGCGCCAGCCCGGCGAACGCGACGAGCCCGAGCCAGAGGCTCGACCCGGTCAGGCGGTAGACCAGCCAGGCCTGGGCGGTCTGCTGCATCCACGTGCCGCTCAGCGAGGCGAGCTGGCCGGCGAAGAAACGGCGGAAATTCGGATTGCGCAGCGCGCGCAGAAGACGCGGGCCCGGCATGCCGGGCCGCTACTTCGAGTTATGCACGAACACTCCGTCCCAGTCCGGACCGGGCGGTGCGTCGCGCAGGTGGGCGATGCGTTCGAGGTAGAGATCGTAGACCACGAGGTCTTCCCCCCCGGCCTTGAGTTCGCGGAACCCGGCCTCGGCGTCGTCCCAGCGCCTCTCGATGTAGGCACGCCGCGCCTTCTCGTAGACCGCGAGCTCGGCGCGGGTCTCGGCGGTCGCCTCGTCCAGCCGGCAGACCGGCGTGTAGATCCGGGTCGGCTCCTTCTTGCCCTTGACCCGCACACGGTCGAGCTGGCGGAACAGGTACGCCTCCTGGCCGGCGTGGGTCTCCTCGCCGACGATCAGCTGCACGCCGTAGAACTTGGTCAGCCCCTCGAGCCGCGAGCCGAGGTTCACCGCGTCGCCGAGCACGGTGTAGGAGCGGCGGAACTTCGAGCCCATGTTGCCGACGTTCATCGGCCCGGTGTTGAGGCCGATGCCGATGTTCACCTCCGGGTAGCCGAGGCGCGCGAACTCCCCGCGCAGCTCGCGCGACTTGTCCAGCATCGTCAACGCGGTCTCGATGGCGTTGCGCGCGTGGTCCGGATCGTCGAGCGGCGCGCCCCAGAACGCCATGATCATGTCGCCGACGTACTTGTCGATGGTGCCGCGGTGATGAAAGATGATCTCGGTCATCGGCGTGAAGAAGCGGTTGAGCAGATCCTTCAGCTCGGTCGCCGTCAGCTGTTCCGAGATGGTCGTGAAGCCGCGGATGTCGCAGAACAGAACGGTCATCTCGCGCCGCTCGCCGGCGTCGGTGATCCCCTTCGGGTTGCGGCTCATCTCGTCGACCAGCTGCGGCGGCACGTACTGGCCGAACATCGACTTGAGCTCGCGCTTGGCCAGCGTCTCGGTGAAGAAGCCGTAGACGAGGTTGAAGCTGGTCACCGCGACGATCGCGGCGAGGGGCCCGACCAGGGACGTGACGAACGACTGGTCGATCCAGAGCCAGAGATTGACCCACAGGGCGATCGCGGCGGCGACGCCGGATGCGAGCACGTAGAGCAGCGCGCCGCTGAACGGCAACACCAGAGACAGCATCACGCCGAGGGCGAAGGTCAGCACGATGTCGACCCCGTCGGCCCACGGCGGCCTGTGCGGGAAGCGGTTGTCGATGATCCCGGCGAGCACGCTCGCGTGCACCTCCACGCCCGGGTAGACGCTGCTGACCGGCGTCGAGCGGATGTCGACCAGGCCGACGGCGCAGGTGCCGATCAGCGCGATGCGCCCGGCAAGGGCGTCGGCCGCGGACCCCTCGAGCACGTCGGCCGCGGAGACATAGTCGAAGGTCCGCGGCGGCCCGGGGTAGGGAATCATGACCCGGCCGTCGCCGTCGGTCGGCAGCCGGACGCCGTCGAGGCTCACCGCCTCGAGGGTCTCGACCTCGCGGATCGGGGTGGTCAACAGCGCGATCTGCTCGACGAACAGGAAGCGCCGCGCGGTCTCCAGCGCGAGCGACGGGTAGATCTCCCCGTCGTGGCCGAGGATCAGCGGGTAGCTGCGGTTGACCCCGTCGGCATCCGGGGTCGAGACGAAGAAGCCGGCGCGCTCCGCGGCGCGCTGCAGCACGGGGAGGTTGGCGGTGTAGCCCGGCATCTGCTCCAGGCCGACCTCGTCCGGTGCCGGGTCGCCCACCAGGTCGAGCGGGGCGCCGAGCTGCCCGGCGGTGTCCGGCCTCTGGGTCAGCGCGTAACCGAGCACCACGTCGATGCCCACCTCGCGCGCGGCGCGGATGCTGCGCGCGAAATTGAGATCGCCGTCGAGTTCCTCGTCGATCGGCGCCAGCAGGTTACCGAGCTGTCCCGCCTCGTCACCGAGCAGCGGGGTCGCCTCGCGCAGCACCTGCCGGATCGGGTTCTCCTCGTCCTCGGCGAAGACCACGTCGAAGCCGACCACGACCACCCCGGCCTCGGCCAGGCGGTCGACCAGCCGGGCCAGCGTGCTGCGCGGCCACGGCCAGTGGCCGACCTCGGCGAGCGAGGCCTCGTCGATGTCGACGATGACGATGTCGCGGTGGGGCTCGGGGTCGTCGGGCAGGGTCTGGTTGAAGCGCAGGTCGTAGACCAGCCAGTCGAGGCGGTCGCGCACCGCCCGGGCCAGGCCGCCGTCGGCCTGGTGGAGCATGACCACCAGCAGGGTGATCGCGACCCCACCCGCCATCGGCACCAGGCGGCGACGCAAGGCGCGATCTGGTTTCTTCTTCTTCAACAGGCCGGACCGGCTCCCCTCGTGCCGCGACTATAACACGCGGCGCGGGCCCGCCCCGTGGTCAGACCCGGGCCAGGCCGCGGGCCAGGTCGGCCTTCAAGTCGTCCATCTCCTCCAGGCCGACCGAGACCCGCACCAGTCCCTCGCGGATGCCCATCGCGTCGCGCTGGGCCTGGTCCAGGCGGCCGTGG
>JAWVZO010000098.1:0-9101 GCA_033722135.1 Gammaproteobacteria bacterium | reverse complement strand
GTCCCCACAGGCGGACGAGAAAAGGGGCCCCGAAGGGCCCCGGTACCGGCGCGACCACACCTGGGTGGCACGCCGATGCTGGGTCACCGGTCAGCTGTTCGCCTCGAGGGCGGATTCCATCGAGTCGAACTCGCTGGCGATGTTCCCGATTCCGCCGGTCGTGGGCGTCGGCTGCGGGTAGCCGGCGCGGCCGAGGAGAGTCCCGTCATAGGGCTGACCCTGCGTGGGCTGCACCCAGGAAACATCGCTGGCGCGGTCGGCGTAGGCGAAACCGCTCATACTGAGTCCGATGACAGCTATGGCAAGCAACTTTTTCATGGCGTCCTCCTAGACTTGTCGTGAAAGGTGATGCACGTAATGCGCTCACCCAACTAGACCCGCCGTAAGGAAGAATCCTTACGCGCATGGCATGGCCACAGTCGACCGCCACCGACCTCCGCGCGTCGTGAAACCCGCGCCTCGGTAAAGCCAATCGTGATGCTTAGTCGGCCGCGGTCTGTAACCCCCTAACAGCGCGTGTGATCACCGCATGGACGGCGGGCCGCGGGCGCAAGCCCGGAACGGCAAGACGCTCGCGGGTGATCTAGGCTTGGATGGACGAACGATCCATCGAACAGGGCCCGCTCTCCTCCGCCCGCCCTTCCAGCCAATGGCCGAGGGGTGTGCCACGTCCGCCCCGGTCGTCCGATACGGGATTTGGACATCGGCGTCGAGCTGGCCACCCGACCCGAGAGGAGTCCACGTGACGACCCGCCACAAGACGCTGTGCTCCCTCCTGCTACTGGCTGCCAGCAGCATCGCCTGCGAGAGCCAGGGTGTCGCCGACCCGACCGCGGAACGCTTCCGGATCGTCACCCTCGCCGAGGGCCTGGAACACCCGTGGGGGATGGCGTTCCTGCCCGACGGGCGCATCCTGATCACCGAGCGCCCCGGGCGGCTGAGGCTCTACGCCGACGGCCGGCTCGATCCCCGGCCGATATCGGGCCTGCCACCGATCGCACAGCACGGCCAGGGCGGCTTGCTGGACGTGGCGCTGCATCCCGATTTCGAGGCGAACCGCCTCGTCTACCTCTCGTTCGCGCAGCGTGACGCCGACGGCGTCGGCACCTCGGTCGGAAGGGCGCGCCTCGACGACCATCGCCTGGTCGCCCCACAGAAGCTGTTCGACCTGCTGCCCCGCAGCGGCACCGGCCGCCATTTCGGCTCGCGCCTGGTGTTCGACGGCGAGGGGCACCTGTTCATCACGCTCGGCGACCGCGGCGAGCGCGACCGCGCCCAGGATCTCGGCGATCACGCCGGCTCGGTGATCCGGATCACGCCGGACGGTCACGTGCCGCGGGACAATCCCTTCGTCGATCGCCCCGGCGCCAGGCCGGAGATCTTCAGCTACGGGCACCGCAACATCCAGGGTGCCGCCCTGCATCCCCGGACCGGGGAACTGTGGACCCACGAGCACGGTCCGCAGGGCGGCGACGAGATCAACATCGTCCGCCCGGGCCGCAACTACGGCTGGCCGGTCATCACCTACGGCAAGGAGTACGTCACCGGGTTCGAGATCGGCGACACGCACCGGGAGGGCATGGAACAGCCGCTCCACTACTGGGTGCCATCGATCGCGCCGTCCGGCATGGCCTTCTACACCGGTGACAAGTTCCCCGACTGGCAGGGCGACCTGTTCGTCGGTTCGCTGAAATTCGAACTGCTGGTGCGCCTCGAACTGGATGGCGGGAAGGTCGTCGAGGAGACGCGTCTTCTGGAGGACCGGCTCGGACGCATTCGTGACGTCGAGACCGGTCCGGACGGCTACCTGTACCTGCTGACCGACGAACCGGACGGCAAGCTCGTCCGCCTCGAACCCGCCGGGTGATCGGAGGATGTCCACCGGCCCTCAGGACGTGACCTCCCGCACGGGCCCGCGCCAGGCAACGGCCCGGCCACCGGTTTCCAGCCACCCCGGACACCGGCCCTGCCCGGAGGCCACGTGAACGAATCACGCGTCGCTTTCCTCGCCGATTACGCCGAGGCGTGGAACGCCCACGACATCGACCGGATCATGGCGATGATGACCCGGGACTGCGTCTTCCTGCCCGGCGGCGGACCGGAGGCATGGGGAACCCGGATCGAGGGCGCCGAGGCCGTACGCCGCCGTTTCATCGAGGTCTGGACCCATTTCCCCGATGCGACGTGGCTGCGCGCCAGCCACGTGGCCCATGGCGATCGCGGCTTCTCGGAGTGGCTGTTCACCGGCACCGACCCCGGGGGCCGGCTCGTCGAGCTGTACGGCTGTGACCTGTTCACGTTCCGTGACGACCTGATCGCGACCAAGGACACCTACCTCAAGGCCAGGGAGTGACCTCCCGCGCCCGTCCATCCGCAACGACCCGGAGGGAGCCATGACCGAGATGCTCAAATCGATCGATCCATCGAGCGGCCGCGTCGTCGGCGAGGTCGGGATCACCCCGGTCGACGCCATCCCGTCGATCGTGGCCGAAACGCATCGCGCGGGACGTGCCTGGGCCGGGATCCCCGTCGACGAACGGGCCGGAATCCTCGCCGCGGCCGGCGAGCGGCTGGTCGAGCGCGCCGAGGAGCTCGGCACCCTGCTCAGCCGCGAGATGGGTAAGCCGCTCAAGTACGGGATCGGCGAGGTGACGTTCTGCGGCAAGACCCTGCCGGGCAAGGCCCACGCCGTCGCCGCCGCGCTGCAGCCGCAGAAGACCGAGGCGGACGGCCTCGAGACGGTCGTCCACTACGACCCTTACGGCGTCTGCGGCGTGATCACCCCGTGGAACTACCCGATGTCGATGCCGCAGTGGATGGTCGTGCCCGCGCTGGTCGCAGGCAACGGCGTGGTGCTGAAGCCCTCCGAGGAGACCCCGCTGATCGGGCAGGCGTACGCCGACGTGCTCGGTGAGGTGCTGCCCGAAGGCGTCCTCCGCGTGATCCACGGTGGCGACGCCCAGGGCAAGGCGCTGGTCGAGGCCGACGTCCAGCTGATCGCCTTCACCGGTTCCCGGGCGGCGGGCGTCCACATCATGGGTTCCGCAGCGGGCAGCCTCAAGCGGCTGGTGCTGGAACTCGGCGGCAAGGACCCGATGCTGGTGCTCGACGACGCCGACGTCGACGCGGCCGCCTCGGTAGCGGTCGAGAACAGCTTCGAGAACTCAGGGCAGATGTGCGTATCCATCGAGCGCATCTACGTCCACGAGGCCGTGGCCGACGCCTTCGAGGCCAAGGTCGCCGAACTCAGCTCGAAACTGGAGATCGGTGCCTGGGACGACGACCGGGCCGAGCTCGGCCCGATGATCAACGACCGCCAGCGGGATCACGTGATCGCCCAGATCCGGGACGCCGTGGAGAAGGGCGCGCGGGTGCTCTGCGGCGACACCGAGCACCCGCCGGCGTTCGTCCGGCCCACCGTCCTCGCCGACGTCACCGACGCCATGGCGATCATGCAGGAGGAGACCTTCGGGCCGGTCGCCTGCATCGCCCGCTTCGACGATCTCGACGACGCGGTCGAACGCGCCAATGCCGGGATCTACGGGCTAGGCGCCACCGTTTTCGGCAGCGACGAGACGCGTGCCTACGAAGTCGCGCGGCGGCTCGACGCGGGCATGGTCGGGGTCAACAAGAGCTGCTTCCCGCCCGGTGACGCACCGTGGGTCGGCGCCAAGCAGAGCGGTTACGGGTTCCACGGCTCGCCCGCGGGCCACCGGCAGTTCGCCCAGTGCCGCGTGCTCTCCCGGCCCCGTCCCACGGAGTGAGCGCGGTCGATGCCGTCTCTTCAGGCCGACCGGTAAGAACCCTTCACGTCCCGGGTCTCGTCGGCGATCCGTACGAGAACGCGTCGGCGCGCGGCGTCCCCCATCGCTTCCCAGTGCACGATCTCGTCGAGCGTGCGTCGGCAACCGATGCAGACGTTGCGCTCGTCGAGCGCGCAGACGCGCACGCAGGGCGAAGTCAGGCGTGCGTGATCTTCGGTCGGGGTCATCGCTCGGGTTCCTCGGCCACGTGGCGGGAAGCGCATGGGATGCCATTATCCGCCTTCACGTGGACCGCGTAGCTGAGCTGGCGCAAGCGCGGCACGCCGTACATTCCCGCGGAGACCGGTCCGTCGCGCCTCAGTCGGGAAACGCGGCGGCATTCTTCCCGATCCACTCGCTCGCCGCCTCCTCGCAGGTCAGCACCCGCCCCTCCTCGGTGCGCACCCGCTCACGGTACGCCTCGATGTGGCAGACCTGTTCGACCATGCGCAGCCGGTAGGCCTCGTCGCCCTCTCCGAACGCCACCCCGACCTCGTAACGTCCGCCGGCGGCGCGGCACCAGCGGACGACACCCTCGGCCTCGAACGCCGGTTCCCCGACCGGAATCGAGATGTGCAGGCAGGCCCCGGCCGGCAGGGCCTCGCGCGACAGGAAGCAGAGACCGCCCCGGCCGATGTCCGCGAGTGGCTCCCGATCCCGGACACCCTCCGCGTCGACGACGTAGTCGATCGGGATCCTTGCCGGATGACGGATGTACTGGCGCAACGGTCGCCCTCGTCGGCATCCCCTACCCCGCAACTATAGAACGGCCCGTCGCGTAGGGCTGGCGGCGGCGAAACCCGGCACTCTCAACCGCTGGGCAGCAGCATCTCCACGAAGCGCTCGCGGGTCGCCGCCGAGGCGTCGCGGAACACCCGGAAGCGCACCGTCCCGGACGGCGATCCGGGCAACTCGATGCCCCACAGCGGCCGTGTCGAGTCGGGCAGGTTCGCGTAACGGATGTCGCCGAGCACGTCCGGTCGGTCGGGGGCGCGGACGACGAAGCCGTCGGAGAAGCGACGGAAGCGTTCGATATCGCGATGCAGGCGCGATCCCTGCGGGGCCGCTGCCGCGACGTCGCGAGGCGTGACGCGTGGCAGCACACCCCCCCGGTGGATCTCGGTGTCGGAGAACGGGCCGACCCGGACCGCGTCGACGTGGAAGCGCCCGTTCGCCTCGTAGACGCTGCGCCAGAGCACCAGGTTGCCGAGCGTCGGTTTCACGACCAGCCGCTCGACTTGGTCCCCGCGCGACTCCGCGAGCGAGCGCGCGACGGTCTCCGCGCGCTGGTGCTGTGCCGCGCCGAGCGCCAGGTAGGCAGCGCCGAACAGCAGGCCGAGCCACGCGGGCCGGGCGAGGCGCTGGCGCCAGGCGACGACCAGCGCGGCGAGCAGGCCGAGGCTGAACAGCGGATCGACGATGGAGATGACGCTCCAGGCCACCCGTTCGTCGGAGAAGGGCCAGTAGAGCTGCGTACCGTAGCTCGTGCAGGCATCGAGCAGGCCGCTCGTCGCGTAGCCGAGCAGCGTGAACAGGTAGAGACGCCTGGCGGGGAGACGGCGGCGCATCAGGGGCCAGAGCAGCAGCGCTGCGATCAGCGCGCCGATCGGGACGAACGCCAGGGCGTGGGTGAAGTGGCGGTGGTACTCGAGCACCAGCAGCGGGTCCGAGGCGCTGCGGATCAGCGCGTCGGCATCGGCGAGCAGGCCGGCGGCGCCGCCCGCCAGCACGGCCGGCCGACGTTCCGCGGGATGGGCCGCGGCCCGGGCCAGCAGCGCGCCCGCGAGCCCCTGGGTCAGCAGGTCCACGACGACGGTGTACGCGGCGTAACGGGGCGGCGCGTTGCCCCGGGATCCGTCTCGTGCCGGTCTGCGCGCAAGCCGCCTGCTCAGGCCATCGGCCGGTCGGGCAGCTCCTCGGCGTGCTCGACCTCCCTGGCTAGCCGTTCGCCTTCCGCGGCGCGCGCGCTCGCGAACCGGGCCAGGCCGAGGTAGAAGACCGGCGTGAGGAAGAGCGTGAACAGCGCGGCGAGGCCGAGGCCGCCGAACACCACCCAGCCGATCGCGCTCCGCGCCTCGGCGCCAGGTCCGCTGCCGAGGATCAGCGGCAGGCTGCCGAGCACCGTCGAGAGCATGGTCATGACCACGGGACGCAGGCGGACGCGTGCGCTGGTGGTGATCGCCTCGCGGATCCCGGCGCCCTCATCGCGAAGCTGGTCGGCGAACTCGACGAGCAGGATCCCGTTCTTGGCCATCAGGCCGATCAGCATGATCAGGCCGATCTGCGAGTAGATGTTGAGCGAGGTGTCCGTCAGGTAGAGCGAGAGCAGCGCGGCGGCGATGCCGAAAGGCACGATGAGCGTGATCACCAGCGCGCTCATCAGCCCCTCGAACTGGGCACACAGGACCAGGAAGACCACCGCGAACGCGATGGCGTAGGTGAGCATCACCTCGCGCGAGGTCTCGGCGAGCGCCTCGGCCTCGCCGAGCAGGATCATGCTGACCTGCGGCGGCAGGAGTTCGTCGGCGAGGCCGCGCACGTCGTCGATGGCCGACTGCAGCGGGTACCCTTCGCCCAGTTCACTGTCGATCTCGATCGCCCTGCGCTGGGCGTGGCGATCCAGCTCGGCTGCGACGCCGCGCTCCTCGAGGCTGACCACGCTGGACAGCGGCACCAGGTGGCCGTTGGTCGTCGCGACGTGGAGGTTGACCAGGTCGCCCGGGTCGTTGATCTCGTCGGTCGCCGCCTCGATCAGGATCGGCACCGCCTGGTCGGCGACGTTGAGGTCGACCAGCTCCTCGCCGTCGATCATCGCGCGCAGCGTGGTGGCGAGGCCGTCCAGCGGAATGCCGAGGTCGGCCGCGCGACGCCGGTCGATGCGCACCGAGAGCTGCGGTTGCGTCGGCTGGTAGGAGATGCGCGGGCGGGTGACGTTCTCGAGGCGGTCCTCGATCGCCCTGGCGAAGCGCTTGGTCTCCTCGTAGAGGACGTCGTAATCGTTGCCGAGCAGCGCGATCTCGATCTCGTCGCCGGCGTCGCGCAGGCTGAGGCTGTTCGGGCTCGAGACCCGCACCTGGGCCCCGGGGATGTCGGCCAGTGGACCGCGCAGCTCGGCCATGATCTCGTGCTGGCTGCGCGTGCGCCGATCCCACGGGACCAGCGGCGCGACGACACGGACCCGGTTGAGATCGTAGCGACCGACGATGGTGTAGAGCGACTCGATCTCGCCGCGGTCGACCAGCGGCGCGAGGAGCGCCTCGATGCGCTGCGCCTGGCGCTCGCTGTAGGGCAGGCCCACGCCGTCCGGCCCGGTCGCGTCGACGTAGAGCACGCCGCGGTCCTCGTCGGGAAGGAGCTCCTGGTCGAGCAGCGGGTAGGTCGCCGCCGCGCCTCCGGCAATGCCGACCGCGGCGACCAGCGTGAGCCATGGGTACGCTAGCACGGCGTCGAGCCCCTTCGCGTAACCGTCCGCGAGCCACGCGCCGAACCGCTCGATGCGCCGGCGTACCGGATGGTCGCGACCTCTCGGGTCCGGGATCCGCGCGGCCAGCGCCGGCACCAGCGACAGCGCCACGAACGAGGAAATCATCACGGCGACGGAAAGGACGAAGCCGAACTCGCGGAACAGCCTGCCCGCCTCGCTCGGCAGGAACGCGATCGGCACGAACACCGAGACCAGGACCGCGGTGGTGGCGATCACCGCGAAGAAGACCTGCCGGGTGCCGAGCACGGCGGCCGCCCTCGGCCCGAGTCCCTGCCCGCGGCGCCGCTGGACGTTCTCGATGACCACGACCGCGTCGTCGACGATCAGCCCGCAGGCTAGGACCAGCGCGAGCAGCGTTAGGATGTTGATCGAGAAGCCGAGCAGCCAGATAGCGGCGACCGTGCCGACCAGAGCCACGGGGATCGACACGCTCGGGATCAGCGTGGTGCGCAGGGTTCCCATGAACAGGCCGATGGTGCAGACGACGATCGCGACCGTGATCGACAGCGTGATCACCACCTCGCGGACCGAGCCGCGGATGAAGGTGGCGTCGTCCGAGGTCTTGATCAATTCGAGGGTGTCGTACTGCCGGTTGAGCCGCGCCAGCGCCCGGTCGACGGCGTCAGAGATGCGGATGGCGTTGGAGTGCGCCTTGCGGACGATGCCGAGGCCGATCACCGGGCGTCCGTCGAGCCGCACGTACGAGTCCGCATCCTCGGGCCCGTAGAAGACCTGGGCCACGTCGCCGATCCGGGTCGAGCCGCGGATGATCACCGCCTCGACCTGCGCCGGCGAGATCACCGAGGCGTCGGCGCGTACCAGGAGCTCCTGGTCGTCGGAGCGGAAGCTGCCGGTCGGCACGTCGAACGGGACCTCACGGAGCACCGCGGCGACGTCGGTCACCGCGAGCCCGTAACTGGTCATCCGCAACGGGTCGACGACGACGCGCAGCAGCCGCTGGCGGTCGCCGAAGAGCGGCACGTCCGCGACGCCGTCGATGGCGATCAACTCGGGGACGATGTCGCGCTCGATCACGCGAGTCAGCTCCTCCTCGCCGAGGACGTCGCTGACCGCCGCGACGATCAGGGTCGGCCTGGCATCGGCATCGGCCTTGACCACGGTCAGCTGCTCGACGCCGTCGGGCAGCTGGCGCTGGACGCGGCTGACCGCCTCGCGGACATCGGCCGCGGCGTCGTCGAGATCGACGTCCGGCGCGAATTCCGCGCGCATGCGGAAGTTGTTCTCCTCGCTCGACGAACGGATCGCGCGAATTCCCGAGACCCGCGCCACGGCCCCTTCGACGAGGCTGGTGACCTCGGCGTCCATGGTCTCCGGCGAGGCGCCGGGGTAGTTCGCGCGCACGCTGACGATCGGCCGGTCGACGTCGGGCAGCTCGCGCACCTCGACCGCGTAGAACGCGGCGATGCCGGCCAGCCCGATCAGCAGGTTCAGGACGAGGGCGAGGACCGGCCGGCGGACGCTCAACGCCGGCAGCCCGGCGAGAGCCCCGCGGTCCCCCGGCTTCACGGGCGGCCCACCATCGCGTTCGGGTCGTCGTCGAGGAAACTGACCTGCATGCCCTCGCGCATGCGCTGCACCCCCTCGCTGACCACCCGGTCGCCGGCAGCCAGCGGCGCGTCGACCAGCACGCGCCCCTGCAGGCGCTGCACGATCCGCACGCCGATCCGCTCGGCCCGCCCGTCGACGATGCGCCAGATGTAGGCCCCGTCCCCGCCCCACTGCACGGCGACCTCCGGCACCACGGGGTAGTCCTGGCCCTTGAGGACCAGCCTGACCCGGAAGCTCATCCCGGG
>JAWVZO010000097.1:0-9101 GCA_033722135.1 Gammaproteobacteria bacterium | reverse complement strand
CGCAGCCGACGCCCACGACCGGCGGAATCGGGAACATCGCCAGCGAGTTCGACTCGATGGAATCCGCCCTCGAGGCGCACAGCTGACCGGTGATCCAGCATCGGCGTGCCACCCAGGTGTGGTCGCGTCGGTACCGGGGCCCTTCGGGGCCCCTTTTCTCGTCCGCCTGTGGGGACGGGCGCAGTTGGCTACGCTGGTGGAACGCGGGCGGAAACGCCCAACGCAACCTTCAGGAAAAGGAGATCGACTCCATGTCCAGAGAGAAGCTCACCCGACTCGGGGCGGTCAGTCGCAGTGCGGCCGACGTGGAGGCCACCGAAGTCCTCGACAAGGCCGAGGCCCAGGTCGGGTTCGTCCCGAACATGTACGCCAACATGGCCAACCTGCCGGGGCTGCTCGACACCTACCTCCACGGCTACGACCTGTTCCGCGACAAGGGCGGCTTCACGCCGCCGGAACAGGAGACGGTCTTCCTGGCGATCAGCCACGAGAACCACTGCGAGTACTGCATGAGCGCCCACAGCATGCTGGCCGCGAAGAAATCGGGGCTCGACGAGGCCACCCTCGGGGCGCTGCGCAACGGTGAACTGATCGCCGACCCGAAGCTTGCCGCGCTGGACCATTTCACCCGGGTGATGCTGCGCACGCGCGGCAATCCCGAGCGCGAGGACATCGACGCCTTCGTCGACGCCGGTTACGAAGAGTGGCACGTGCTGTCGGTCATCCTCGCGATCGCGGTCAAGACACTGAGCAACTACTCGAACCATCTGTTCAATACCGAGGTCGACGACGTCTTCGCCGAATACGAATGGCCAGAATGAACGGGCGTTCGGATACCCGCTTATCCAGGTAGGAGGCAATCACCATGGCCCTCACCCCCGAACAGATCGAGACGTGCGAGTCCAGCCCGGACGACTTCTCCGGTCTCAGCGCGCTGTTCCTGAACTGCACGCTGAAGCGTTCACCCGAGCTGTCGCACACCTCGGGGCTGATCGACATCGCCACGGCGATCATGGAGAAGAACGGCGTGAGCGTGGAGGTGATCCGCCCGGTCGACCTCGATCTGGCTCACGGGGTCTATCCCGACATGACCGAGCACGGCTGGGCGCACGACGACTGGCCGGCACTCTACCGGAAGGTCAAGGCGGCCGACATCCTGGTGCTGACCACGCCGATCTGGCTCGGGGACAAATCCTCGGTCTGCACCCAGGTGATCGAACGGCTCTACTCGACCTCCGGCGAGAGCAACGAGGCCGGGCAATACGTCTACTACGGGCGGGTCGGGGGCTGCCTGGTCACCGGCAACGAGGACGGCGCGAAGCACTGCGCCATGAACGTTCTCTATTCGCTGCAGCACATCGGCTATACGATCCCGCCGCAGGCCGACGCAGCCTGGCTCGGCGAGGTCGGCCCCGGGCCCTCCTACCTCGACGAGGGCTCGGGCGGTCCCGAGAACGACTTCACCAACCGCAACACCACGTTCATGACCTGGAACCTGATGCACCTCGCCCGGATGCTCCGCGACGCCGGCGGCATCCCCGCGCACGGCAACCAGCGCGCGAAGTGGGACGCCGGTTGCCGGTTCGACCACCCGAACCCCGAGTTCCGCTGAGTGCGCGCGGACGGGCATGCAGATGTGGCGGACCCGCGATGAACGGTTCCCGCGGCGCCCGGGATCCCGTGCAGAACGTCGTCCCGGCAACGCTGTCGAAGAGGGCATGATGCGAACCGTCCTCGGCCTGCTCCTGCTTTCCGCGTCGCTGGCGGCCCCGGCCGGGAACGATCCGGTCGGGCGGTTGCTGGCGCGTGAGACGCCGCCGCCGGGCGTGGTTTTCGAGGTCGTCTCGGGCGACCGCGCCGCGCTGGAGGAGGCCTTGCCGCAGATTCAGGAGGCCGCCCGCAGCCTGCGCGGCCGCTTCCCGGGGCTGGAGATCGCCGTGGTTTCCCACGGCCGTGAGCAGTTCGCGCTGCTCGCCAGCGAGGCCGAGGCGGCGCGTGGAACCCACGAGCGTGTACGCTCGCTGCTCGACGAGAAGATCACCGTCGAGGTCTGCGGGACCCATGCCGGCTGGTACGGCAAGACGCCGGGCGATTTCCCCGATTACGTCGGTGTCGCGGAGTCGGGCCCGGCGCGGATCGCGGACTACCGGGCGCTCGGTTACGAGCTGATCCTGATCGAACCCTGAACCGCCCCGCAGTCGACCGCATCGCTATACCCCCGGCGCGGGCCCGGGAATCGGGTCCGTTCCGGGGTGTAGAATCCATCTTCTGACCCGTTCACCGACCTTCCGGAGAGACCTATGCCCGCCTACCGCTCCCGCACCTCGACCCACGGCCGCAACATGGCCGGCGCGCGTTCGCTGTGGCGTGCCACCGGCATGGGCGACGGCGACTTCGGCAAGCCGATCATCGCCATCGCGAACTCCTTCACCCAGTTCGTGCCGGGCCACGTCCACCTCAAGGACCTCGGCCAGCTGGTCGCGCGCGAGATCGAGGTCGCCGGGGGCGTCGCCAAGGAGTTCAACACCATCGCCGTCGACGACGGCATCGCCATGGGCCACGACGGCATGCTCTATTCGCTGCCGTCCCGCGAGGTCATCGCCGACGCCGTCGAGTACATGGCCAACGCGCACTGCGCCGACGCGCTGGTCTGCATCTCCAACTGCGACAAGATCACCCCGGGGATGCTGATGGCCGCGATGCGTCTCAACATCCCGGCGGTGTTCGTCTCCGGCGGGCCGATGGAGGCGGGGAAAGTGAACCTTGAGTCCGGCGAGCGCAACGTCGACCTGATCGACAGCATGATCGCCGCGGCCGACGACAAGGTCTCGGACGAGGACGTGATGAAGCTCGAACGCTCCGCGTGCCCGACCTGCGGCTCCTGCTCCGGGATGTTCACGGCCAACTCGATGAACTGCCTGACCGAGGCGCTCGGCCTGTCGCTGCCGGGCAACGGCACGCTGCTGGCGACCCACGCCGACCGCCGGGGGCTGTTCCTCGAGGCGGGCCGCCGGGTGGTCGAGCTGGCCCGGCGCTGGTACGAGCAGGACGACGCCAGCGCGCTGCCGCGCGGCATCGCGACGTTCGCCGCGTTCGAGAACGCCATGAGCCTCGACATCGCGATGGGCGGCTCGACCAACACCGTGCTCCACCTGCTGGCCGCGGCCCAGGAGGGGGGCGTCGACTTCACGATGGCCGACATCGACCGTCTCTCGCGCAAGGTCCCGAACCTGTGCAAGGTCGCGCCGAGCACGCAGCAGTACCACATCGAGGACGTGCACCGCGCCGGCGGCATCATGGCGATCCTCGGCGAGCTCGACCGCGGCGGGCTGCTCGACCGCAGCGTCGCCACGGTCCACAGCGAGACGCTCGGCGCGGCGCTCGACGCCTGGGACGTGCGCGTCGCCGACAGCGACCGCCCGGGTGCGCTCTACCGGGCCGCGCCCGGCGGGGTGCGCACCACCGAGGCCTTCAGCCAGGACAAGCGTTTCGCCGAACTCGATCTCGACCGCGAGAACGGTTGCATCCGCGAAGTGGACCACGCCTACAGCAAGGACGGCGGACTGGCGGTGCTGTTCGGCAACCTCGCCGAGGAGGGGTGCATCGTCAAGACGGCCGGCGTCGACGAGTCGATCCTGACCTTCTCCGGACCCGCGCGCATCTGCGAGAGCCAGGAGGCGGCCGTCGAGGCGATCCTCGGCGGTCGGATCGTGGAGGGCGATGTCGTCCTGATCCGCTACGAGGGGCCCAAGGGCGGGCCGGGCATGCAGGAGATGCTCTACCCGACGAGCTACCTGAAGTCGAAGGGCCTCGGCAAGGCGTGCGCGCTGTTCACCGACGGGCGCTTCTCGGGCGGCACGTCGGGGCTGTCGATCGGCCACGCCTCGCCCGAGGCGGCCGAGGGCGGCAACATCGCGCTGGTCGAGGAGGGTGACACCATCGAGATCGACATCCCCAACCGGCGCATCCACCTGGCGATCTCCGACGCGGAGCTGGCCCACCGCCGAGAGGCGATGGAGGCCCGGGGCGCCGCGGCCTGGAAGCCTGCCGAGCAGCGCCCCCGCCGGATCACCACGGCGCTGCGCGCCTACGCCGCGCTGACCACGTCGGCCTCGCGCGGTGCCGTCCGCGACGTCACCCAGGTCGAGAGCTGAATCGCGGGGCCGCCGTGGGTGCGTACCGCACCCGCGGTCTCCCGCGCGCACCCAGCGCCCCGGTCCGCCGGGGTCGCTGGCCTTGTTCTCGATCAAGGATTCGTCCCTCCACCTGCGTTGAAGTGCACGGAGCGAGCCCATGGCGGGCTTGTCGCGCCCGCGGGCATGATCCAGACTCGATCATGCCCGCGACAGTGAAGTCACCCGCCCCGGAGGGGCGTGAAGCAGGACAGGTATGTCGTCCCACGGGAAATCGTCCCGGCTGAATCGCGTTCTCCGTGCCTGCACGGTCTGCCTCCTCGGGGGGCTCGTCCTCGCGTTGCCGTCGCGCGCCGTGGACGCGAGCGAGTTGTCGCGTTTCATCGCCGGGGCCGAGCCCGCGACGCTCTATCCCGAAGCCGACCGGATCGAAGCCGTCCCGGGCGACCTCCCGGTTGCCAGGGCCTTGCGCGGCGACGAGTTGCTCGGACACCTGTTCCTGACCACCGACCACGTCGGCACCATCGGCTACTCCGGCAAGCCGATCCACGTGGTCGTGGGCCTCGACGACGACGCGGTGATCCGTTCCGTCGAGCTGGTCGAGCACAGCGAGCCGATCGTGCTGATCGGCATCCCGGAGGCGCGCATCCGGAAGGTCATCGAGGGCTACGTCGGCTTCGACGTCGCCGCCTACGCGCGCGACATCGAGCGGGAGCAGCACCAGGTCGACATCGTCAGCGGCGCGACGGTCACGATCATGGTGATCGACGACACCGTCCTGCGTGCCTCGGTCAAGGTGGCCCGCGCGCTGCGGCTCGGCGGCCTCGAACCGGCCGCGCCAAAGGACGCCGGGCCGCGCGCGGTGCTCGACACGTCGCGACCCTTCGCGTCGGCCGACTGGGAAGAGCTGCTCGAGATGGGCGCCGTGCGCGCGCTGCGCCTGACGGTCGACGACGTCAACCGGGCCTTCGCGAGCTCGGGCCACGTCGAGGCCGCGGCACGCCCCGAGCCCGGACCCCCGGACGACGTGTTCATCGACCTCTACGCCGGGCTGGCATCGGTGCCGTGGATCGGGCGGAATCTCCTCGGCGACCGCGAGTTCGCCAACCTCGAAGCGACGTTGGCCCCGGGCCAGCACGCGGTGGCGATCGCGGGCCTGGGACGCTACTCCTTCAAGGGGTCCGGCTACGTCAGGGGCGGCATTTTCGACCGCATCCAGCTGCAGCAGGGCGACAACGTCTTCCGCTTTCACGACTACCACCACAAGCGGTTGCGGCGCATCGCCGCCGAGGGCGCACCCGGGTTCACCGACGTGGACCTGTTCCGCATTCCCGAGGAGGTGCCCTTCGACCCCGCCGCGCCGTGGCGACTGGAACTGCTGGTCGGCCGCGACGTGGGTCCGACGTCGAAGGCGTTCCAGACCTTCGACCTGCGCTACCAGCTTCCCGAGAGTTTCGTCCGCTACGAGACGCCGGCCGCGGACGAGGCGCCGGCGGCGTCTGCGGAAACGTTGTTGTGGCAGAAGATCTGGCGTAGCAAGCAGGTCGACATCGCGATCCTGGTGGTCGCGCTGGGTTTCCTGACCCTGGTCTTCTTCTTCCAGGAGTGGCTCACGAAACGTCCCGTGCTCACCGAGCGCGTCCGCGTGGGGTTCCTGCTCTTCACGCTGTTCTGGCTCGGCCTCTACGCCAACGCCCAGCTGTCGGTGGTCAACGTGATGACGGTGTTCAACGCGCTGGTCACCGGCTTCTCCTGGGACTACTTCCTGATGGAACCGCTGATCTTCATCCTCTGGGGCGGCGTCGCGGCCTCGCTGCTGTTCTGGGGACGCGGCGTCTTCTGCGGCTGGCTCTGCCCGTTCGGGGCGATGCAGGAACTGCTCAACCGCCTCGCCAGGCGCCTGCGCATCCCGCAGTGGACGGTGCCGTGGGGCCTGCACGAGCGCCTCTGGACCGTGAAGTACATCGTCTTCCTCGGGCTCTTCGGGGTCTCGCTCCACTCCCTCGCGCTGGCCGAGCAGCTCGCCGAGGTCGAGCCGTTCAAGACCGCGATCATCCTCAAGTTCGTCCGCGAGTGGCCCTTCGTGCTGTTCGCGGTCGCCACGCTGGCCGTGGGACTGTTCGTCGAGCGCGCCTACTGCCGTTACCTATGCCCGCTGGGCGCCGCGCTGGCCATCCCGGGCCGGCTGCGCATGTTCGAATGGCTCAAGCGCTACAACGACTGCGGCACGCGCTGCCAGATCTGCGCCAATGGCTGCATGGTCCAGTCGATCCACCCGGAGGGGCAGATCAATCCCAACGAGTGCCTCTACTGCCTGCATTGCCAGGAGCTCTACCACGACGACCGGCGCTGCCCGGTGATGGTCAAGAAGCGCCAGCGCCGTGAGCGCAAGGCCGAGCTGTCGGCGCGCATGGCGGCCGGCGTCGAGAAACGGCAAGCGGCCTCGCAGGCACACCATGCGGCCACTCCGTCCGAGCAGGGCGGAGCGCCGTGAACGAACCGGATCGCAGTCCCGCAGGCGGGATGCGAGAGGGAGAGCCGGCCACTTCCGGCCGGCATGAAACGAAGGAGCAGGCGACATGGATAAGAGTGACGAATCCAAGACCGCGTTGACGCGACGCGACTTGTTGAAAGGGACCGCCGGGGCCGCGGCCATCGCCGGAGTCGGCGGCGTGACCGGGTACGGCGCGCTGGCCTCGCGGGAAGCCAGTGCCGCGGAAGGCTCGGCCAGCGTCGCGCCGGGCCAGCTCGACGACTACTACGGCTTCTGGAGCAGTGGCCAGGCCGGCGAGGTACGCATTCTTGGCGTGCCGTCGATGCGCGAGCTGATGCGCATCCCGGTGTTCAACCGCTGCAGCGCGACCGGCTGGGGCCAGACCAACGAGAGCCGCAAGATCCTCACCGAGGGTTTGCTTCCGGAGACGAAGAAGCACCTCGAGTCGCGGGGCGGCATCTACCTCAACGGCGACGCCCACCACCCGCACATGTCGTTCACCGACGGCACCTACGACGGGCGCTATGTCTGGATCAACGACAAGGCCAACACCCGTGTCGCGCGCATCCGCTGCGACATCATGAAGGTCGACAAGATCATCGAGATCCCGAACGCGCACGACATCCACGGCCTGCGCCCGCAGAAGTACCCGAAGACCGGCTACGTCTTCTGCAACGGCGAGCACGAGGCCCCGCTGATCAACGACGGGCGCGACCTCGAGAACGTCGGCGAGTACGTGACCATCTTCACCGCGGTCGACGGCGAGTCGATGAAGGTGGCCTGGCAGGTGATCGTCTCGGGCAACCTCGACAACGTCGACGCGGACTACCAGGGGCTCTACGCGGTGTCCAGCTGCTACAACAGCGAGATGGGCATGACCCTGGCGCAGATGACCGCCAACGAGCAGGACTGGGCGGTGATCTTCGACATCAAGGCGATCGAGGCGGCCGTGGCCGCCGGCAAGGGACAGATGCTCAAGGGCGTGCCGGTGCTCGACGGACGCAAGGAGGCGAACTCGCCCTATACCCGCTACGTCCCGGTGCCGAACAGTCCGCACGGCGTCAACACCGCGCCCGACGGCCGCTACATCGTGGTCAACGGCAAGCTCTCGCCGACGGTGACGATCCTCGACGTGACCCGCTTCCCGGACCTCTTCAACGACCTGATCGAACCGCGCGGCGTGGTGGCCGGTGAACCCGAGCTCGGCCTCGGCCCGCTGCACACCGCCTTCGACGGTCGCGGCAACGCGTTCACCACGCTGTTCCTCGACAGCCAGGCGGTGAAGTGGAACATCGAGAAGGCGATCCGCGCCTACCAGGGCGAGAAGGTCGACTACATCGTCGACAAGCTCGACGTGCACTACCAGCCGGGGCACAACCACACCTCGATGGGCGAGACCAAGGAGGCGGACGGCAAGTGGCTGGTGTCACTGAACAAGTTCTCCAAGGACCGCTACATCAACGTCGGACCGCTGAAGCCGGAGAACGAGCAGCTGATCGACATCAGCGGCGAGAAAATGAAGCTGGCGCACGACGGCCCGACCTTCGCCGAGCCGCACGACTGCATCATCGTGCGCGCGGACATCGTCAACCCGCGCTCGGTCTACGACCGCGACGACCCGACGTTCGCCGAGACCGTGGCGATGGCCCGGAAGGACGGCATCAACCCCGAGGTCGACTCCAAGGTGATCCGCGACGGCAACAAGGTCCGGGTCTACATGACCTCGGCGGCGCCCAATTTCGGCCTGACCCATTTCAAGGTGAAGGAGGGCGACGAGGTGACGGTGGTCATCACCAACATCGACAAGGTCGACGACCTCACCCACGGCTTCACCATGGCCAACTACGGGGTCGCCATGGAGATCGGCCCGCAGCAGACCAGCTCGGTGACCTTCGTCGCCGACCGCCCCGGCGTCCACTGGTTCTACTGCCAGTGGTTCTGCCACGCCCTGCACATGGAGATGCGCGGGCGCATGCTGGTCGAGAAGGCCTGAGGATGGGTCCGTTCCCGGACGGCACCGTGGTGGGGCGTGGCGGACCCCGTCCGCTGCTCCTCGCCGCGCTGCTGGCCACGACCCCGGCGGGTGCGGCCGAACGCGCGGTGCCGCCGGGAACGGGAACCCTCCACGCGGCCGTCGCCGCGGCCGAGTCGGGGGACCTGCTCCGGCTCGGCCCCGGCACCTACCCGGGAAATGTCGTCGTCGACAAGCCGCTGGCGCTGGTCGGCGGGCCGGGCACCGTCCTCGACGGCGGCGGGCAGGGCCGTGTGGTCACGCTCGACGCCCCGGGGGCACGACTGGCCGGCGTGACGATCGTCGGCTCGGGCGACTGCCTCTCCTGCGAGGATGGGGCGGTGTTCGTCAGCGAGCGGGCCACCGGGGCGGTGATCGAGGACAACCGCCTCGAGGGCTCCCTCATCGGGCTCAACCTGAAGGGACCGCGCGACGCCGTCGTGCGCGGCAATGCCGTGATCGG
>JAWVZO010000096.1:0-9115 GCA_033722135.1 Gammaproteobacteria bacterium | reverse complement strand
TGCTGCCGGGTGGCGGCGACGAGCTGCAGGGGATCAAGCGCGGCATCATGGAGCTCGCCGACCTGGTGCTGGTGAACAAGGCCGACGGCGACCTGGCGGCCACCGCGTCGCGCTCCGCGGCCGAGTACCGCAACGCCCTGCAGCTGCTCCACCCGCGCTCGGCGCACTGGAAGGTCGCGGTGCGCACCTGCTCGGCGCGGACCGGCGACGGCATCGACGCGGCCTGGGAGACGGTCATCGCCTACCGCGACACCCTCCAGGGCAGCGGCGAGCTGGAGGCACGGCGCGCCGCGCAGGCGCGCGCCTGGATGTGGTCCGAGGTCAAGGACAGCCTGGTCGCGGCGCTGCAGCAGGACCCCGAGGTGCGCACGCGCCTGCCCGAGCTCGAAGCGGCGACCGGCGACGGGCGGCTCACGCCGACGCTGGCCGCGCGGGAGATGCTCGAGCTGTTCCTCAAGCACCACGACCAATGGGACTGAATGACGACGAACCGGTATCCACCGGAACGTAGGTGGGTCGGACTTCAATCCGACATGTCGGGCTAAAGCCCGACCTGCACGAAGAATATCGGATACAGACAGGAGAACGGCATGAGCGGCGAACGCCCCTTCAAGGTCCTCGGCATCCAGCAGATCGCCGTGGGCGCGCTGGACAAGACGAAACTGCGGCGGCTCTGGGTCGACACCCTCGGCCTGACGCTCTCCGGTGACTTCCAGAGCGAGCGCGAGAACGTCGACGAGGACATCGCGGTGGCCGGCTCCGGCCCGCTGAAGGTCGAGGTCGACCTGATGCAGCCGCTCGACCCGGAGAAGAAGCCACGGGTCAACGACCCGGCGCTCAACCACGTCGGCCTGTGGATCGACGACCTCCCGGCCGCGGTCGCGTGGCTCGAGGCGCAGGGCGTGCGCTTCACGCCCGGCGGTATCCGCAAGGGGGCGTCCGGGTTCGACATCACCTTCATCCACCCCAAGGGCAACGACGACGCACCGATCGGCGGGGAGGGGGTGCTGATCGAGCTGGTGCAGGCGCCGCCGGAGGTGGTCGAGGCCTTCTCGCGGCTGGCGGGCTGACCCGGGGTATCCGGACCGGGGACGTGCCACGGCAGCCAGGCCTGCGGTTTCCGGCGTGTCGGCCTTTCCCCCGACGCCTGCCACCATGGCATGCGATTGCCCGTCGGACAGATGTCCGACCCCCATGCCCCTGGCCGGGATGATCCGGAGCAGGTCGCCCGGGATCCCCGTGTAGGTCGGGCTACAGCCCGACATTCGGCCCCGCCCACCCACACGAGTCGTCGGACTGAAGTCCGACCCGCATAACGTCCCCGTCGAGGGTCCTTCCCGACTGGATCGACCACGCCTTGCCATGCCCCGGGCGGCTGGCTATCCTGCCGCCCACTTCGCCAACCGGGGGATTCCAGCCCATGTCCGATCCTGCCCAGCACGTCCTCTTCCTGTTTCCCGGCCAGGGCTCCCAGTACCGCGGCATGGGCAGCGACCTGCATGCCGAGTTCGACTGCGTGCGCAAGGTCTACGACACCGCGAGCGAGGTGCTGGGCTACGACCTCGCCGACCTCGCCTTCCGCGATCCCGACGGCACCCTCGACCTCACCCGCTTCACCCAGCCGGCGATCCTGACCCACTCGATCGCCTGCCTGGAGGCGTTCCGCGAGCGGACCGACGGCCGGCTGCAGCCGACCCTTGCCGGCGGGCACAGCCTCGGCGAGTACTCGGCGCTGGTCGCGGCCGGCGCCCTCGACTTCGCGGACGCCGTGCGCCTGGTGCAGCAGCGCGGCGAGCTTATGGGCACGCACGGCGAGGGCGAGATGACCGCCTTCCCGATCGAGCTCGACGCCATCCGCCCGCTCGCCGAGCGCCACTTCTGCGCGGTGGCCGGTTGCAACCTGCCCGACCAGACCGTCGTCGGCGGGCGCAGCGCGGACCTCGAGGCGCTGGAGCAGGAGGTGACCGAGGCGTTCCCGCGCAAGCGCCCGGTGCGGCTGAAGACCGAGGGCGCCTTCCACACCTACTACATGGTCGAGGCGGCGCGCCGCTTCCGCGAGGTGCTCGACGGCGCCTCGTTCGCGCTCGGCGACGTGCGCGTGCTGGCCAACTTCACCGGCGGCTTCCACGATCCCGACCCGGTGGCGGTCCGCTCGCGGCTCTTCTTCCAGCTGTTCCACCCGGTGATGTGGCACGCCAACCTGCAGTCGGCGCTGGCCGAGGGGGTGGCGACGATGGTCGAGTTCGGCGGCGGCATCGGCAAGGGCGAGACGCCGGAGGAGAAGCGCCCGAACCTCGAGGGGATGGTCAAGAAGACCCTGCGTGGCACCGACTTCGAGATCGCCTACCACGCCGTGATCAGCACCGCGTCGCTCGCCGACGCGGAGGCGGCCTTCGCCGGCTGAGCCCCGTCGGGATGCCTGGGCTGGCAGGGCCTCAGCGCCGGCAGCGCTTCGGGGGGACCAGCCGGGCGTCGTCCGCGAGGAGGCCGTCGAGGGTGGCGACCTCAGTGCACGCGAGCCGCGCGGTCCCGGACAGGTCGATCCGCCGCAGCCGGCCCGGTGGTAGCGCGCGCAGCGGAGCGAGCGAGGTGATTGCGGTGCCGGCGAGGTCGACCTCGCGCAGCGCGACGAGCTGTTCCATCCCTTCCAGCGAGACCAGGTCGGCGTCGTTGCAGCGCAGGCGCTCCAGCTCGGCGACCTCGCGGCCACGGTGGTCGCGGGCGATGCAGCGCGCGAGAGCCGGGTCGGCGTAGGTCAGGCGGTCGGCGTCGGGTTCCGCGTGGCCGGCGTAGATCGCCGCGTGCTCCTCCAGCGCGCGTGCGGCGTCGCCGGTCTCCGGGTCGCCGCAGCGCCGCGCTTGCCCGCACAGCGGGTGGCTGAGCCGCGGGTTCGAGAAGACCTCGAGCCGGTTGAGCCGCTCGCCGTTGACCACGCGCATCCAGCCGCCGACCATCAGCGTGCCGAACTCACCCGGCTGCGGCCGGCCGTCGCAGTTGCCGATCCCGTAGCCGTTGGCGTACGGCGTGACGGCACGGGCGTGGCCTCGCCCGGGCGAGCAGGCGTCGACCATGCCGCCGTGGTTCAGGCCCATCAGGTGGCCGAGCTCGTGGGCGAGGGTGTGGCTGCCGCAGCGCGGGCGGATCACCGCCACCGCGCGAGTCGGGTCGGCGAGCTCCGCGGGCGTCCGGTTGACCGCGTAGGCACGGCCGCAGTTCGCCTCGCCGCGCAACTCCAGGGCCTCGCTCAGCGCGACCGTGAAATCGGCACCGAACGCGTCGGCCATCGCGTGCAGGTCCGCGAACGGGCCGCTTCCGGCATGCATCTGCTCCAGCAGCCGGAGTGCGTCGCGCGAGCCGAAATCGAGCACCGCGACGCGGCGGAGCCGGGCGACCAGCGCCACGTCGCTGCGCGCGAACGTCGCGTTGAGCTCGTCGACCATCCGCTCGATCTCGCGCCGGTCGACGTGCTCGGCGGTGGAACGGTCGACCAGGAACTGCAGGCCGATCCCGGTCGCCGACGCGGCCGACGCGGCCAGCAGGCCGACCGTGAGTGCGGCGGCCCGGGCAATCCCATGTCGCCAGGGGGCGATCGTGGCCAGGAATTTCCTCGAGCAAAGCATGGATATTCCGTAGGTTAGGTGTGTATATGAAACGGTTGATTTAATTTGCAGATGTATTACATTGCTTTTACGGGCCCCTTACCCGTGGAGCAGGACGACCATGATCACCTACGCCGACACCGTGGCCGAGCGCCGCGCCGCCGACCGCGGTCGTGCGGACGACAAGGATCACGAGCCCGACTACGGGCAGATCCTGCAGACCCTGCAGACCTGCCCTCTGGGTCAGGACGACGACGCCCGTCACCTGACCCGTTCCGTGATCCTCGGCGAGAACTGAAGCTCGCCGCGCCGGACCGCTCCCGGCCCGGGAGCCCGGTCCGCCATTGCCCCCGGCACTGGCCGCCGACGGGGGCCCGCGTCGCCCGTTATCCGCGCGGACAAGGCCTAGGCGTCGTCGCCGCCAGTCTCGATGTCGCGCAGGCCGAGCAGGTAGAGGATGCCGTCGAGGCCGACCGTCGAGATCGACTGGCGGGCCGTGGCACGCACCAGCGGCTTGGCGTGGAAGGCGATGCCCAGCCCCGCGAGCCCGAGCATCGGCAGGTCGTTGGCGCCGTCGCCCACGGCGACGACCTGTTCGAGGTCGATGCCCTCGAGCGTGGCGATCTCCTGCAGCAGCCCCGCCTTGCGCGGCCCGTCGATGATCTCGCCCGTGACGCGGCCGGTGACCCGGCCCTCCTCGATCTCGAGCTCGTTGGCATAGACGTGGTCGATGCCGAGGCGCTCCCGCAATCGCTCGCCGAAGTAGCGGAAGCCGCCCGAGACCACGGCGGTGCGGTAGCCGAGGATGTGCAGGTACTTGAACAGCCGCTCGACCCCCTCGGTCAGCTCAAGGCGCTCGGCCAGGCCGGGCAGCAGCGCCGCGTCGAGTCCGGCGAGTAGTGCAACGCGCCGGCGGAAGCTCTCCTGGAAGTCGAGTTCGCCGCGCATCGCCGCCTCGGTGATCGCGGCCACCTGCGGACCGACGCCGGCGAGCGCGGCCAGCTCGTCGATCACCTCCTGGCGGATCAGCGTCGAGTCCATGTCGAACACCACCAGCCGGCGGTTGCGGCGGAACAACCCCTCCTTCTGGAAGGCGACGTCGATGCCGAGCTCCTGGCTGACCGCCATGAAACCGGCCTGGATCGCCTCCGAATCGACCGTCTCGCCGCGCACCGTGAGTTCTATGCAGGCGCGCCGTGGCGCTCCGTCGTCCTGCAGCGAGAGGCGACGGGAAAGGCGCTGGATGTCGACGATGTTGAGCCCGTGCGCCGAGATCACCCGTGCGACGCCGTGGAGATGCTCGGCGTCGATCTCCCGGCCGAGCAGGGTGACCACGTAGTGCGCCTTGCCGCGCCCGGCGACCCACGCCTCGTAGTCGGCTTCGCTGACCGGCGTGAAGCGCGCCTGCAGCCCCGCCTCGTGGAGGTGGAAGAGCACGTCCTTGAGCGCGGCCGAGTCCTCTGCCCGGTCGGGAATCTGCACCAGCATGCCCAGCGACAGGGTGTCGTGGATCACCGCCTGGCCGATGTCGAGAATGCGCACGCCGTAGCGGCTCAGCACGCCGGTCAGCGACGCCGTGAGGCCCGGCGCGTCGTGGCCGGAGACGTTGATCAGGACGATCTTGCTCATGCGCGGATCCCGCGGGAGGTGAGCGGGGAGCATACCGGCCGGACGCCGGCGCGCAAAACGTGCCCGGGCCCCGTTGTGTGACCGGCTTCACGGATGCGGCTGGCGGTCCCGTGTAGCCTCGGGCGTGAATCCGAACAACAGGGGATCCGGTTCGCGATCCCGTCCAGAGGAGAGGGAAGTGATGACCAACCGTATGCTCCTGCTGCAGGTCCTCGGCGCGCTGTTCGTGGCCGGCGTACTCGCCACCGGCAGCGCCCACGCCGGCAAGCCGGACTGGGCGGGCAAGGAGAGGAAGTCCAGGGGGGGCGACGACGTCCGCGTCGAGGCGCGCGTGCGCGGGCGCGACGACGACCGGCGGCACGAGACCCGGGTCCGCGTCCGCGACGACGGCGTCCGCGTCGAGACGCGGGGCCGTAACCGTTTCGGCGAGCGCGAACGCGACGTGGTGCGGCGCTACTACGCCGAGGCCCACGGCGCGGGCTTCTGTCCGCCCGGCCTGGCGATGAAGCACAACGGCTGCATGCCGCCCGGGCAGGCGAAGAAGCGCTGGCACGTCGGCCATCGGCTGCCCGGCGACCTGGTCTACTACGACGTGCCCGACCGGCTGGTGATCGAGCTCGGCCTGCCGCCGCGTGGCCACAAGTACGTCCGCGTCGCCGGCGACATCCTGATGATCGCGGTCGGCACCGGACTGATCGTCGACGCCATCGACGACCTGAGCCGCCTGTAGCGCCCCCTCAAACCGCCGGGCGGGCGTCGGTCCAGTCCGGCGGCCCGCTGTGGAAGCGGAGTTCCCCGTCCGGCGACTCCACGAGCTCCCGCTCGATGGCGGCGAAATGGCGCACCCGCGCGTCGAGCGGCGCCCCGCCCGCGGCCGTCCGCGCGAGCGCCAGGTAGTCGCGGTAGTGGCGCGCCTCCGAGACGAGCAGCGATTCGTAGAACGCGCGCAGTTCGTCGTCGAGGTGCGGCGCGAGCCGCGCGAACCGCTCGCAGGAGCGCGCCTCGATCAGCGCGCCGACGATCAGCGTGTCGATGCGCCGCCCCGGCTCGTCGCGACGGATCGCGGCGTGCAGGCGCGACGCGTAGCGCGAAGCCGAGAGCGGCCGGTAGGCGATGCCGCGCCGCTCCATAAGCGCGATCACCTTCTCGAAATGGCGCATTTCCTCGCGCGCGAGCCGCGAGAGCCTGTTCATGAGCGCGAAGTCGTCGGTGTAGCGGGAGAGCAGGTTGAGCGCCGTGGTCGCCGCCTTCCGCTCGCAGTTGGCGTGGTCGATCAGCAGCCGCCCGGTGTCCCGCAGCGCCGCGTCGACCCAGGCGTCCGGGGTGGGGCAGGGGAGGAAGGCGAGCAGCGCGTCGGGCACCGTCGGCGGGGTGCCGTCGGCCTCCGTCGGGGTTCTCGTGGTCTCGGGCATGGGGAGGATTCTAGCGCGCGGGGGCGGCCTCCGGCGGCCGGGGATGCGCCTCGGCGAGGCAGTCGAGGTACGTCTGCACCATGCGCGACGGCTTCGGGGCGTGGCGGACGATGGCGGCGAAGGTGACGTCGTAGCGGAACCGCGGGTTGTCGATCGGCCGCATCCACGCCTGCGCGACGAACCCGCGCGCGTAGTGGTCCGGGAGGTAGCCCAGGTAGCGGCCCGAGCGGATCAGGATCGCGACCGCCTCCTGGTCGTAGGCCGTGGCTCGACGCCGCAGGCGCATGGCGTGCGACTGCTCCATGTTCGGCGAGTGGAAGCCGAGGCCCGCGTAGTCGTGCCGGCGGATCCGCTCGTCGTCGCCGTCGTCCGCGCGGCGCCGGAACAGCGGGTGGCCGCGGCCCGCGTAGAGCTCCATGTGCTCGTCGAACAGCGGCAGGTAGTCGAGCGCGGCCGAGGGGCGGTGGCCGGGGAGGATGCCGACCTGGAACCGGCCGTCGAGGACGCCGCGCTCGATGGTGTTGATGCCGGCGACGTGCATCTCGACGGCCACGTCGGGCGCGGCGTCGTGGAACGTGGCGAGGGCCTCGTGCAGGCGGGCCGCCTCGTTGGTGACGATCTTGTCGAACAGGGCCAGCACCAGCGTGCCGGTGAGGCGCCGGTGCAGCGCGTCGACGTCGGTGCGGAACCCGTCGAGGGCACCGGCGAGGCGCAGCGTGGCGTCGTAGACGGCCTGGCCCTCGGCGGTCAGCGCGAAGCCGCCCGGGCCGCGGTGGCATAGCGTCAGGCCGAGCCGCGATTCGAGTTCCTTGACCTGGCGGCTGATGGTCGAGCGGCCGACGTTGAGCTCCAGCTCGGCGGCCGCCATGCCGCCGCACTCGACCACGGCGCGGAACACGCGCAGCAGCCGGATGTCGACGTCGCCGGGCGATCCGAGGAGCGCCCGGGTCACCGGCCAGGCTCCCGGCGCGTCGCGGCGCGGCGGGGGGCGTTGCGGGCCGCGTGTTTCATATTCATGAAACTTAACATGTGAATTCGGCAGTTTACACAACCTCGGTGCGTGGTTAGATTGGGCATGCGACGAGAACCGGAGCGAAGGAGGCGACCATGCAGCACGCACGCGAGATCGAGGAACGGACCGTGGCCGGCCTCAGCCGCGCCGATCTCGAGGCGCACTGGATGCCCTACACCGGCAACCGCCAGTTCAAGGACAACCCGCGCATAATCGTCGGCGGGGAGGGCGCCTACTACGTCGACGCCGACGGACGCCGGGTCTTCGACGGCCTCTCCGGGCTCTGGTGCTGCGGGCTCGGCCACGGCCGGACCGAGATCGCCGACGCGATCGGCCGCCAGGCCGCTCGGCTCGACTACTCGCCCGGGTTCCAGTTCGGCCACCCGCTGTCGTTCGAGCTCGCCAACCGCATCAAGGCGATGACGCCCGAGGGCCTCGATTACGTCTTCTTCACCGACTCCGGGTCGGAGTCGGTCGAGACCGCGCTGAAGATGGCGCGCGCCTACTGGCGCCTGAATGGGCAACCGGCGAAGACCAAGCTGATCGGCCGCGCGAAGGGCTACCACGGGGTCAACTTCGGCGGCATCAGCGTCGGCGGCATCGGTGCGAACCGCAAGCTCTACGGCCAGGCGGTCGACGTCGACCACCTGCCGCACACGCTGTTGCCCGAGAACGCCTTCAGCCGCGGCCAGCCCGAGCACGGCGCCCACCTCGCCGACGAACTGCTCGAGCTGATCGCGCTGCACGACGCGTCGAACATCGCCGCGGTGATCGTCGAGCCGTTCTCCGGCTCGGCCGGCGTCATCGTGCCGCCGCACGGCTACCTGCAGCGGCTGCGCGAGATCTGCGACCAGCACGACATCCTGCTGATCTTCGACGAGGTGATCAGCGGCTTCGGGCGTACCGGCGACCTGTTCGGCAGCATCACCTACGGCGTGGTGCCGGATCTGATGACGGTCGCCAAGCAGATGACCAACGGCAACCAGCCGATGGGCGCCGTGGTGGCGAAGGCCGACATCTACCAGACGTTCATGGACGCCGGCGGTCCCGAGTACCAGTTCGAGTTCCCGCACGGCTACACCTACTCGGCGCACCCGGTCGCCTGCGCCGCGGCCCTCGCCGCGCTCGACCTGCTCGAACGCGAGCAGGCGGTCGCGCGCGTCGCCGACCTGGCCCCGGCATTCGAGGAGGCGGTCCACGGCCTGCGTGGCGCGCCCCACGTCCTCGACATCCGCAACATCGGTCTCGCCGCGGGGATCACCCTCGAGGCCTACCCGGGGGAACCGGCCCGGCGGCCGTTCGAGGTGGCGATGAAGTGCTGGGAGAAGGGCTTCTACGTCCGCTACGGTGGTGACTGCATCGCCCTCGCGCCGCCGTTCATCACGGAACGTGGGGAGATCGACGCGCTGGTCAACGCACTCGGCGAGGCGCTCGGCGAGGCCGGATAGCGCGACCGGGGTCAC
>JAWVZO010000095.1:0-9197 GCA_033722135.1 Gammaproteobacteria bacterium | reverse complement strand
GCCTCGAGCAGGTCCTCCTCGAAGCGGAAGTGCACGCGGGTCGCCTCGGCGAGGCTGGCGAGGGCGTCGACGCGCGCCTTTTCGGGGGCCCCGCTGGCCACGGCGCGCTCGAGATCGTTGTAGCACTCGATCATCTCCCGGTGCTGCTCGTCGACGGGGGCGATCCCGGTGCGGAATTTCTCGCGAAGCGTGAGGTAGTCGGTCTTCACTGGGCGGGTTCCTTCCGTGTCTTCGTTCCGTGCCAGCGCCCGGACGTGCAGCGCCCACGCAACTATAGCAAGACCGGGGCGGCTCGCTCCGTCGCGAGGACCGGGTGCCCGGCGGATCGACGCCCCGTGCGCCCCCCGCGCCAGTTGCCGGCGAACCGCACAGCGGGCATAACGAAAAAAGCCGGCGCGAGCCGGCTTGATCCGTCTATCCGGAAAGCGGGATCAGGCCTGGAGGGCGCGGATCCTCGCGTTCATGCGCGACTTGTGCCGGGCGGCCTTGTTCTTGTGGATGAGGCCCTTGCCCGCCATGCGGTCGATGATCGGCGCCGCGACCCGGTAGGCCTCCGTGGCAGCCTCGGCATCCCCGGAGGCGATGGCGTTCATGGTGCGCTTCATGTAGGTGCGCAGCGTCGAGCGCTGGCTCGCGTTGCGCAGGCGGTGCTTGTCGGCCTGGCGGGCGCGCTTGCGGGCTTGTGCGGAATTGGCCACGTTCGTGACTCCTGCCGAATCTGGATCGAGCCGCGAATGATCCCGGTTTGTCGCGCGGCTGTCAATGTCGTGTGGGCCACGAAGCGTTGCCAATCGTGGGGCGAGTCCATACAATGCGCGTTTCCCCGAACAGGGGACTCCTTGTCTCACCGCCGGGCGCGGGAGACTGCCAGACCGTAAGGAGCATCATGAGACACTACGAGATCGTATTCCTGGTCCACCCGGACCAGAGTGAGCAGGTGCCCGCGATGATCGAACGCTATCGCGGCGGCATCGAGGGCAAGGGCGGCACCGTCCACCGACTCGAGGACTGGGGGCGGCGCCAGCTCGCCTACCCGATCCAGAAGGCGCACAAGGCGCACTACATCCTGATGAACGTCGAGTGCAGCCAGGAAGCCCTCGACGATCTGCTCAGCACGTTCCGGTTCAACGATGCGGTCCTGCGCAACCTGGTCATCAAGCGTGACGAGGCGGAGACCGAGGCCTCGCCGCTCGCCAAGAGCGGCGACGAGCGGGCCGAGCGCAAGGGCCGCGACCGCGACGACGACCGCGACGACCGCGACGACGACCGCGAGGAGAAGGACGAGGCGAAGGACGAGGCGAAGGACGAGGTCAAGCCCTCGGCGGATGCCGACGACTCGAACACCGAGGCCGCCGAGGCGAAGGCCGACGCGGAGCCGAGCGAAGCCGGCTGACGCCGGCGCACGTCGCAACAGAACCGGAGTAGAGACATGGCGCGCAATTTCCGTCGCAGAAAGTTCTGCCGCTTCACCGCCGAGGGGGTCAAGGAGATCGATTACAAGGATCTCGCCACCCTCAAGAACTACATCACCGAGACCGGCAAGATCGTGCCGAGCCGGATCACCGGGACGAAGGCCAAGTACCAGCGGCAGCTGTCCACGGCGATCAAGCGGGCCCGCTACCTGGCCCTGCTGCCCTACAGCGACGCGCACGAGTAGACGTCCGGTCCAGATCGGGTCGGCGCGGCGCGGACCCGAGGGAACTCATGCGCGGTCTGGCCTCATTCGTGATGCGCGGGCGCGGCCAGGCCACCCTGGTGGCGGCCACGACCGCGGTGCTTTCGGCCCTGGTGCCCCCGGTGAGCTGGCTGAGTTCCGGGACCGTGGCCCTGGTCGTGCTGCGCCGCGGCACCTTCGAGGGGCTGGTGGTGCTGCTCGGGGCGCTGGTCGGGGCCGGGGTGCTGGCCTTCGTGTCGCTCGGCAGCCCGTGGCCGGCGCTCAGCTTCGCCCTGGTCCTCTGGTTGCCGATCCTCATCGTCGCGGCGGTGCTCCGGGCGACGGTCGACCTCGGCAGCGCCTTCGCGGCGCTGGGCGGGATCGGTCTGGTGGCGGTCGCGGTGATCCACCTGCTGCTCGGCGAGCCGGGTCCGTGGTGGCTCGCGACCCTGGAGCCGGTCATCGCGCCGGCGTTGCAGGGCGTCGAGGGGGCCGAGGCCGGGGCGATCCGCGAATGGATCGCGGCTGCGAGCAGGTACCTGACAGGGTTGATGGTGGCCGCGGGCCTGATCAACCTCGTGCTGGGGTTGCTGATCGGGCGCGCCTGGCAGGCCGCCCTCTACAACCCGGGGGGCTTCCGGCGCGAGTTCCACGCGCTGCGGCTGCCCCGGGTCGCGGCGCTCGTGGCGACCGGCCTGTTCGCGGCGGTGTTCGCCCTGGGCGGTGCGCCGGGCATGGTGGCCGACATGGCGGCCGCGATGCTGGTGCCCTGCGCGCTGGCCGGGCTGGCCCTGGTGCACGGGCTGGCCGGTGGGCGTCGCGGCGGGGTCGGGATCCTGGTGGCCGTCTACCTGCTGCTGGTGCTGGCCCTGCCCCAGACGACGGTCGCGCTGGCCGCCATGGGGCTGGTCAATTCCTGGTTCGACCTGGCTCGCCGCTACGGCGCCAGGCCGAAGAACGAAAACTCGGCGGACGGCTGAGCAACGACGTATCGAGGAAAGACGATGGAAGTGATCCTGCTGGAGAACGTACAGAACCTGGGGGAACTCGGTGACAAGGTGAAGGTCAAGCCGGGCTACGGGCGCAACTACCTCGTGCCCACCGGCAAGGCCACGCCGGCGACCGCGGAGAACATCGCTGAGTTCGAGCAGCGGCGCGCCGAGTTCGAGAAGGCGCAGGCCGAGAAGCTGGGCGCCGCCGAGACGCGGGCCGAGCAGCTGCGCGACATGCGCGTGACCATCAAGGCGAAGGCCGGTAACGAAGGCAAGCTCTACGGTTCCGTCGGCACGCGCGAGATCTCCGAGGCGGTCGCCGCGACCGGCGTCGAGCTCGAGAAGCACGAGGTGCTGCTGCCCGAGGGGCCGCTGCGCGAGACCGGCGAGCACGAGGTCGGATTGCACCTGCATGCCGACATCGACCTCTCGATCACGGTGGTGATCGAAGCCGAAGAGTGACCTTCCGCCTCCCGCCCGCGGCCGTGGTGCACGGTTCGCGGGCGGGAGCGGAACGCTAAGCTCCTGACCCTCCTCGGGGCACGGCGATGCCCCTTGCGAGCCCCCCGGGCTCGTGGCATACATTGGCGATGGCCGAGCCCGTCACCCACCTCTCCGCGTCCGACGCCACGCTCGACGCCCTCAAGGTCCCGCCCCACTCGATCGAGGCCGAGCAGTCGGTCCTCGGCGGCCTGATGCTGGACAACTCGAGCTGGGACCGGCTCGCCGGACGGCTGTCCGAGGAGGATTTCTACCGCCGCGACCACCGGCTGATCTTCCGCGCCATCCAGACGCTGGTCGACCGCGCCGAGCCGTGCGACGCGGTGACCCTCTCCGAGCGCCTCGGCGCCACCGGCGAACTCGACGATGCCGGCGGGCTGGCCTACCTCGGTACCCTCGCCAAGAACACGCCGAGCGCCGCCAACATCGAGGCGTACGCCGCCATCGTCCGCGAGCGGTCGGTGCTCCGCCAGCTGGCCCGCGTCGGCACCGAGATCGCCAACAGCGCCTACGTGCCCGAGGGGCGCGACAGCGCCAAGCTGCTCGACCTTGCCGAGCAGAGGGTCTTCGAGATCGCCGACCAGGGCCGCGGCGGCCGCGATTTCGCGCACATCAAGGCGCTGCTGCCGCTGGCGATCGAGCGCATCGAGACGCTCTACCAGCAGGAGAATCCGATCACCGGGATGCCGACCGGGTTCGGCGACTTCGACGAGCGGACCTCCGGGCTGCAGGCCTCGGACCTGGTGATCGTCGCCGGGCGCCCCTCGATGGGCAAGACCACCTTCGCGATGAACGTCGCCGAGCACGTCGCGATCAAGTCCGACAAGCCGGTCGCGGTGTTCAGCCTGGAGATGCCGGCCGAGCAGCTGGTGCTGCGCATGATGTCCTCGCTCGGCCACATCGACCAGCACAAGGTGCGCACCGGGAAGCTGGAGGATGACGACTGGCCGCGGCTCACCTCGGCGATCAGCATCCTCAACGAGGCCTCGCTGTTCATCGACGACAGCCCGGGGCTGACGCCGATGGAGATCCGCGCGCGGGCGCGCCGGCTCCAGCGCGAGCACGGCAAGCTGGGGCTGATCGTCATCGACTACCTGCAGCTGATGCAGTCGTCCGGCCCGGCCGAGAACCGTACCAACGAGATCTCCGAGATCTCGCGCGCGCTGAAGTCGCTGGCCAAGGAGCTCGAGGTCCCGGTGGTGGCGCTGTCGCAGCTCAACCGCAACCTCGAGCAGCGCACCGACAAGCGCCCGGTGCTGTCCGACCTGCGCGAGTCGGGCTCCATCGAGCAGGACGCGGACCTCGTGGTGTTCATCTACCGCGACGAGGTCTACCGCGAGGACAGCCCGGACAAGGGGCTGGCCGAGATCATCATCGCCAAGCAGCGCAACGGCCCGATCGGCAAGGTCAAGCTGACCTTCCTCGGCCAGTACACCCGCTTCGAGAACTTCGCACCCGACAGCTATTACCTCGACCGGGCCTGAGAGGTCGTGGTGATGCCGTTCCGTCCGACGCGACGCGCCCCGCCCGCCGGGCGGCCCGCGCGATGCAGGTCCCTCGGGGTGAGGACGCGGGAGCCCCGCGGTCCGGGAGCCTGAAGTGGGCCGCACCGCGACGTTCACCGTCGACGCCGACGCGCTGCGCCACAACCTCGAGGTGGCCCGGCGTGCCGCGCCCGGCAGCCGGACGATGGCGGTGATCAAGGGCAACGGCTACGGCCACGGCGCGCTGCGCGTGGCCCGCGCGCTCGAGTCGACGGCCGACCGGTTCGCCGTCGCGCGCATGGAGGAGGCGCTGGCGCTGCGCGAGGGCGGCATCACCACGCCGGTAGTGCTGCTCGCCGGCGCGGTCGAGCCGGCCGACGTCGACCTCGCCGCCGACCATGCGTTCGACCTGGTCGCGCACAGCGCCTGGCAGGTCGAACTGCTCGAACGGGCCCGCCCCGCGCGGCCGATACGTGCCTGGCTCAAGATCGACAGCGGGATGCACCGCGTGGGCGTCGGGCCGGCCGAGGCGCGCGCGCTCTGGCAGCGCCTGGCGGAGGCCGCCTCGGTGGCCGGGCGGCCGGGCGTCATGACCCACCTGGCCTGCGCCGACGAACCGGGCAGCGCCCATACACGGTCCCAGCTCGAGACCTTCGCCGAGGCGTGCAGGGACCTGGAGGCCGAGCGCTCGCTGGCCAACTCGGCCGGCGTGCTCAACTGGCCGGCCAGCCACGCCGACTGGATCCGGCCCGGCATCATGCTCTACGGCGGCTCGGCGCAACTGGGCCGGTACGGCCCCGATCTCGGCCTGCGCCCGGCGATGAACCTCGATACCCGCCTGGTCTCGGTCCAGCAGCGCCAAAGGGGCGATACCGTCGGTTACGGGGCCGCCGGCGTCTGTCCCGAGGCGATGCCGGTCGGCGCCGCGGCGATCGGCTACGCGGACGGCTACCCGCGCCACGCGCCGCAGGGGACGCCGGTGCTGGTCAACGGCCGGCGCGCCGCGCTGATCGGTCGCGTGTCGATGGACCTGATCAACATCGACCTGCGCAACGTACCGGACGCCCGGCCGGGCGACCCGGTGCGCCTGTGGGGGGAGGGGCTGCCCGCCGACGAGGTCGCCGAGCATGCCGGGACCATCGCCTACGAGCTGTTCTGCCGCGTCGCGTCGCGGGTGGTCTACAGGGAGGCGTAGGGGTCCTGACCGGCAAGCGGCCTCGAGCGCGCCACCGCCCAACCCAGAGCCGGGCCGAAGCCCGACCTACAAGAGGCACGGGCCGGCGAGTTGGCCCCCCGTGGGTCGGACTTCAGTCCGGCAGCGAATGCCGTTGCAGGCCCCGGATCTCCGATCCATCCTGGGCCCGGCACGCCAATCCCACCGTCAGGACAGGGCGTCGAGCGCCTCGGTCAACTGCGTGACCGCGATCACCTCCATCCCCTCGATCCCCCCCTTCGGGGCGTTGCCGCGCGGCACGACCGCACGGCGGAAGCCGTGCTTGGCCGCCTCCTGCAGCCGCTCGGGTCCGTTCGGAACGGGGCGGATCTCGCCGGCGAGTCCGACCTCGCCGAACGCGACGAGATCCTCCGGCAGCGGGCGGTCGCGGAGGCTCGAGACCATCGCCAGGAGCAGCGCGAGGTCGGCCCCGGTCTCGGTGACCCGCACGCCGCCGACGACGTTGACGAACACGTCCTGGTCGCCGGCCTGGATCCCCCCGTGCCGGTGCAGCACGGCGAGCAGCATCGCCAGGCGGTTGCCGTCGAGGCCGACGGCGACGCGGCGCGGGCTGCCGAAGCTGCTCGTGTCGAGCAGCGCCTGGATCTCGAGCAGCAGCGGCCGCGAGCCGTCCCAGACCACCAGCACGGCGCTCCCCGGCGTCGGCTCCCCGCGCCGGTTGAGGAAGATCGCCGACGGGTTGCGCACCTCGCGCATGCCCTGCTCGGTCATCGCGAAGACGCCGAGCTCGTTGACCGCGCCGAAGCGGTTCTTCGAGGCCCGCAGCATGCGGTAGCGGTCGTCGTTGCGCCCCTCGAGGTAGAGCACCGTGTCGACGATGTGTTCCAGCACGCGCGGACCGGCCACCTCGCCGCTCTTGGTGACGTGGCCGACCAGGAACACCGCGCACTGGCTCTGTTTCGCGTAGCGGGTCAGCCAGGCCGCCGACTCGCGGATCTGGGTCACGCCGCCCGGGGTGCCGCTCGCCTCGGCGACGCGCAGCGTCTGGATCGAGTCGACGACCATCACCGCAGGGGACTCGCGCAACGCCTGGCCGCAGATCTGCGCGACGTCGGTCTCGGCGAGCAGGCGCAGGCCCTCGCCGGCGAGCGCGAGGCGCCGGGCGCGCAGCGTCACCTGCTGCGGCGACTCCTCGCCGGTCACGTAGAGGACCTTGTGCGCCTCGCCCATCCGGCACAGCGTCTGCAACAGAAGCGTCGACTTGCCGATGCCCGGGTCGCCGCCGACCAGCACCACCGAGCCGGGCACGAGGCCGCCGCCGAGCACCCGGTCGAGTTCCCCGCTGCCGGTGGCCAGGCGGGGCGTATCGTCGAGGTCGACGTCGGTCAGCCTCAGCACCTCGGCCTGCGTCCCGGCGTAGCCGACCGCACGCTGGCGTCCCTTCGGCGCGGTCGCCGCGAGCCCGGCCGGCGCGGCTTCGATGCTGTTCCAGGCCCGGCATTGCGGGCACTGGCCCTGCCACTTGCTGAACCCTTCGCCGCACTCGCTGCAGAGGTAATCGAGCCGTTCGCGTGCCATCCTTCGGTCCGTTCCGGGTCCGCGGTGTGCGGAGGGGGCCATTCTAGCGAAGCGGGGCGGCCCCGGCTGTCGACTTTCCTCGCCACGGGTCATTGCATGGGCAGGGCGCCATGGCCCGGGCGGAGGTCTGGACGGGGGCGGCAAGCGGGCGATCCGGCGCGGCGTGCGCGGATGGTCACCACGGGGTTCCCCCATGCGACACGGCCCGACCGGCAGTACGAGGAGGGCGGCGGGCGACCGTTCCCTTCGGCAAGGCGACCCGGATGGCCCGTGGGGCGGGCTCCTCCTCGCCGCGGTTCAGCCCGGCAGGCAACCCTCACAGCCGGCGCACAGCGGCGCGGTGATCCGGTCCTCGAGCTCGATCCGGGTCGCGAGCACCTCGCCGACCGCCGAGAGGTCGTCGCTGAGGTCCGGGCCGAGCGCGCAGTGGTCCTCGCAGTTGTACTTGTCGTTGAAGCCGAGCAACGCGTCGGTGGTCGCGGCGACCTCGGCATAGAGCGAGCGGGCCTGTTCCCAGACGCCCTCCTGGCAGTTGCTGTCGTTGCGTATGGTCTCGTAGAGGCCGAAGTGGCCGGTCGCCGCGTAATCGACCAGCAGCTGGCAGAACCGCTGGAGCTGCTTCGGGTCCGGGGCACGCTTCGCCTCTCCCGGCGCGGTGCCGGCCAGCCGGTTCAGGTGGACCAGCAGCTCGCGCCGCTCCTCGAGCAGTTCGCGGACCATCTGCTGGGCGCGGGTGAGCTCCCCGGTCTGCTCTGGCTTGTTCATCTTGTTCTCCATGGTTCGCTGCGCGATCGAGCCAAGGGACGGCATGCCCCGGAAGGATCGCCAAGCGCATGATAACGGCTCAGGGTGTTGACCGCGAAGGCTCCGGAAAGGATGCTCGGCGGGATCGGCAGCTCACCGGATCCCGATGTACCGCAAGACGCTCTTTCCCGATCCCCCGCGCGGCTTTGCCGGCCGTCGCTGGGTCAACATCAGCCTACGCACCGTGCACCTGGTGGGCGTGGCAGGTATGGGCGGGGGCTGGCTCTACGGCGCCGATCCCGCCGACTGGCGGCCCTACCTCTGGCTCACCCTGGCGAGCGGCCTGGCGATGGTGCTCGTGGAACTCGCCGCGACCTGCCTCTGGCTGCTGCAGCTGCGTGGGCTCGCGGTCGTGGCCAAGCTGCTGCTGGTCGCGTTCGCGGTGTATCGACCGGAGAGCATGCCGTGGGTGCTGGTGGCCGCGATCGTCCTCTCGTCGGTGTTCGCGCATGCGCCGGCGGACGTGCGCTACTTCTCCCCGTTCCACGGTCGGCGTATCGAGCGGCTCTGAGCCCCGGGACCGGGCCGTCAGGCCGGCCTCGGAATGTCGATCACACCCTCCATGGTCGAGTACTCGCCCCCGCCGAGGCGGCCGAGCGGATCGATCCGCGTGGCGTCGTACTTCGCCCGGCCCGTGGCATCACGGGTCACCACGGCGTCGTCGACGTAGATCGCCTTGACCAGGCCGAGGAGCAGCGTCTGCCGGGCGTTGCCGATCTCGCGGATCTCATAGCGCTCGCAGGCATAGGCAACCCTGCAGTCGGCGAGACGCGGCAGGCTGAACCCCTGGAACGGGACCGTCTCGAGGCCCAGGCGGGCGACCTCGGAGTCACCGTAGGCGAGCGTCGCGGAGCTCTCGGTAACGGCCGTGGCCAGTTCGCGGTGGGCGATGTGGACGGTGAAGTGGTCGCGCTGCTCGATGTTGACGCGCGTGTCCTTCGGGCTGCCATCGGGCTTGCGCCCGATCGACAGCATCACCAGCGGCGGGTCGCTGCACACGGCGTTGAAAT
>JAWVZO010000094.1:0-9336 GCA_033722135.1 Gammaproteobacteria bacterium | reverse complement strand
GCCGGACTCGACGCGGTACCAGCCGCCCCGGCGCTCGAGCACGGACAGGTCGGTCTCGGCCGGCAGCGTCGCCACCTCGCCGGCATCGCCGGCGGGCGCGCTGCGCAGCACGGTCTCGTGAACGGTCAGGGCAGGGCGCGCGTCGGCGAGCAGCAGCGGCGCGACCAGCGCCAGCAGCAGCCACGCCAGAATGCGGGTTGCTCTACGCATCGCTCCTCCTGCGGCTCGGAATGAACAGGTCGACCTCCGCCTCCCTGCCCTTGACCTTATAGGAGCCGGAATGCTCGAAGTCAAAAGCGTCGCCGCACCGGGCGCGCGTCTCGGCCGAGACCAGCACCCGGCCGTGCTCCTTGGTCAGGCCCTCGATGCGGCTGGCGAGGTTCACGGTGTCGCCGATCGCCGTGTAGTCCTGGCGCTGCTCGGAGCCGATGAAGCCGACGATCGCCGGGCCGGTGTGCAACCCGATGCCGATGTCGAAGGTTTCGCCGACCTCGCCGGCCTCGCGCTTGAACGCCTCGAGCACCTCGGTCATCTCCAGCGCCGCCTCGATGGCGTGGACGGCCTGCTCCGGGTCCTCCGACGGGGCGCCCCAGAAGGCCATGATCGCGTCGCCGATGAACTTGTCGAGCGTGCCGCCGTGGCGGAAGATCACCTCGACCTGGCGGCTGAAGTAGTCGTTCAGGAGGCCGACGATCACCGCCGGCTCGTGCCTCTCCGAAAGCGTCGTGAACCCGCGGATGTCGGAAAACAGCACGGTGATCTCGCGCGCCTGACCGTCGAGGGCCTGGCGGGTCACCCCGCCGTCGACGAGCTGCGCGACCACGCGCGGGTCGAGGAAGCGGCGGAACGCCGCCGTGGTCTGCTGGCGCCGGCGGCGCTCGAGCAGGTAGTCGTCGAGCGCGGCGACGACGACGAATCCCCAGGTGAACAGCAGCGGCCGCGCCACCGGCAGCAGCCACTGGCCGAGCATGGCGAGGTGGGCCGCGCCGTAGGTGGCGGCCGACAGGCCGAGCGCGATCCCGGCGCTGCGCAGCGGCGTCGAGCCCCCCCGGGTGAGCAGCACCACCAGCAGGATCAGTACCGCCGCGGTCAGCGGTGCGACGGCATCCGGCACCGGCTTCACGTGGCGGCCGTTCTTCAGGTTGTCGATCGCGGTGGCCAGGATCTCGACCGCCGGATGGAGCCCGGCGATCGGCGTGTGGCGCAGGTCGTGCAGGCCGGTCGCGGTCGAGCCGATGATGACGATGCGGTCGGTGAACACCCCCTCGCCCGGTTCGCCGGCGTCGCGGTCTACATCGGCGTAGGGCACGTGCGCGAAGGCGCGGGTGCCGCCGCGCAACCACTGGAGGCGGACGCGATCCCCGTCCGGCAGCGCGCCACCGAGCTCCTGGACCAGGCGCGCCGGCAGCGAAACGATGCGCCACCCCTGGCTCTCCTGGTAGAGGTGGTAGCCGCGGCCGATCCCGTCCGGGTCCTCGAGGTAGTTGATCGCGCCGAGTCGCCAGCTCGCCGGGTCGATCGCGCCCGGCAGCAGCAGCTTCAGGCGCGCCCCGCCGTCACCGCCCGCGCGCTCCAGGCCGAGCCGGTCGGCGAGCTCGACGAGCGTGACGCCCAGCGCCCCGGCGAGCCGGTCCAGCGTTGGCACCGTGTCGTCGGCGCCGGCGCCGAGGAACTGCAACGGCAGGTAGACGTCCGGCGTGTCCCGAAGCACCTCGTTGAAGTGGGCGTCGGCGTCCGGGCGGTAGCGGTCGCGGTCGATGAACTGGATGTCGAACACGATCGCCCTGGGGCGCTGCAGCGCGATCGCCGCGACCAGGTCGCCGTGCACCGAGCGCGGCCACGGCCAGCGTCCCGCCTCGTCGACCATCCGCGCCAGGCTCGCCTCGTCGATATCGACGATGACGATGGCGTCGTCGGCCGGATGGCGCTCGGCGTGCATCCGCACGAAGTGGTCGCCCACCCGGGCCTCGAGCGTCGCGAGCGGGCCCGGCCAGAACGGCTCGATCAGGGCGGCGGCGAGGAACGGCAGCGCGAGCAGGAGCTTACGTGATGCCGTCACCCGCCGTCCCCGGGGCTCAGCCCTTGCCCATGGTCCGGGTAACGAACGCGCGCACCGCCTCGAATGTCGCAGGGTCACCCCACAGGGCGTCGACCCGCTCGGCGAACGTCTCCCGCGACCGCTCGGTCCGGTCGCGCAGCGGCTGCTGCAGCATCGCCTTGGTCAGGGCGTAGGCCGGCGCGCCGATGGACGTCAGGCTGGCGGCGAGGGCGGCGGCGCGGTCGACGAGATGCTCGACGTCGACCCGCTCGTCGACCAGGCCGGCGGTCTCCGCCGTCTCCGGGTCGAGGGTCTCGCCGCCCGATATCAGCCGCTGCAGCCACACCTGGCGGATGACCGATCGGGCCAGCTCCAGGGCCAGCGGCGGAAACGGCACCCCGACGCGCAGCTCCGGGAGGCCGACCCGGCCGCTGCCGTTCGCCATCAGGCGCCGGTCCGCCGCACAGGCGAGCAGGCACCCGCCGGCGATCGCGTGGCCGTTGACCGCGGCGACCACGGGGCACGGCACGTCGAGCAGCGACTGCAGCATGCGGTCGAGCGAGGGGCGGAATTCCACGACGTAGTCCGCCCCGCCGTCGAGCAGCCGCCCGAGGTCGACGCCGGCGGAGAAGGTGCGCCCCGTGCCGGTGACCACCAGCGCCGGCGGCGGCGCGTCGGCGAGTGCCTCGAAACGCTCCGCGAGCACCGTGCAGAGCTCCAGGTCCATGACGTTGGCCTTGCCGTGGGCCAGGGTCAGGACGACGACGCCGTCCTCGCGCTTCTCGGTCTCGATCATCGGTGGCTCCTCTCTTTCCCGTAGTCCCAGCATGCCACGAGTCCGCGCGCCGGCGGGAGCGGGGCACGAACGGGGCGACGAGCCCGGCGGACGCCCACGCTCACCGGACCAGCAGCCACGTGCCTAGCAGCATGCAGGTGACGCCGATCATGCGTCCCGGGTCGATGGCGCGCTGGGTCGCGCCGAGCAGCCCGAAGTGCTCGATCAGCGCGCCGGTGATGAACTGCACCGCCACCAGGACCGTCAGGGCGGCGAGCAGGCCGAGCCGCGGCGCGCTGTAGCCGATCGAGCCGACGATCACCAGGCCGATCGCGCCGACGGTCCAGGTGTACCAGGGCAGGGCGCTCCACGCCGGCAGGTTCCCCCCGCGCAGGCCCAGGAGCACCAGCGCGATCAGGATTCCGCCGCAGACGTAGTTGACGAAGATCGCCTCGAGGGTGCCCAGCGTGCGGTCGATGGCCCCCATGAACTGCGCCTGCAGCGCCACGGCGACGCCGCCGAGAGCCGCGACGCCGACCAACCAAGCCGTGCTCTGCATTCCCTTCCCTCCGCTGGACGGTGGCTCGCAGTATAGGGGTCAACCCGCCAGCACGCGGTCGAGCAGGGTACCCCCGGTCTCCAGCGGGCAGGTCAGCACCATGACCGCGAACGCGACCAGGCCCACCGGCAGCAGGACGCCCCAGCGGAAGCGCGCGCGGCGCAACGCGGCCATGTAGGGCGGGCCGGCGCGCGCCAAGAGCGGGACCAGCACCACGGCCAGCGGCAGCGCGGCGAGGATCGGGAAGGCGATCGGCCAGGCGAGGTAGTACATGCCGACCGGCGGGGCCCGGTCGACGGCGTCGGCGAGCACGAAGAAGACCAGCCAGCCGGCGAACAGCCCGGCGCAGACCTGCAGCGTCGCGGCCGCCGTCGCCGCGAGCAACGACCGGATCACCCCAGCTGTCGTCCGTAGACGAGATGGTCCCGGCGCTCGCCGTCGATGCGCGCCACGCCGGGCAGGCGGCCCCAGCAGGCAAACCCGTGGCGCTCCAGGAACGCGACGCTGGGCCGGTTGTGGCCCAGCAGGAAGGCCAGCAGCACGTCGACGCCGAGCGCGGGACAGGCGGCGACGGCGTGCCCGAGCAGGGCGCTGGCCACGCCCTGGCGCCGGTGACACTCGGCGACGAAGTAGCTCACCTCGCGGCAGCCCGCGAAGGCGCCGCGCCCGCCGCGGTAGTGGGCCAGGGTGGCGTAGCCGGCAACCGCGCCGTCGCGCTCGGCGACGAACAGCGGCGTCTCCGGGAGCAGGTGGCCGGCGAACCACGCCTCGCGCTCGGCCGCGGCGAAGGGCACGAGATGGCCGGTGGCGCTGCGCTGCGCGATCGCCTCGTTGTAGATCGCGACCAGCGCCGGGAGGTCGTCCCGGGCGGGGGCGCGGATGCTCGGCTCACCGGCCATGCCGCGCGGTCAGCCGGCTCGCTCCGCGACCACCTCCCCCGTCACCTCGACCGCGCGAGCGACGGCGGCGTCGTCGACGTCGAGGTGGGTCACGGCGCGGATCCGGGCGCCGACCGCGCTGAAGCCGACCCCGCGCGAGGCGCACGCTCCGAGGAAGAGTGCGGGATCGAGCGCGCCGACCTCGAACAGCACGATGTTGGTCTCGGGCGCCGGGTTGACCACGCGCACGCCCGGCAGCGCGGCGAGTCCGTCGGCGAGGTCGCGGGCGCGCCGGTGGTCCTCGGCGAGCCGCTCGACGTGGTGGTCGAGGGCGTGGAGGCAGCCCGCGGCGACGATCCCGGCCTGGCGCAGCGCCCCGCCGAAGGCGTGCTTGTAGCGGCGCGCCGCGGCGATGAAGGCCGCGTCGCCGGCGAGCACGGCGCCGAGCGGCGCCCCGAGCCCCTTGGTGAAGTCGACCCACACCGAGTCGGCGCAGGCCGCGTAGTCGGCCACCGGCACGCCTTCGGCGACGCCGGCGTTGAACAGCCGCGCGCCGTCGACGTGGACCGCGAGCCCGAGTTCGCGCGCCGTGTCGGCCACCGCGCGCAGCGACGCCAGCGGCCAGACCGTGCCGCCGGCGTAGTTGTGGGTCTGCTCCAGACAGAGCAGGGAGGCGGGGGGTGCATGGCTCGCGGGCGCCCACCGGGTTCCTGCGTGGCCGCGGACCAGCGTCGCGCCATCGAGACGGCCGTCGGTGCCGTCGAGGCCCTCGAACTGCACCCCGGCGGCGAGCGCGGCGCCGCCCGCCTCGGCCCGTGCGATGTGGGCGTTGCGTTCGACGAAGACCAGGTCGCCGGGACGGGTGTGGGCCTTGATCGCGACCAGGTTGCACATCGTCCCGCTCGGCAGGAACAGGGCCGCCTCCTTCCCGAGCCGCTCGCAGACGCGCTCCAGCAGGCGGGTGACGGTCGGGTCCTGACCCTTCTGCTCGTCGCCGACCTCGGCGTCGGCCATCGCCGCGCGCATCGCCGCGGTCGGCCGGGTCTCGGTGTCGCTCGCCAGCGGGATCACGGGCGCTCCGCGCCGGGCGCCGCGTCCAGCTCCCGGATCAGGCACGCGGCGTCGCCCGGGCACAGCCTGGAGAACTCGGCACTCGCCGCGACCGCCGGGGGCACCGCGTCGCGGGCGACGGCGTGGTAGCCGCGGTGGTCGAAAAAGGCGGGGGTCAGGGTCAGCAGGTAGAGCCGTTGCACGCCTTCACGGCGCGCCTGTGCCTCGGCTGCGGCGAGCAGTGCCGAGCCGAGACCGTGACCGCGCAGCGCCGGGGCGACCGCAAGCGAGCGGATCAGCCGCTCACGGCCCGTACCTTCGAGGCCGATGGTGCCGACGATGCGTCCGTCGTCGTCCCGTGCCAGCAGGAACTCGAGGGGGCGCCCGCTGCCCAGGTCGTCGAACGGCAGGCCAATCCCGGCCAGCAGGGCGACCACCTCCGGCCAGTCGGCGCCGGTGGCGGGTTCGATCCGCGGCGGGTCCTGGATCATCTCGGGCACCTCCTCGTCGCGAATCTGCAGGTTGCTCCGGAACCGGGCCGCCCGTCGCCGGGCACCCAATCGCAGCGGGCAGGCTCAGTCAGCATCGGACTCGAAGCGCTGATCGGCAACGTTCTTGCGCGTGCGGCGCGGGTCGAACACGCGGCCGTTCATCGCCAGGTAGACCCCGGGCGGCAGCAGCTGCACCGCCGCGAAGGCGAAGCCGATGTTGAAGAAGGCGTCGCTGACGCGCAGCCTGGCCGGCTGCATCGCCCCGACCAGCACCACGGTCTTGCCGGCGTCCGCGGGCAGGGCCCGTGCCGTGTCGACCATGGTGTCGGTGCCGTGGGTGATCAAGATGCGCGACTCCTCGGCCGCGGTGACCGCCCCGGCGATCCGCGCGCGGTCGTCGTCGTCGAGTTCCAGGCTGTCCTTGCGCAGCAGCGCGGTGATCTCGTACGGGCAGGTGACCCCGGCCTCCGCGAGGAGCTCGCCGATCTGCGGCTCGCCGACCTGGTAGCTGCTCTTGGCGTCGAAGTAGACCTTGTCGATCGTGCCGCCGGTGGTGAGGATGCGAACGGTCACCCTGGAACCCGTCGGCTCACTTGAAGATGCAGTGCTTGGCGAAGTCGCCGGCCTCGTTGGCGGTCCATTCGCCCTTCGGCTTCTCCTTGAGATCGTTGCACCACGCCTCGCTGCCCACCTTGGCGCAGCCGCCAAGAATGAGTGCGAGGGCCAGGACGAGTACGATTCTTCCGTGCGTCGGGGTCATGGACGGTCTCCGGTTCCTGGTGTTCTTCTGTCGGCGGACGCCATTGTACGCGGCGCCGCGGGCCAGTCGAACGCGGCGAGCTGCCGGTCGTGCAGGCGACCCAGCAGCACGAGGGCGCAGATCGCGCCGAGCAGCGCCAGCGCCATGTCCGTCTGGGTGTCCCAGACGTAGCCCTGGGTGGCGAGGAACGCCTCGGCGCCCTCTCCGCTGACCTCGGCGGCGAGCCACTCGAGGAGCTCGTAGAACGCGCTCAGCGCGAGGCAGGTGGTGATCACCACGTAGTTGAGCCAGCCGCGGCCGGACACGACGCCGTTGCGCAGCAGGATCTCGCGGGCGAGCACCGCCGGCACGAACCCCTGGGCGAAATGGCCGAGCTTGTCGTAGTTGTTGCGAGTGTGGCCCAGCCACTCGGCGATGCGATCGAACAGCGGCACCTCGGCGTAGGTGTAGTGGCCGCCGACCATCAGGATCACCGCGTGCACCAGGACCAGCAGGTAGGCCAGCGGCGTCAGCGGGTAACGTCGCCGGGTGGCGGCGAGCAGCACGAGGCCGATCGCCGCCGGCGCCACCTCCAGGACCCAGGTGGGCCGGTCGCGCGGGTCGATGCCCGACCAGACGAGCACGGCGACGTAGACACTCACCCATGCGACCGTCGCCGCCTGCCGCGCACCCGCGTTCATGACGCCGCGTCGGCGTCCATCGGCGCGTCCCACGCGAACCACGCGTCGAGCCGCGCCAGCGCGGACTCCAGTCCGAGGCGCTTCAGCGCCGAGAAGAGCTGCACCGAGGCGTCGCCGTGCAACGGCGCCATCTCCCTGCGGACCCGGAGCAGCGTGGCCTCGGCCGGGCCGCGCTTGAGCTTGTCGGCCTTGGTCAGCAGCACGTGGACCGGAAGCGCACGGTGCGCGCACCAGCCGAGCATCTCGACGTCGTATTCGGTAAGCGGGTGACGCACGTCCATAAGCAGGACCAGCCCGGCCAGGGTCGCGCGCCGCTCGAGGTAGGCGGCCATCTCCTGCTGCCAGCGCCGCTTGATCTCCAGGGCCACCTTCGCGTAGCCGTAGCCCGGGAGGTCGACCAGGCGGCGCAGATCGTCCACCTCGAAGAAGTTGATCAGCTGGGTGCGCCCCGGCGTCTTGCCGGTCCGCGCCAGCGCCTTCTGGTCGACGAGTCGGTTCAGCGCCGAGGACTTGCCGGCGTTCGAGCGCCCCGCGAAGGCGACCTCGATGCCGCGGTCCGGGGGATACTCGCGGGGCAGGCGCGCGCTCTTGAGGAAGCGGGTCTGGCGGTAACGGTTCAGCATACGTTCAGCATCCATGGTGCATTGTCCGAGGCGTGCGTGACGGGGACAAGCGGTGCGGAACCACCGCCCTGGAGCGTGGTCCGGGTGAACCGTGCGAACCCGTCACCAGGCACGCTACGGATTTGACCCGAAAGGGCATTTCACTGTATATATCGCGGGCTTCCCGGCCATGGCCTCCGCGCCGCTGGCGTCTCCGCCCCCGGGAAACCGGCTTCCGAGTTCCATTCTCAACCCTAATATCTGGGAGTTCATCATGAAGAAATTCCTCACCGGTTCCGCCGCCGCCATGCTGCTCGTGTCGGGCGCCGCCCTCGCCGACGGCAAGGCCACCTACGAGGCGGTCTGCTCGGCCTGCCACAACCCGGCCGTCGCCCCGACCATGAAGTCGCCCGCCCTCGGTAACAAGGACGACTGGGCCCCGCGCATCGCCAAGGGGATGGACGCCCTGTACAACAGCGCCATCAACGGCGTGCCGGGCACCGCGATGGTCGCCAAGGGCGGCAACCCGAACCTGAGCGACGAAGAGGTCAAGGCCGCCGTCGACTACATGGTCAGCCAGAGCAAGTAAGCGAGCGCTTGCTGCAAGGATACGTTCCGATGAAGTACCTAGCCGCAGCCGCGTTGCTGCTCCTGGGCACCACTGGCATGGCCACCGCCCAGGAACAGGGCGAGGCCAAGCCACCGAAGCCCTGGGACACCTGCGTCAGCTGCCATGGCGCCGACGGCAACAGCGTCAACCCGATCTGGCCCAAGCTGGCCGGCCAGGGAGCGCCGTACCTCGCCAAGCAGCTCCACGACTTCAAGGCGGGCCGGCGCAGCGATCCGCTGATGTCCGGCATGGCGATGGCCGTGCCCGACGCCGCTGTCGACGAGGTCGCGGAGTATTTCGCTAGCCAGGAGGTGACGCCGGGCGCACCGGTCAAGCCGGAGCTGGTGGCGCAGGGCGAGAAGCTCTACACCGCCGGCAACCTGGAGACCGGGGTCACGGCCTGTGCGGCCTGTCACGGCCCCGCCGGCAACGGCAACTGGCCCGGAAAGTACCCGGCGCTGCATGCCCAGCACGCGGCGTACACCATCAAGCAGCTGCAGATGTTCCGCGAAGGCACCCGTGCCAACGATCCCAACCAGATGATGCGCGACGTCGCGTCGAAGCTCACCGAGCAGGAGATCGAGGCCGTGGCGATGTACCTCAGCACGCTCTGAGGCCGTTCGCGGACAGCGCACCTTTCGAGGCGGCCTCCGGGCCGCCTTTTCTTTATCCCCCGCGCGACACCGGACGTGACGGACGCCACGCCATAGCCGCGCGGTTGCACCGCCGTGGCCATGCGCCCGAGAATGGACGCAGAACGCAACGCACCGCGGCATGGTCCAAACACCCGCGCCCCGAAGAATTCCCAAGGAGAATCCCGGATGAACAGACGCGCCCTGCTGATCCTGGCACTGCTGCTGCCGACCCTGGCCGTGGCCCAGGTCCGCATCGAT
>JAWVZO010000093.1:0-9354 GCA_033722135.1 Gammaproteobacteria bacterium | reverse complement strand
GTCTCGACCGTGGTCCAGGAGAAGCAGGTGCGCGACCTGATCCCGGCGCTCTACGAGGCCGGCGCGCGCGGCATCATCGAGACCCCGCTGAACAAGATCATCGAGTAGGGCCAGCGATGGCGGGCGGTCTTCTGTAGGTCGGGCTGAAGCCCGACCTACAAAGGCAGCGAAAGCGTTTCCTGTAGGTCGGACTTGAGTCCGACAGGTCCGCACTACTTTGAGCTCGCCTGTCCCACCTCCGCGGCCAGCGGCCGGTACTGCAGGCCGTAGAACATCTCCAGGTAGCGCCGGGTCTCGGCGCGCTCCAGGTCGGTGACGTAGCGCCAGAAGCCGTAGACCCGGGACAGGGTCATCAGGCGCTCGGCGTAGCGGGCCCAGGTGTAGTGGGCCGCGACCCGTGCCAGTGCCCCCTCGGCGAGCGCGTCCCAGTTCGCGGGGTCGAGGCGGCAGGCGGCGAGGAAACCGGCGATCTTCGCCGCCGACGCGGCCCCGTCGTTGGGATCGATGTGGTAGCCGGAGAGCCCCTCCTCGATGATCTCGAGGGGGCCGCCGTAGCAGGTGGCGAAGGTCGGCAGGCCGCTGCTCATCGCCTCGATGACCGTCAGGCCGAAGGCCTCGAACAGCGCCGGCTGGACGAAGGCCCCGCGGCGGTCCGCCACCACCCGGTAGAGCTCGCCGGAGAAGTCCTTGTCGAGCTGCACCCCGAGCCAGCGCACCTGGCCGTCGAGCCCGTGGGCGTCCATCAGCCCGTGCATCGCGTGGATCTGCGCGCGCTCCTCGGTGTCGCTCGAGCGGGCCGGGTCGACGTGGCCCGAGACGATCAGCAGGTTCGCCTCGTCGCGCAGCTCGGGGCTGTTCGCGTACCACTCGACCAGCCCGGTGACGTTCTTGATCCGGTCCAGGCGCGCCATGGTGAACAGCAGCGGCTTGCCGGGGTCGGCGAGCCGGCCGCGCCGGTCGGGGGCGTCGTCGTCGCCGTCGATCAGCTCGGCGATCGCCTCGTGGAGGTGGCGCAGCCGGCGGTCGTGGTCGCCGGCCGGGAAGTAGACGCCGGGGTCGGCGCCCGGCGAGACGATGTTGAACTTCGGGTCGAAGACGTCGATGCCGTGCACCACGCGGTAGAGCCCCGGGAGCGTGAACGCGGTGTGGGTCTCGTACTGGCCCACGGTCTCCGCGGTGCCGGCGATCTCCTGGTAGGTGGAGGTGATGATGAAGTCGGCCGTGTTCATCGCCACCAGGTCGGCGGTGAACTGGCAGGCGAAGTGGTAGTGCGCGTCGTTGTCCTTCCAGTAAAGGTCGGAGTAGAGGTACTTCGACTTCTCCAGCGCGTGGGCGATGGTGCACTGGGTCACGCCGAGGCGCTGGGCGAGCAGCGTCGCGACCAGGTTGCCGTCCGAGTAGTTGCCGAGGATCAGGTCGGGTCGGCCCTCGAGCTCGGCGAGCAGCTCGCGCTCGACGTCGAGGGCGAAGCGCTCCAGCCACGGCCAGATCTCGAAGCGCGAGATCCAGCGCGGGTGCACCTCGCCGTGCGCGTCGCGGAACGGCACGCGGAGGATGCGCGCGTTGCAGGTGCCGGCGATGGGCTCGAGCTGCTGGTCGCTGGTGGTGCCCTCGGACTCGGGGATCAGCCGGGTGACGACGACGATCTGCGGCTCGATCTCGAGGCCCTGGGAGGCGAGCCGCTCGCGCATCTCGTGCTCGAGCGCGCGCACCTGGTCGAGGATGTAGACCACCTGGCCGCCGGTGTCCGGCCGGCCGAGCACGCCCGACTGGCCGAACCAGCCGTGCGGGGAGAGGATCGCGATCGAGAAGATCATCGGGATGCGCGCGAGCATCCGCTCGAGCTGGTCGGGCGCGGGTCCCTGGAGCACGTCGAGCAGCAGGCGCATGGTGTCGAGGACCGAATCGGCGTCGCGCCCCCAGCCCGCCTCGAAGCCCCCGTGGCGCAGTGTCTCGGCCAGCTCGCTCCACGGCGTCGAGCCGGGCACGGTGTCGAGGTGTTCGACCGCGTCGCGCAGCGCGGCGCGCAGCCCGTGCACGTCCTGGATGACGTCGTTGAGCATCAACTGTCGGTCGCGGTAACGGTGCACGCGCAGGAACTCGAACAGGCGCTGCGCGCCGCGCCCCTGCTCGACGAAGAGCTGGCTGGAGAGGCGCCGGTTCAGGAACTCGACGCCGCGGCCGATCGAGCCGGTCTCGTGCATGCGCGGGAACTCGCGCGCGAACGGTTCCAGATCGAGCTCCAGCGTCCAGTCGGCGGCGTGGCCGGTGACCAGCCGCTCCTTGAAGGCGAGGTAGGTGGCCACATCGACGCGCTCGGCGGCCATGGTGTCGAGGTGGATGCGGAGGTGGCTCCAGCGGCCGATCTGCGAGCGCAGCGCGAACTGCAGCCAGGCGCCGTCCTGCGCGGCCTCCTGGGCCCAGCGGAACAGCCTCGCGAGGGGGCTCCTGCGCAGCTCGCCGTCGCCGTCCTCTGCGCAGGCGTCCTCGAACGCGCGCTGCAGCTGGGTGCGTAGCAGGAACGGCTCGCCACTCCGGGCGAGCCGGTGCAGCACGTGGTGGGCGTGCTGGCGGTGGGTGGCGAGGAACTGTTGCAGGTCCTCGAACCAGCGATTGGCCGGGTTCATGCGTTCTCCCAGGTCGCGAGGGTGGTGGCGTGCAGCACGGGGTCGTCGGGGACCGCGCCGCGGCAGGCGACGATGCGACTGGCGAACGCCTGGGCGCGGGCGAGCATCTCCTCGAGCGTCCAGCCGCGCAGCAGGCCGCAGATCAGCACGCTGGCGAAGGCATCGCCGGCACCGACCGTGTCGATCACCGTCACGGAGTCGGGGTCGGGCGCGACCTCGACGCGGCTGCCGTCGCGGCGGTAGGCCGCCGCGCCGGCTGCGCCGCGGGTGACGAAGACCCGCTCGATGTCGCCGAGCCCGAACAGCGCCGCGGCGCGTTCCGGCTCGTCCGCTCCGTCGGCCAGCGCGGCGAGTTCGTCGTGGTTCAGCTTGATCCAGCGGGCCGTGGCGAGCCGTTCGCGCACCGTCTCCCGGGACCACCAGGGATCGCGCAGGTTGACGTCGAGGAAGACCGGCGCCCCGAGGCGAGCGCGCAGGCGGTCGACGGCGTTGCCGGCTGCCGCGCGGCGCAGCGCGAGACTGCCGTGGTAGAGCAGCGCGGCGCGTCCGGGCGCCCGGGAGACGTCGATGAAGTCCCAGGCGACGTCCGGGGTGATGGTGAAGGTCGGCTCGCCGTCGACCAGGGCGACGTCGACGGTGCCGGTCGGGTGGTGCGGGTCGACACCGATGCCCGAGGTGTCGAGACCGGCCGCCTCCATGCGCGCGAGGATCCGTTCGCCGAGCAGGTCGGCGCCGATCGCCGAGAGCAGGCGCGGCGCGAGGCCGAAGCCCTGGAGATGCAGCGCGACGTTGAGCGGGGCGCCGCCGAGGACGGTGCCGCCGTCCGGGAAGCGGTCGAACAGCACCTCGCCGAACAGCACGGGCGGATCGGGGCGCTCGCCGTTCACGCCGGCTCCGGGAACCAGGCCGCCGTCTCGGGGTGGAAGTGGGCCAACCCCTCGAGGATGCCGGCGGCGTAGTTGCCGTTCATGCCGAGCAGGCCGCCGCGGGCGACGTGCAGCCAGGCGCGCGTGCCGGCCGCCTCCGCCTGGGCGACGGCAGCCTCGCGCACCTCCGGGCTGGCGTTGGCCACGAGCACCGCCGGCAGGGGGCTGGCGAGGACGCGGAGGTCGTTGCCGCTGTCGCCGGCGAACAGGATCGCGTCGCGGGCGAAGCCGAGTCGCGCGGCGAGGAACTCGATCGCCTCGAGCTTGCTCGCGGTGGCCGGCAGGACGTCGACGAGGCCGATGCCGTTCGGCTCGTCGACGCTGTGGATCACCCGCGCGGCGAGGCCGTGGGCCTCGAGCTGGCGCTCGACATCGGCCACCAGCGTCGCGACATCGCGGTAGAGCGGCAGGAAGAAGCTGATCTTGAACTCGCCCTGGCGATCGGCCGGCTGTGGGCGCAGGTCCGCGAACTCGCCGAGCAGTTCGCGCACCTCCTCGCGGTGATGGCCGCTCCAGTCGTACGCCTGATGGGCACGCCACTCCGCATCGGCCGTCCAGCCACCGTCGCCGACGTGGAACAGCGTCGTGCCGACGTCGGCGATGACGTAGTCGGGCACCGGGAGCCGGTAGTTCGCGATCGCCTGCTCGACGAGTTCCCGGTGGCGCCCGGTCACGTAACCCAGGGTCACCTCGGGGCGGGCGGCCACGGCGGCGAAACGGGTCCGGGCCCCGGGCGACTCCGACTGCGGCCCGTTCGGCAGCAGCGTGCGGTCGAGATCGGTGCACAGCAGCAGCCGGTTCATGTCGCGCCCCCGGGGTCGTCGAACAGCCGGTAGTGATCGATCGCCTCGAGGATGCCGGCGGCGTACGCGCCGGCGGCGAGGTAGACCTGGTCGAGCTCGGTCAGGTCGGCCAGCTCCTCGCGGTGCCGGTTGGCGACGACGACGCCGAGGGTGTTGCCGCGGAGCATGTCGGCGTCGGCACCGGAGCCGCCGGTGGCCAGGACTCGTTCGAGCGGGATGCCCCAGCGGTGGGCGACCCAGCGCAGCGCGAAGCCCTTGGAGGCGCGGGACGGTACCACGTCGAGGTACTGGCCGAAGGAGAAGACGGGGTTGGCGGCGAGTTCGGCCTTGCGCAGCAGGCTCTCGATCTCGGCCGGCTCGGGGGCCCGGGCCGGGTCGATGTACCAGCTCAGCTTGAAGCGGCTCTGCTCGGCGTCGGCCTGCGCCTCGAGGCCGGGCAGTTCGCGCAACGCCCGCCGGACTGCGGCGGGGTTCCAGTCGCGGTCGATGTGCGCGCGCCACGAGGTGTCCTCGGTCAGGTTCGGGGCGTAGTGGATCGCGGTGCCGAGGCTGGTGATCAGCACGTCCGGCTGCGGGATCCCGTGCTTGCGCAGCAGGCGCAGCGCGGCGTCGAGCCGACGGCCGCTCGAGATCGCGAAGGCGCACGCCTTGCGCTTGCGCTGCAGCAGCGCGACCAGTTCGGCCAGGGCGTCGGGGTCGCCGAGCAGGCTCAGGTCGAGGTCGGTGAACAGCGCGCGGTCGTGGTGCAGCTTCTCGCGCCTGGGCCCGACCGGGGTGGCGGAGGGACGCTCGGCGTCGAGCAGGGGGGCGATCGCCTCGCGGTAGCTGGCGGCATGGGCCTCCCAGGAGTAGTGCTCGCGCACGCCGGCGAGGCCGTTGTCGACGCAGCGCGCCCGCCGTTCGCGGTCGTCGAGCAGACCGAGCAGGGCCGCGGCGATCGCCTCGGTGTCGAGCGGGTCGACCAGCTCGCCGTTGCGGCAGTTGGCGACGATGTCGCGCGGGCCGCCGTCCTCGGTGGAGACCAGCGGCAGCCCGCTCGCGGCCGCCTCGAGCAGGGTCAGGCCGAACGGCTCGGTGAGCGCCGGGTTGACGAAAACCCCGTCGAGCGCGGCGGCGAGCCGGTAGCAGGCGGGGATGTCGTCGCCGTCGATGCGCTTCGGGTAGGCGATCTCGCCGTAGAGGTCGTGGCGGTCGATGGCGTGCAGGATCTCGTCGAGGATCAGCCGGGACTCGTCGTCGAGCAGGTCGGGGTCGTCGCGGGTGCCGATCAGCAGCCACAGGTTGGCCCGCGCGCGCAGTTCGGGCGATGCACCGAAGGCCTCGACCAGGGTCACGTTGTTCTTGCGCCGGTCGAGGCGGGAGAGGGCGAGGACGCACGGCTTGTCCGGATCGTTCAGGAAGCGGTCGAACTTCCGGCGCAGCGGGTCGTCCTCGTCACCGGGCCCGGGGGGGTGGTAGCGCCCGAGATCGACCCCCGGGGGAATCACCTTCATCCGCTCCGGCACGTAGCCGTCGTAGAGGGCGTACTGCTCGTCGATCTCCTGGCGGGTGCTGGTGACGATCAGTTCGGCGACGGCCAGCGTCGCCTCTTCGCCGTTGATCCGCCGCGCCATGTTGAAGCGCGTCTCGATCTCGTCGGCCTCCATGCCCCCGGCCAGCAGGCGGCGCCGCTTGACCCGGCCGAGCGAGTGGCCGGTGTGCACCAGAGGGATGTCGAGCTGCCGGGCGATCAGGGTGCCGACGTAGCCGGCATCGGCGTAGTGGCTGTGCACGAGGTCGGGCGGGGCGGGCTGGCCGTGCAGCCACTCGAGCAGGTTGTCGGCGAAACCGTCGAGGTGGTCCCAGAGCTGCTCCTTGACGATGTAGCCCGCCGGTCCGCACGGGATGCGCACCAGGCGCGCACCGTGGGCGAGCGGCTCCTCGGCGACGGCGTAGTCGGGACCGACCGAAGGATCCTCGATCAGGCGGGTGACCAGGTCCACGCGGCCGACGTCGTCGCGCGCGGCGAGGGCCTCGGCCAGTTCGAGCACGTACTTGACCTGGCCGCCGGTGTCGGCGTCGCGGCCCAGTTCGGGCTGGTGCCCACGGATCAGCCCGTGGACACTGATCAACAGCAGGTTAGGAGCGTCGCTGGCTTCCATGTCGGGTTCCCGCACGCCGCACTGCAGCACGCGACACGCGCAAGGTTAGCAGATAGCTGCGGAAGGCCCGCCGGGAGGCGTCAGCCGTCCGCGGCGTCGAACTCGATCCGGTCGGCGCCGTGGAAAACCAGGAAATGGCGTCCCTTGGCCCGGGCGACGAGGAGCATGTCGACGCGGCGCCCGAGATCGAGGCCCATCTGGGTCATCCCGGAGCGCGACAGCAGGATCGGCACGCCCATCTGCGTCGCCTTGATCACCATTTCCGAGGTGACCCGGCCGGTGGTGTAGAGGATGCAGTCGCCGCCCCCGACGCCGTCGAGCCACATCTGCCCTGCAATGGCGTCGAGGGCGTTGTGGCGGCCGACGTCCTCGACGAAGTAGAGCACCTCGCTGCCGCGGCAGAGCGCGCAGGCGTGCACGGCCCCGGCCGCCTTGTAGATGGTGTCGTGCCTGCCGAGCGTGGCGAGCAGTTCGTAGAGCAGCGATTGCCTCACCCGCAGGGGGGGCAGGCGCGTCGCGTCGATCCGCTCCATCAGGTTGCCGAACTGGGTGCCCTGCCCGCAGCCGCTGGTGACGGTGCGCTTCGCGAGCTTGGCGTCCCAGTCGTCGCGACCGTTGCGGGTGGTCACCGCCGCGGCCTCGACATCCCAGTCGACCTGCACGCTGACCAGCTGGGCGAGGTCGTCGACCAGCGACTGGTTGCGCAGGAAGCCGAGCACCAGCGCCTCGGGGTGGGTGCCGAGGGTCATCAGCGTGACCACCTCGCGCTTGTCGACGTAGAGCGTCAGCGGGTGCTCGCCGGCGATGTGGACCTCGCGTTCGGCACCGGTCTCGTCCCGGACCGTGGCCGGGTGGATCGGGCGTAGCCCGGCGTCGCTAAGCAGAGGGTGGGTGACAGGCGTGGGCATGCTCGGATGGAACGGCGCGCTCGGATCGCGATCCAACTGAGCGTAGCATGGCGGCGCGGGCGCTATGCAGCGGGCGCGCCGCCTGCTAGGTTTCCATGCAACGACATTACGAGGAACGGTGCCGATGCCAGGCGAGGAGCCGCGCGAGACCGCGCTGATGCCGGAGAGCCAGCCGCTGGACGTGACGCTCGTGCGCAACACCAGGCAGGTCGGACGCTGGGAGTCCGTGACCTGGGCCCTCGCGGACGTCGGCCTCGCCGACGCGCGGGACGCCCGGCGGCCGGCGGCCGCGGCGGAGGGGCGGGAGACCCACCACGGCGTCCAACTCAGGCTGTTCCGCGACCAGGTCGACCACTACCACTACAACCTCTCGAGCGACACCCCGAGACTGTTCGTGATCTGCGCGGCGGATCCGGTCGACGACCGGCTCGAGCCGCGGCTCGCCACGCTGAGCCATATCGAGGCCGCCGACTACATGGAGACCGAGGAGGAGGTGCTCTCCTGCCCGCTCGAAGGCGAGGTTCGCCAGTGGGTCGAGGCCTGGATGCAGCTCGCGCCGGTGGAGGCGCCGCAAGGCAAGGGCAAGCGTCGTAGCAGGAAGGCCTCCGGTGACTGACGGCGACGGCACCCGGGGCGAGTCGTTCCTGGTCCGGCGCGCACGGCTCAAGGCCGAGCGCCAGCGCCAGGAGGCGCGGGCGCCTGCGCAGCCGTCGGCGCCCGGGGAGGCGGACGGCCAGGCCGTGGAGCCTCGCCGACTGACCGACGCCGACATGCCGCCGCTCGAGTCGCTGGATGCCGACTCCGATTTCAGCCAGTTCCTTGCCGAGGGGGTCAGCGACGCGCTGCGTCGCGCCGCGCTGCGCAAGCTCTTTAGGCTACCGGAGTTCAACGTCCTCGACGGACTCAACGATTACGACGACGACTACACCAAGCTCGAGAAGCTGGGTGACGTCATGACCTACCAGAAACGGCTGATGGCCGAACGGGAAGCGGCGAAGCGCGAGGCGACCGTCGACCAGCCGTCGTCGGAAGTCGACCGGGCCTCATCGAGGGACGAACCCGATGCGGCCGAGACGCCCGGGACCCCGGAAGTCGCCGACGGCGACCAGGAGGTCGAGGACGACGGCGACCTCGAGGCCTGAACCCAGGCGCGCAGCGCCGGATGCTGCGCTGCAACAGTTGCCCCCTTGTCGATTGTTGTTGTTGAGCCCGGGAAGTTGGACTATGTTTTGATACGTCCGTAGAGCGTTCCCCGACCCAAGCCACCGGGTCGGAGCCAAAATAATCACGGGGTTGACCAGGGGTACACGTGCCGCGCGAAGCGTCGCACCAGGATAAAGGAGATGTCGTGGCTTCCCGGCCGGCCTGGGAAGTCGCAGATCGGCACCTTCGTAAGACACCGAAACCCGCCGCCGGATTCGTCGGCTACGGGTCGCGGGGTCATCTGCTCGTGGCGGGACCGCTCGAGCGGGTGCGCGGCGTGGCCGAGGCGCTCGCTGGACTGCCGCACTGCACCGTGCTGGTCACCGACGACGCCCCGGACGCCGGCTGGCGTCCGCCGCAGGACGAAAGCCGCTTCTACCGCGGCGAACTCGACGGGGTCACGGGGCATCTCGGCCGCTACGAAGTGACCGTCCGCGCCGGGGAAGTGGCGGGCAATCCGCGCAGCATCGACCGGCAGCGCTTCTTCGACGTCGTCTTCGACCTGACCGCGCGCCCGGCCCTCGCCGCCGAGCGGCGCCCCCCCGGCTACTTTGCCCCCGCCGATGCCGACGAACTCGCGGGTGCGATCGACGAGGCACGGGGCCTGGTCGGCGAGTTCGAGAAGCCGGTCTACATCCGCTACGCCCCCGACCTCTGCGCGCGCGGGGCGAGCGGCCTGACCGGCTGCACCCGCTGCGCGCAGGTCTGTCCCGCCTGGGCGATCACGCCCGGGGCCGAGGACGTCG
>JAWVZO010000092.1:0-9385 GCA_033722135.1 Gammaproteobacteria bacterium | reverse complement strand
GCGCACGTCGCAGGTCAACTGCCCCTGCAGGAACGACTCGGCCTCCGGGCCGGCGACGGAGAGCAGGGCCGTGTCGTCCATCAGGCAGAACCCGCGGTCAGGCAGGCCGTCTTCCAGGCGCGTGGCGCCCTGGTGGGGGTCCCGGCCGGAACGGGCGAGGTCTTCGAGCCATGGTTCGGTGGCCATACGAGCTCCGCTCTGGTGAATCTCCCCCGATTCTAACGCCCGACGTCGACAACGTGCGCGGTCCCCGGTCCGGGTGAGTCAACGGCAACGTGTTTCCAATCGTAGCTGATCTACCTATAATGTTTACTTATCGGCAGAGGTCGGGTGTCCCGCATCACCTGCCTGCCGCAGGGGACCTTTCGAAGCCGGCCCGGACTGCTCCGGGCCCATCGGCCCGCCAGGGTCAACGTCGCCACAGGCGGTGCGCGGCGCGCGCACGAATGGATCGTCGACCATGGACGGGCCGGCGCCGCGTGGCTGGAAACGCGCTCTGAGTTGAGGGGACTTATGCAAAGCAAAACGCAACGTCCGGTGTTTCTCGACCTGCAGATCCTGACTCCCAGGCTTCCGCTGGTCGCGATCCTGTCGATCCTGAACCGTGCCACGGGAGTCCTGATGTTCCTCTCCGCCCCGGTGCTGATCTGGCTGCTCGGCGTGTCGCTCGACGGCCCGGCAGGATTCGCCCGCGCGACGGACTTCCTCGACGGCATCCTCGTCCAGCTCTGGCTGTTCGTGCTGATCTGGGCCGTGGCGCATCACATGTTCGCGGGCATCCGCTTCCTCCTGATCGACATCGACGTCGGCGTGGAGCTGGAGCAGGCGCGTAAGAGCGCGCTGTGGGTGCTGGTCGCCGGCGGCGCGGTCGCCGCCATCACCCTGATCGGAGTCATGCTATGAGCCGCCAGGCCGCGGGCATGCGGGCGTGGATCCTGCAGCGCATCACCGGCGCCTACATCGCGCTGTTCGTCATCTACCTCGCCGGGCTGTTCACCTTCGCGGCGCCCTCCGGCTACGCGGAGTGGCGCGACGTGGTCGCCTCGCCCGGGGTCGTCATCACGGCCATGCTCTTCTTCCTGGCCGTGCTGCTGCACGCCTGGGTGGGCATCCGTGACATCCTGATCGACTATGTGCACCATGCCGGGCTGCGTCTCGCGGGGCTGGTCCTGGTCGCCTTGGTCCTCCTCGGCAGCGGCATCTGGGCTGCCAAGATCCTGCTTCTGACGGTGCACTCATGAGTATCAATCGACGCAAATTCGACGCGCTGGTGATCGGCGCCGGCGGCGGCGGTCTCCGGGCCGCCCTGCACCTGGCCCGCGAGGGCGTGCACACCGCGGTCGTCTCCAAGGTGTTCCCGACCCGCTCGCACACGGTGGCGGCGCAGGGCGGCATCAACGCGGCGCTCGCCAACATGGTGCCGGACAACTGGCACTGGCACATGTTCGACACCGTCAAGGGCAGCGACTACCTCGGCGATCAGGATGCCATCGAGTACATGTGCCGCGTGGCCCCGAAGATCGTCTACGAGCTCGAGCACTTCGGCGTCCCGTTCTCGCGCACCGAGAAGGGCAAGATCTACCAGCGGCCCTTCGGCGGCCAGAGCCAGAACTTCGGCGGCGACCAGGCGGCGCGCACCTGCGCGGCGGCCGATCGCACCGGCCACGCGATGCTGCACTCCCTGTACCAGCAGAACATCGCCGCCAACAGCCACTTCTTCGACGAGTACTTCGCCATCGACCTGCTGCGCGACGACGACGGCCACGTCACCGGCGCGCTGGTGATCGAGATCGAGACCGGCGAGCCGCTGGTCATCGAGGCCAAGGCGACGCTGCTCGCGACCGGCGGTTGCGGCCAGATGTACAAGACCAACACCAACGCCCACGTCAACACCGGCGACGGCATGGCGATGGCGCTGCGTGCCGGCATCCCGCTGCAGGACATGGAGTTCTTCCAGTTCCACCCGACCGGCATCGCCGGACGCGGCCTGCTGCTGACCGAGGGCTGCCGCGGCGAGGGCGGTTACCTGGTCAACAAGGACGGTGAGCGCTTCATGGAGCGCTACGCGCCGAACGCCAAGGACCTGGCCAGCCGCGACGTGGTCAGCCGCGCGATCTACACCGAGGTCAAGGAGGGGCGCGGCTGCGGCCCGGACGCCGACCACGTGTACCTGAAGCTGTCGCACCTCGGCGCCGACGTGATCATGAAACGGCTGCCCGGCATCCGCGACATCTGCATGACCTTCCTGCACAAGGATCCGATCACCGACCTGATCCCGATCTACCCGACCGCGCACTACGTGATGGGCGGCATCCCGACCAACCGCGCCGGTGAGGTGGTCACGGTGGGCAAGAAGAAGGGCTCAGAGGATGTCGTCAAGGGACTCTACGCCGCCGGCGAATGCGCCTGCGTCTCGGTCCACGGCGCCAACCGTCTCGGCGGCAACTCGCTGCTCGACATCGTGGTGTTCGGCCGTGCCGCGGCCGAGAACATGATCGAGTACGTGCGCGCCAATCCCGGCCATCGCGATCTCCCGGAGGCGTCGCTCGAGAAGATCGAGGCCCGCCTCGCGCGCTGGGACGAAACCGGCGAGGGGCCGTCCGTGCTCGACCTGCGCAACGAGCTCAAGGCCGCCATGGAGACCTACTGCGGCGTCTACCGCGACGAGGAGACCCTGGCCACCGGCATCGAGAAGGTCGCCGACATCGTCGAGCGCATCAAGGAGGTGCGGCTCAAGGACCAGAGCAAGGTGTTCAACACCTCGCGCATCGAGGCGCTGGAGCTCGAGAACCTGGCCGACATCGCCCTGGCGACGGTCACCTCGGCCCATGCCCGCAAGGAGAGTCGCGGTGCGCATTCGCGCGTCGACTTCCCCGAGCGCGACGACGAGAACTGGATGCAGCACACCCTCTACCTGCGCGAGGGCCGCAAGCTGGCCTACAAGCCGGTGCGCACCGAGCCGCTGACGGTGGAGAGCTTCCCGCCGAAGAAGCGCACCTACTGAGCGGGCCCGTCCGGCCGACGCCAACCACAGCGAGAGATCACCAGCCATGCGTTTCCGAATCTACCGCTACAATCCCGAGACCGATCGCGAACCCTACATGCAGGAGTTCGATCTTCCCGAGATCGGTGCCGACATGGTGGTCCGCGAGGCCCTGATCAAGATCAAGGGCGTCGACGAGACGCTCAGCTTCCGCCACTCGTGCGGCGAGGGGGTGTGCGGCTCCGACGCGATGAACATCAACGGTCGCTCGCGCCTGGCCTGCCTGACCAAGCTGGCCGACCTCGCCGAGCCGATCGAGATCCGTCCCGTCGCCGGCCTTCCGGTGATCCGCGACCTGGTCGTGGACATGTCCGGTTTCTACCGCCAGTACCGCGCGGTCAAGCCGTACCTGATCAACCGCGAGCCAGAGCCGGAGACCGAGCACCTGCAGTCGATCGAGGATCGCGAGAAGCTCGACGGACTCTACGAGTGCATCATGTGCGGCTGCTGCTCGACCATGTGCCCCTCGTACTGGTGGAATCCCGATAAGTACCTTGGTCCCCAGGCGCTTCTGCAGGCCTGGCGCTTCCTCGCCGACAGCCGCGACGACGCCACCGACGAGCGCCTCGACGATCTCGAGGGGCCGTACAAGCTCTACCGCTGCCACACCATCATGAACTGCGTCGAGGTCTGCCCGAAGGGGCTCAATCCGACCAAGGCCATCGGCCACATCAAGCAGTTGATGCTCAAGAAGGCGATCTGACGCGAAGGGCATGGACGCCGAACGTGCCCGCCTGAGCTGGGCCTGCCGGCGTGGCATGCTCGAGCTCGACCTGCTGCTCGAGGCCTTCATGGCGCAGGGCTACGATGCCCTGACCGCGGAGCAGCGGGCAGTTCTCGAGCGCCTTCTGGAGACCGGGGACCAGCAGCTCCTCGGTTGGCTGATGGGACACGAGGAACCGGATGAAAAGGATTTCATCCCCGTCATCGAGGCCATCCGCGCCAGCACCTGACCTGCGCCTGGGGCCTTCGCGATGGCTCCGCGTGGCCGGGAGCGCGGCCCACCTGGGCGCGCTCGCGGCGCTGATCCCGTTGCCCTGGCCTCCCGCTCTCCTCGCGGTGCTCGCCCTGCTCCTCCTGGCCAGCTACCTGCACATGCTCCGGCCCGGGCCGTGGACCCGGCTGGTCGCGGGCGGGGGAGGGTGCTGGTGGGTCTACGACCGCTCGGGGATGCCCCACGAGGCGCGCCTGGGCGGCGGCGGGGTGCAGCATCCCTGGCTGGTCACGCTGCCGCTGCGTTTCGCTGACGGAAGGGGAGGCGTGGTCGCGGTCTTCGCCGATGCCGTGAGCGGGGAGGCGCACCGGGCGCTGCGCCGCTGGCTCGCGGCCGACCGGGTCAGCAGGAAGATTCGTTGAACGCCCGTCGCGGTGCGTTCTCCGGGCTCAGCACCGTGGGGCGGGGCGGAGCGGACGCGTCGCTTTCCGGATGGTCGAGCGTGTAGTGCAGGCCGCGGCTCTCGCGGCGCGCCATCGCCGAGCGGATGATCAGGTCGGCCACCACCGCGAGGTGGCGCAGCTCGAGCAGGTCGTTGGTGACGCGGAAGTTGCCGTAGTACTCCGCGATCTCGCGTGACAGCAGCGCCACCCGGTCGTGCGCCCGCTGCAACCGCTTGTCGGTCCGCACGATACCGACGTAGTCCCACATGAATCGGCGCAGTTCGTCCCAGTTGTGCGCGACCACGACCTCCTCGTCGGAGTCGGTGACCCGGCTCTCGTCCCAGGCGCGGACCTCGGGGGACCGTGGCAGCCCGTCGAGCCGGTCGCGGATGTCGGCGGCAGCCGCCCGGGCGAAGACCAGGCACTCGAGCAGCGAGTTGCTCGCCATGCGGTTGGCCCCGTGCAGGCCGGTGCACGCGGTTTCGCCGACGGCGTAGAGGGCCTCGACGTCGCTCCGGCCCCGGAGGTCGGTGAGCACCCCGCCACAGGTGTAGTGGGCCGCAGGCACCACCGGGATCGGTTCCCGCGTGATGTCGATGCCGAACGCGAGGCAGCGTTCGTGCACCGTCGGGAAGTGCTCGCGGACGAAGCCGGCCGGCTTGTGGCTGATGTCGAGGTGGACGCAGTCGATTCCGAGGCGCTTGATCTCGTGGTCGATCGCCCGGGCGACGATGTCGCGCGGGGCCAGTTCGGCGCGGGGATCGAAGCGCGGCATGAATCGGGTGCCGTCCGGGAGCAGGAGCCGGCCGCCCTCGCCGCGCAGGGCCTCGGTGATCAGGAAGGACTTGGCCTCGGGGTGGTAGAGACAGGTCGGATGGAACTGGTTGAACTCGAGATTCGCGACCCGGCAGCCGGCACGCCAGGCCATGGCGATGCCGTCACCGGTCGCGCCGTCCGGGTTGCTGGTGAACAGGTAGACCTTGCTCGCCCCGCCGCTGGCGAGGATGACGCTGCGCGCAGTGTAGGCGACGACCCGCCCGGAATGCCGGTCGAGGACGTACGCGCCGAGACATCGACGCCCTTCCGGGCCGTCCTCGCAGATCAGGTCGACGGCGATGTGGTTGGCGAACAGTTCGATTCGCGGGTGGGCGCGGGCATGCCCGAGCAGCGTCTCCTCGATGCTCAGCCCGGTGTAGTCGGCGGCGTGGATGACCCGTCGGTGGCTGTGCCCCCCCTCACGGGTGAGGTGGTAGACGTCGCGTCCGTCGGGACCGGTCTCGCGTGTGAACGGCACGCCGAGCTCGACCAGCCAGTCGATCGCCTCGGCGGAGTGCGCCACCGTGAACCGGACGGCCTCCGGATCGCACAGCCCGGCGCCGGCGGCGAGCGTGTCCTCCACGTGGGCGGTGATCGAGTCGTTGCGATCGATCACCGCCGCCACGCCACCCTGCGCGTAGCGGGTCGAGCACTCCTCCAGGTCGCCCTTCGCCAGCACCGCGACGTCGGCCCGGTCGGCAAGGTGCAGCGCCGCGGTCAGGCCCGCCGCGCCGCTGCCGATCACCAGCACGTCATGTCGTCGCTGCGCGGGCATGACCTCGGATTCGGAACGCAGTTAAGATAACGTACGTGCCCGGCGTCTGGATGGCGCCGAGCGCGCTAATCGAGGAAGCGAAAGACTAGCACACGCCACTGCGTGGAACGCGAACTTACCCATGCCCCCGTTGTCTATTCACCAGCCCATGGCCATACCGGGCCCACCGTCTCGGGAGGGCCGGTCATGAGTGAGCGGAACGTCGACCTCAAGCTGGTCCGCAGGGTCCAGGAGGGTGACAAACAGGCGTTCGATGTACTCGTTCGGAAATACCAGCACAAGGTGGTCAAGTTGGTAGCGCGCTACGTCTCGGACCAGAGCGAGGCACTGGACGTCACCCAGGAGACCTTCATCAAGGCCTACCGTGCCATCCGCAAGTTCCGCGGTGACAGTGCCTTCTACACCTGGCTCTACCGGATCGCCATCAACACCGCCAAGAACTACCTCGTGGCCCAGAGCCGACGCCCGCTGGAGACCGACGTGGATCTCCAGCCCGAGCAGGTCGAGGGGATTGGGCCGCAGTCGCTGCGCGAGAACGCAACGCCGGAGAACCTGCTGCTGCGCGACGAGATCGAGACCACGGTCTACGACGCCATCGAGGCGCTGCCCGAGGACCTGCGCACCGCGATCACGCTGCGCGAGCTCGAGGGCCTGAGCTACGAGGAGATCGCGCTGGCGATGGGCTGTCCCGTGGGCACGGTGCGCTCGCGCATCTTCCGCGCCCGCGAGGCGATCAACAACAAGCTCGAGCCCTTGCTCTCATGAGGCTCGTGCAGGACCAGGGCGAACGGGGACCGAGGATCACACCATGAGCACTGCAGACGAACAGCTTTCCGCGCTGGTCGACGACGAACTGGGCGAGGCCGAGACCGAGCGAATGCTGGGACGCCTTGCCGGCGAGCCCGACCTCCGCGATGCCTGGGCACGCTACCAGCTGATCGGCACGGCGATCCGCCGTGGCATACCCGCGGTCCACGACCCCGATCTCGCCACGCGCGTGATCGACGCCATCGGCGACACCGAGCCCGAGGGGGAGCTGGAAGCGTCCCTGCCCGCCGCGGCCTCCGCGACCGGGGGGCGCGGCCGGTTGCGCCGGTCGCTGGGCGGATTCGCCATGGCGGCGTCGGTCGCCGCGGTCGCCCTGCTCGGCGTCCGCTATCTCGGACCGGTCGACGAGGCCGGTTCCGGGCCGCAGACCGCCATGCGGTCCTCGCCCGTGCTGCAGGCGCAACCGGTGGCCGAGACGGTCGCCGCGCAGCAGACCACGCTCGACCGGCAGCGACTCAACGACTACCTCCTGCGGCACAACGAGTTCGCCGCCAGCGGCGGACTCCGCAGCCTGCCGCCGTACGTGCGCGTGGTCAGTGCGCAGGGAGTCCCGGTGGCACGCTGACCATGCCAGTCCCGGCGCGTACCGTCCTGTTGCTGCTCGGGTTGTGGCCCCTGGTCGTCCAGGCGGCGGGGGATCCGCTGTCCGAACTGCGCCGGATGGCGGATGCCGTCAGCGAACTCAACTACGAAGGGACCTTCGTCTACGAGCACGACGGTTACCTCCAGACCCTGCACCTCGTCCACCAGGTCGATGCCGACGGCGAACGCGAACACCTCGTCTCGCTCGACGGTGACCGCCGCGAGGTGGTGCGCGACCGCGATCAGGCGATCTGCATCCTGGAGGATGGCAAGCCCTACCTGCTCGACCGTTTCCAGGCGAGGGGTGCCTTCCCGGGGCCGCTCTCGGGCGACCTCGAGGGTCTGCTCGATCACTACCGGCTGGCCCTCGGTGAACGATCGCGCGTCGCCGGACGGCCGACGCGCATCCTGAGCATCGAACCGCGCGACGACCTGCGCTACGGCTACCGCCTCTGGCTCGACGACGCGACCGGCCTGCCGTTGCGCTCGGAGCTGGTCGCCCCCGGGAGCGGAGTGCTCGAACGCGTGGTCTTCACCGAGTTCGAGGTGTACGCCGAGGCCGACCCCGACCGGGCCGCGGCGATCCGGGTACGCAAGGCCCAGGTGCGGGCCATGATCGAGCCGGCGAGGTACCCGACCCCTGTTCGCGAACCGCGCTGGGAGGTGAGCGATCTGCCCAGCGGATTCGCGCTCGCCGACTACCGCACCTACACCGGGGAGGAGACCCCGGTCGATCACCTCGTCTACAGCGACGGCCTCGCCACGGTTTCGGTCTACGTCGAGCCGACCGGCGACGAGGCACCGATGAACGGGACGCACCGCTCCGGCGCGGTGAGCACCTTCGCGCTGGTCCAGAACCGGCATCAGGTCGTGGTGATCGGCGACGTGCCGATGGCCACGGCGCACATCATCGGCGTCGCGGTGAATCCGCTCGACGATGGACGTTGAGCGCGAGCGCGTGAATGGCGGGCTTCCGCCGGCACGCGAACAACGGACCTCCAGTACAACTTAAGGATCGACAGCGATGACATTACGCCTCGTTTCCCAGAAGGCTCGAATCCTGCTCTCCGTGCTGTTGCTGACCGCCTGGAGCGTGTCGGCCATGGCCGCGGTCAACCTGCCGGACTTCACCGGGCTGGTCGAACAGCAGAGTCCGGCCGTCGTCAACATCAGCACGACGCAGAACGTCGCGCAACGGCGCGGGCCCAGGATGGAGATGCCCGACCTGCCCGAGGACAGCCCATTCGGCGACCTCTTCCGGCATTTCTTCGGCGAGGGCGAAGGGCAGGGCAAGGGCCTCGAGATCCCGGAACACCAGACGCAGTCGCTCGGCTCGGGACTGATCATCAGCGAGGACGGCTACGTGATCACCAACGCCCACGTGATCAAGGACGCCGACGAGATCGTGGTGCGCTTCAGCGACCGCAGGCAACTGGTCGCCGAGGTCGTCGGCACCGACCCGCGCAGCGACGTCGCCCTGCTGAAGGTCGATGCCGAGGACCTGCCGGTGGTCAGGATCGGCAACTCGGAGAAGCTCAAGGTCGGCGAGTGGGTTCTCGCCATCGGCTCGCCTTTCGGCTTCGATTACTCCGTGACCGCGGGGATCGTCAGCGCACTCGGCAGGAACCTGCCGCGTGAGAACTACGTCCCGTTCATCCAGACCGACGTGGCGATCAACCCCGGCAATTCCGGCGGGCCGCTGTTCAACCTCGCCGGCGAAGTGGTCGGCGTCAACTCGCAGATCTACAGCCGCACCGGCGGCTTCATGGGCGTGTCCTTCGCAATCCCGATCCACGTCGTGCTCAACGTCTACGAGCAGATCCGGGACAAGGGAGCGGTCACCCGCGGCTGGCTGGGCGTGCTGATCCAGGACGTCACCCAGGAACTGGCCGAATCGTTCGGCATGCGCAAGCCGCGCGGTGCGCTCGTGTCCAAGGTCCTCGACGACAGCCCGGCGCGCAAGG
>JAWVZO010000091.1:0-9468 GCA_033722135.1 Gammaproteobacteria bacterium | reverse complement strand
GGCGATCGACACCGCCAGGCGACTGGCCCAGCGGACCGGCACCGCGCGCGACCTGGAGATCGCCCACTTCCACTGCGAGCTCGCCGAAGAGAGCCGTGCCGCCGGCGAGATCTCCGAGGCCCTGTCTCATCTGGGGCGCGCGCTGGCGGCCGATCCGGCCTGCGTGCGCGCCAGCCTGACACAGGGCGACCTCGAGAACGACCGCGGTCACACCAAGGCCGCGGTGCGCGCCTACCGACGCGTTGCCGAGCAGGACCCGGCCTACCTCCCGGAGGTGCTCGAGCGGCTGCGTGCCAGCTACGCGTCGCTCGGGCGCGAGGGCGAGTACCGCGACTTCCTCCAGGAGCAGATCGGCCGGACGCGGGCCATCGCCCCGGTGCTGGCGTTTGCCGAGCTGATCCGCGACGAGGAGGGCGAGCGCGCGGCGGGTGAATTCATCGTCGCGCAACTCGCGGAACACCCGTCGTTGCGTGGCCTCGAGCGCGTGATCGACCTGAGTCGTGAGATCAGCGGCGAGGCGACGCGGCAGGTCCTGGACGTGCTGCACGAATTGGTGGCCCAACTGCTGGCCGACAAGCCGCTGTACCGCTGCGGACACTGCGGGTTCGAGGGCAAGACGCTCCACTGGCACTGCCCGGGCTGCAAGCAGTGGAGCAGCGTCAAGCCGATCCAGGGCATCGAGGGGATGTGATGACGACCGGAGCCCGCGTGCAGGGGCCGCGCCTCATCGTGGCGCTCGATTACGCCGACCCTGCGGAGGCCCTTTCTATGGCCGGGCGCCTGGACCCGTCGCGCTGCCGGGTCAAGGTGGGCAAGGAGCTTTTCACCCGGGGCGGTCCGTCGCTCGTCCGGACGCTGGTCGACGGAGGGCACGACGTCTTCCTGGACCTCAAGTTCCACGACATCCCCAACACGGTCGCCGGCGCGTGCCGGGCCGCGGCCGACCTCGGCGTATGGATGGTCAACGTCCACGCCTCGGGCGGGCCCGCCATGCTCGCGGCTGCACGCGAGGCGCTGCCCGCTGGGGGGCCGCTGCTGATCGCGGTGACGGTGCTGACCAGCCTCACCGAAGCGGACCTCCGCGCCGTCGGGGTGGAGGCCGCGCCGGAGTCGCAGGTGCTGCGCCTCGCCGGGCTGGCGCGCGATGCCGGCCTCGACGGCGTGGTCTGTTCCGCGCGCGAGGCCGTGGCGCTGCGCAACGCGTTCGGCTTCGATTTCCGCCTGGTCACCCCGGGCGTGCGCCCGTCCGGCGGGGCGAGTGACGACCAGCGCAGGGTCATGACCCCGGCCGACGCGATCCGGGCCGGAGCGGATTACCTCGTCGTCGGCCGCCCCGTGACGAAATCCGACAGACCGGAGGACGTTCTGCTTACACTCGAATCAGAGATCGCCCCTGTCCTTTCCGCGTGACCCCCTGCTAGTCTGATTCCCCGGGGAAGGATCCCCCGCGGGCACGCAGCCGTGCCCGTCGACACGCTGCAGAAAGGAGTCAGCAGATGAAAGCACTACGTCACCTCGTTCTCGCCGCGCTACTGGCCACCGGCATCGGCCCGCTGGCCGCGGCCCCCGTCGACATCAACACCGCCGACGCGGCGACCCTCGCCGCGGGTATCAACGGCGTCGGGCCCTCGCGCGCGGCGGCGATCATCGCCTACCGCGAGGCGAACGGTCCGTTCACCAGCGTCGACGAGCTGACCGTGATCAGGGGCATCGGGCCGAAGCTGCTCGAACGCAACCGGGAGGTGCTGAGCGTCGGCGACGCGGCCGAGGGCGCGCGGGGCGCGGCCCAGCCTCAGCAGTAGGGCATGCGGGAGCGGGTGGGGGGGGGGGGGGGGGTGGGGCGGGGGGCCGCCCCCCCCCCCGCTTCCGCTACCAGTACTTCTCGACGTGCAGGTCGCCCTCGCTGCCGCGCTCGTCGAGGGTGAACCCGCGTCCGAGCAGCAATTCCTGGGTCTCGATGATCATGTTCGGGTTGCCGCACAGGAAGACGTGGACGCGTTCGGGTTCGAGCGGGAACTCGAAGCGGTTTGCGAAATCGGCCGACCAGATCCAGTGCTGCACGCGCCCGGTCGCGCCCGTCCAGTCGGGATCCTCGTCGGGCCGGGAGACGGTCGGCAGGTAGTGGAAGTTGGGCAACTGGGCCGCATAGTGGCGCAGCTCGCTGAGGTAACCCAGGTCGCGGGCGTAGCTCGCCCCCTGGATGACGCCGACCTGCTTCGCGGGGAAGGCGCGGGCGTGGCTTCTCAGCATGCTGACGTACGGGCCGAGCCCGGTGCCGGTGGCCACCAGCAGCACGTTCGACTCCTCGGGCACCTTCTCGAGGGTGAGCGTACCCCGCGGTTTATCGCCGACGAACAGCCGGGCGCCGGGTTCGAGGTTGAACAGGCGCGGGGTGAGCTCACCGCCGCTCAGCAACGAGATGTAGAATTCCAGCGCCTCGGGCTGGTGCACCGAGGAACAGATCGAGTAGGGACGGCGGATCATCTTCTCCGGATCGACCCCGTCGGCAACATCGGCCCCGTCTTCACCGAGCCGGGGTTCACCCTGTTTCAGGCCGACGACGGTGTACTGGCCGGGCACGAACGCGTAGGCCCGCTCGTCGGGCTCGACGCGGAAGATCGCGAGGCGCGGGGTGATGTCGTGGCGCTCGATCAGGGTGGCGTTGTATTCGAGGGGAGCGCGGGGCATCGGTTACCATTCGGAAGGGAGCGGACCGCATTATAGTCGGCATGGCGGCTGGCTGGCCCCCCACGAACGACCCGGAGCCCACGATGCACGCAACCCTCGTCTACGTCCACGATCCGATGTGCAGCTGGTGCTGGGCCTTCCGTCCCACCTGGCAACGGATCGTGGCCGGATTGCCCGCCGGCATCGCTGTGCGGCGCCTGCTCGGCGGGCTCGCGCCCGACACCGACCACCCGATGCCCGAGACGATGCGAGCCTCACTCCAGGCCACGTGGCGGCGGATCCAGGAGACGGTTCCCGGCACGCGGTTCAACTTCGACTTCTGGAGCCGCTGCGCCCCACGACGCGCGACCTACCCGGCCTGTCGCGCGGTCATCGCCGCCGGCTTGCAGGACAGGGCACGTGAGGAGGCGATGATCGAGGCGATCCAGAGCGCCTACTACCTCGAAGCGCGCAACCCGTCCGACGACGCGACGCTGGTGGCGTTGGCCGGGGAGCTCGGTCTCGACGCACGCCGTTTCGCCGACGATCTCGCAGCCCCACAGGTCCAGGCCGAACTGCAGCGCCAGATCGCCGAGGCGCGCGCGCTCGGCGCCGACAGCTTCCCGACGCTTGTCCTCGTCGACGACGACGGGGTCCACCTGCTGCCGCACGACTACAACGACCCGGCGCCGGTGCTGCGCCGGCTCGCCGACCTGGTCGCGGTGTGACGTCGGTGATGCGGGAAGGCGCCGAGTCGATATCGGGCCCGCTGCGGCGGCCACAGGTCCGGCGCGGGGGAGGACGATGACTGACTCCCGGCTGCGCGGCCTCCTGGTCCCGGTGGCGACGCCGTTCGGCGCCGACCTCGAACCGGACGGCGATTCGCTCGTGGCGCACTGCCGCTGGCTGCTCGAGCACGGCGCCGACGGACTCGCGCTGTTCGGCACCACCAGCGAGGCCAACTCGCTCGGGGTCGACGAGCGAATCCGCCTGCTCGAGACGGTGCTCGAGGCGGGGATCGACGCACGGCGGCTGATGCCGGGGACCGGCGCCTGTGCGCTCGTCGATGCGGCGAAGCTGACCGGCCACGCCGTCGCCCACGGCTGCGGCGGGGTGCTGATGCTGCCGCCGTTCTACTACAAGGCGGTCGGGACGCCAGGCCTGCTCGACTTCTTCCTCGCGCTGGCCGACCGGGTCGGCGACGCGCGGCTGCGCCTCTATCTGTACCACATCCCGCAGGTCGCGGGCGTCGGCATCCCGCGCGCCCTGGTGGACGCGTTGGCCTCGCGCATCCCCGGGACGCTGGCCGGCCTGAAGGACAGTTCCGGCGACTGGGAGCACACGTCTCGCCTGCTCGAGGATCACCCGGAACTGGACGTCTTCCCGGGCTCCGAGACCTTCCTCCTCGACGGCCTGCGCCACGGCGGGGCCGGGTGCATCACCGCGACCGGCAACGTTAATCCGCGCGGCATTCGCGCCGTTCTGGACCGCCGGGACGAGGAGGATGCCGACGCGCTCCAGGCCAGCGCCACCGCGATCCGCCGCGCGATCGAGGCCTACCCGATGATCCCGGCGGTGAAGGCCCTGCTGGCCCGCATCCACGGCACGCCCGGCTGGCAGCGGGTCCGGCCGCCCCTGGTCGCGCTGGACGAGGCCGCCGCGACCCCGCTGTGGCGGGACGCGGCCGCGGCCGGCCTAGGGGTCGCCTAGCGGGTCGCCTCAGGCGGCGCGGACGTGGATCGCGGCCGCCCGGTTCAACGACGCGAGCACGGCCCGCAGCGACGCGCTGACGGTGTCGCGGTCGAACGCGGCGCCGCTGACGCGCTGCCCGTCGACGTTGAGCTGGACGTAGGCCGCGGCCTCGGCGTCGGTCCCGCCGCCAACGGCGTGCTCGGTGTAGTCGACCACGCTGACCTTGCTGCCGCTGTGCCGTGACCAGGCGTCGACGAACGCGGCGATGGCGCCGACCCCCTCGCCGTGCAGCTTCAGCTCCCGGTCGCGGTCGGCGACGTGGGCCTCGATGACGTCGCGCCCGTTGCGGTTCAGCTGGTAGCCGAGCAGGCGGACCGGTTCCTGGTCGACGACGAAGTGTTCCATGAACAGGCGGTGGATCGCCGGGCCGTCCACCTCGCCGCGCTGGGATTCGCTCACCTGCTGGACGAGCTGGGCCAGCTCCACCTGCAGCCAGCGCGGCAGCTGCAGGCCGTAGTCGCGCTCGAGTACGAAGGCGACGCCGCCCTTGCCCGACTGGCTGTTCACCCGGATCACCGCCTGGTAGTCGCGGCCGAGGTCACGCGGATCGATCGGCAGGTAGGCGACCTGCCACGGTTCCGCGTCCTGCTGCCGGGTCAGGCACTTGCGGATCGCGTCCTGGTGGCTGCCGGAGAATGCCGTATAGACCAGTTCGCCGACCCAAGGGTGGCGCGGGTGCACCGGCATCTGCGTGCACTCGGTGTAGACCTGGATGATCTCGTCGGGGTGGCTCAGGTCGAGCCGCGGATCGATGCCTTGGCTGTAGAGGTTCATCGCCATCGTGACGATGTCCATGTTGCCGGTGCGCTCGCCGTTGCCGAGCAGCGTGCCCTCGACGCGCTCGGCGCCGGCCAGAAGCGCCAGCTCGCCGGCGGCGATGGCGCAGCCGCGGTCGTTGTGGGTGTGCACGGAGATCACCGCCGCCTCGCGTTTCGGCAGGTGGCGCGTGAAGTACTCGATCTGGTCCGCGAACAGGTTCGGTGTCGCCACCTCGACGGTCGCCGGCAGGTTGAGGATGCACGGGTTCTCCGCGGTGGGCTGCCAGACGTCCATCACCGCGGCGCAGACCTCGACGGCGAAGTCGGGCTCGGTGCTCGTGAAGCTCTCCGGGGAGTACTGGAAGACCCACTCGACGCCGGGGCGGCGGTCGGCCTCGCGCTGCAGCATCTCGGCGCCGTGGACGGCGATCTCGCGGATGCCGTCGGTGCCGAGCCCGAAGACCCGCTCGCGCTGGACCGTCGACGTGGAGTTGTAGACGTGCACGTTGGCGCGGCGGACGCCGTCGAGGGCGTCGAAGGTCCTCGAGATGAGTTCCTCCCGCGCCTGCACCAGCACCTGCACGGTGACGTCGTCCGGGATGCGGTCCTCCTCGATCAGCCAGCGCAGGAAGTCGTGGTCCGGCCGGCTCGCCGACGGGAAGCCGACCTCGATCTCCTTGAACCCGAGTTTCACCAACAGGTCCCACAGGCGCCGTTTCTCGGTGACGCCCATCGGCTCGAGCAGCGCCTGGTTCCCGTCGCGCAGGTCGACGCTGGCCCAGCGCGGGGCGCGTTCGAGGACCCGGTCGGGCCATTGCCTGTCGGACAGCGGCACGGGCGGTGCCGGACGGTACTTGCGGTGGTCGAAGGTCATCGTGCGTCTCCGGTTCGGTCGGTTCGGGCCCCTTCGCGGTAGGCCGGCCCTGGGTGGAGGCCTGGCCGGACCGGCCCTCGTGAGGCCGGTCCCCGTGGTCCGGGCCGGGTGGGGCGGGACCGGGGCGGGTCCGCTCGTGGCGGACAGGCATAGAATAGGCACGGTGAGGCGAAAAGTGGTTGCGTATTGACCCTTCAAGTACGCCAATAAAGGAGTATAATTCCAATTATCATTAAATAAGTGAAATAAAATGCCAAACGACCCCCAAGTGGTTCGCCTCGACCGCTACGACCGCCGCATCCTCGATGAGCTGCAGCAGAACGGCCGCCTGACCAACCTCGAGCTCGCCGAGCGCATCGGCCTGTCGCCCTCGCCGTGCCTGCGCCGGGTCCGCGCCCTCGAGGAGTCCGGCATCATCGCCGGCTACCGCGCGCTGCTCGACGCGCGCAGGCTCGGCCTGACCCTGATGGCCCTGCTGAGCATCTCCATGGATCGCCACACCCCGGAACGGTTCGCCCGCTTCGATGCCATCGTCGCGGAGCTGCCCGAGGTGCTCGAGTGCCTGCTGATCACCGGCCGGGAGGCCGACTACCAGCTCAAGGTGGTGGTGCGCGACATGGACGCCTACCAGGAACTGCTGCTCAACCGGATCACCCGCATCGAGGGCGTGTCGGGGGTGCAGTCGAGCTTCGTGCTCCGGCACGTGGTCGACCGCACCTCGCTGCCGCTCCCCTGACGCGGCGGGTCAGGCCCCGAGATCCTCGGCGACCAGTTCCAGCCAGTGGACGACGCGGGTCGAGGTGCCCGCGGAGAGGTGGTGCAGGCAGCCGATGTTGGCGGTCGCGATCAGTTCGGGACGCCCGGCCTCGAGCTGGCGCAGCTTGTCGGCGCGGAGCCGCTCGGCCAGGTCGGGCTGCAGCACCGAATAGGTTCCCGCGGAGCCGCAGCAGAGGTGGGCGTCGCCGACCGGGGCGAGCTCGTAGCCGAGCCGGGTCAGCAGCGCCTCGGTTACGCCCGGCAGCCGCTGGCCGTGCTGCAGGGTGCACGGCGAGTGAAAGGCGATGCGCCGCCCGCGCCCGGGCTGCCCTAGCGGATCGAGGTCGAGCCGGCCGAACAGCTCGGCGGGGTCGACCGCGGCCGCCGCGACCCGCTCGGCGCGTTCGGCGTAGTCCGGGTCGTGGCGGAGCAGGTGGCCGTACTCCTTGACCATCGCCCCGCAACCGCTCGCGGTGACCAGCAGCGCCCCGGCACCGGCCTCGAGTTCGGGATGCCAGGCGTCGACGTTGCGCCGTACCCGGGCGAGGGCGTCCCCGGCGGCCGAGAGGTGGTGGTCGATCGCGCCGCAGCAGCCAGCGCGCGCGACCGTCCGGGTGGCCACGCCGAGGCGCGCCAGCAGTCGCGTGGCCGCCGCGTCGATGCCAGGGCGCAGCGTCGGCTGCACGCAGCCCTCCAGCAGCAGCACGGTCCGTTCCGGACGCGCCACTTCCGGGGCCGCAGGGAGGTCGCGGGGCGCGCGTTCGGGAAGCCCCCCGCGCAGCCGCTCTGGGACCAGGCCGCGTACCGCCGTGCCGAGCCGCGACAGCGTGCGGAAGCGGTCGCGGTCGGCGAGCGCGAAGCGCAGCAGGCGGCGGAACAGACGCTCGCTTACGGGACGCGGCGCCCGCTGTTCGACGAGCTCGCGGCCGACGTCGAGCAGCCGGCCGTAGGTCACGCCGGACGGGCAGGTGGTCTCGCAGGCGCGGCAGGTCAGGCAGCGGTCGAGGTGGGTGCGCGTGGTCGCCGTGACCTCCTGTCCCTCGAGGAGCTGTTTGATCAGGTAGATCCTGCCGCGCGGGCTGTCGAGCTCGTTGCCGAGCAGCTGGTAGGTCGGGCACGTGGCCAGGCAGAACCCGCAGTGGACGCAGTTGCGGAGGATGCTCTCGACGTCGCCGACCGACGGCGTGTTGCGGAACTCCTCGGTGAGGTCGGTCTGCATGGCGCTCTCAGAGTCCGGCGTAGAGACGACCGGGATTGAGGATGCCCCGCGGGTCGAAGGAGGCCTTCAGTCTCCGGTGCAGCGCGAGAACGGGGTCGGGCAGGGGGTGGAACGGGCCGTCGTCCCCGGGGCCGAGCCGGACGGCGTGTCCTCCCGCGGCACGCGCCGCCTCGCGGATCGCGTCGACCGGTGCCTCGCCGCGATACCAGCGCTGGGCCCCGCCCCAGTCGAGAAGCCATTGCCCCGGCAGCCCGGGGGGGAGGGGGGAGGCAGGCGCGACGGCGAGCCGCCAGCACCGCGCGTCTCCGTCGCCGAAGAACGGCAGGGTTCGCTCGCGCAGCTGCCGCCACCACGATTCGCCTTCGGCATCGGGCTCGCCACCGAGGACCGCGCGGGCGGCGCGGACCCCGCGCTCGGTGCCCGAGAGCCGCACGCGCAGCCGACCGCCGTCGTGGCAGGCCGCGCTGATCGGCAGCGGCCGGCCGGCCCAGCGGTTCATCGTCTCGAGCGCCTCCCCGGCGTCGAGCTCCTGCACCAGCGTCACCTCGACGGCGGGCCGGGGCAGCACCCGCAGCGACACCTCGAGCAGCACGCCGAGCGTGCCCTGGGCGCCGGTCATCAGCCGCGACAGGTCGTAGCCGGCGACGTTCTTGATCACCTGCCCGCCGAAGCGCAGCACCTGGCCGCGCCCGTTGACCAGGCGGACGCCGAGGACGAAGTCGCGTGCCGAGCCGGCGTACGGGCGGCGCGGCCCGGATAGGCCGCAGGCGACCGTGCCGCCGAGCGTCGCCGCCGCGCCGAGGTGCGGCGGTTCGAAGCCGAGCATCTGGCCCCGTCCCGCGAGGGCCGACTCCAGCTCGTCCAGCGGGGTGCCGGCGCGTGCGGTCACCACGAGTTCGGTCGGTTCGTACTCGACGATACCCGCGTGGCCGGCCAGGCTCAGCGGCTCGGCCTCGACCGCCCGGCCGAGATCACGCTTGGTGTCGCCGCCCACCGGGCGCAGCGGCTGCCCGGCCTCGGCGGCCGCGGCCACCGCCGCGGCGATCTGGTCGGTCCGATCGGCGCCCGGGGTCACGTCAGAACCGCTCAATGTCGGGGAACGGCAACTGGCCGCCGTGCACGTGCATGCCGCCGAGCTCGGAGCAGCGGGCGCTGGTCGGGATCGCCTTGCCCGGGTTGAGCAGCCCCTCCGGATCGAGCGCGCTCTTGACGGCGAGGAACTGGTCCAGTTCGGCGCGGCTGAACTGGACGCACATCTGGTCGATCTTCTCGACCCCGACGCCGTGCTCGCCGGTGATCGTGCCGCCTACCTCGACGCAGAGTTCCAGGATCTTGCCGCCGAGTTCCTCGGTACGCTCGAGCTCGCCGGGCCGGTTGGCGTCGTAGAGGATCAGCGGGTGGAGGTTGCCGTCGCCGGCGTGGAAGACGTTGGCCACCGGCAG
>JAWVZO010000090.1:0-9515 GCA_033722135.1 Gammaproteobacteria bacterium | reverse complement strand
GTAGATGCCGCCCTGGCCCTCGGCGTCGCCGGGGTACCAGTTCTGTACCGTCGAGTACTTGATCTCGGCGTCGGCGAGCGCGACCAGCTCGACGACCGCGGCGTGGAGCTGGTTCTCGTCGCGCTGCGGCGCGGTGCAACCCTCGAGGTAGCTGACGTAGCTCCCCTCGTCGGCGATCAGCAGCGTGCGCTCGAACTGCCCGGTGTTGGCCTGGTTGATGCGGAAGTAGGTCGAGAGCTCCATCGGGCAGCGCACCCCCTTGGGCACGTAGCAGAAGGAGCCGTCGGTGAACACCGCGGAATTCAGCGCGGCGAAGAAGTTGTCGCCGGGCGGCACCACCGAGCCGAGGTACTGCTCGACCAGTTCCGGGTGCTCCTGCACCGCATCGGAGAACGAGCCGAAGATGATGCCCTTCTCGGCCAGCGTCTTCTTGAAAGTGGTGGCGACCGAGACGCTGTCGAACACCGCGTCGACGGCCACGTTGCTGTTGGCGCCGACGACGCCGGCGAGCATCTCCTGCTCGCGCAGCGGGATGCCGAGCTTCTCGTAGGTACGCAGCAGTTCGGGGTCGACCTCGTCGAGGGTCTTGGGCCGGTCGGAGTCCGACTTCGGCGCCGAGTAGTAGCTGATCGCCTGGTAGTCGATCGGCGCGTGGTGGACCGACGCCCACTTCGGCTCGACCATCGTCAGCCAGTGGCGGAACGCCTCGAGACGGTAGTTGAGCAGGAACTCCGGCTCCTTCTTCTTCTTCGAGATGTGGCGGATCACGTCCTCGTCGAGCCCGGGCGGCAGGGTGTCCGACTCGATCTCGGTCGTGAAGCCCTCGCTGTACTCGCGGTTGATCAGTGCGTGATAGGGATCGGTCGCGGTGCTCATGGATAACCTTATGATAAAACTCAGATTGTATGCCGCCGCGGAAGAGGCGCATTAAATCCAACCAAATTGGTCGGATTTATGATTACATTGACCCCACTGTCGGGTCAAGCTTTGCTGGCGAGTGTAGGCAGCCCCCCGGGGGCTCGAAATGACCTCTATCAATGGGGTCGAATCGCGATCCTGTCAAGGAGACCGGAGATGTGCGGACGGCTGGCCCTGTTCAGCGACCCGGCCGACGTGGCGCGCCACGTCGGCCTGGCCGGCGTGCCCGACCTCGCCCCGCGCTGGAACGTCGCTCCCGGCACGGGGCTGTGCATCGTTCGCCACGACGCCGCGACCGGCGAGCGCCGCGCCGGCGAGGTGGCTTGGGGGCTGTTGCCGGCGTGGGCCGACCCGGCCAGACCCGGGCCGCGCCCGATCAACGCCCGGGCCGAGAGCGCGGCGCACAAGCCGATGTTCCGCGACGCCTGGCGGCGTCGCCGCTGCCTGGTGCCGGCCGACGGATGGTACGAGTGGACCCCCGGCGACGGCGGCAGGGATCCGTGGTATTTCGCGTTGCCCACCGGCGCGCTGCTCGGCCTCGCCGGGCTCTGGTCGACCTGGCACGGCGCCGACGGCACGGTGCGCGAGAGCGCGGCGATCCTGACCCGGGAGGCCCATCCGGAACTGCGCCCGATCCACGAGCGCATGCCGGCGGTCGTCGATCCCGCCGACTACGCGGCCTGGCTCGACCCGGACCGCCCCGCCGACCCGGCGCTCCTCGACGCCGGGACGGGACGCCGGGTGCGGCCGCAAAGGGTGTCGCGACGCGTCAACTCGCCCGCGCACGACGGCCCCGGGCTGCTCGCCCCTCCGGCGGAGGCCGGATGAGCGCGGCGGGCGGATGGCGGTTGCTGATCTGCGTCAACCGGCGCCTCAACCCGGAGACGCCGTCGTGTGCCGCGCGCGGCTCTGAGACGCTCGCCGCGCGCCTCGAGGGCCTGCTCGACGCACGGGGCCTCGACGTACCCGTCGAGTCGATCCTCTGCTTCGGCGCGTGCAGCCGCGGGCCCAACATCCGCATCGCCCCCGGCGGCGCCTTCTTCCACGGCGTCGGCGAGAACGACCTGCCGGCCATCGTCGACGCGGTGGCGGCCGCCGTGGCGTCCGGGCCGCCGGAAGCGTGCTAGATTGACGCCGCCCCCGCGAAAGGAGACCGGGCGATGCGCTTCATCCGCTTCCTCGACGCCTCGGGCGCGACCCGCTTCGGCCTGCGCCGCGATGACACGGTCGCCGAACTCCTCGACGGCGACCCCTACACCGGCCTCGCGCCGACCGGCGAGACGGCCGCGGTCGCGCGGCTGCTGGCGCCGGTCGCGCCGGTCAACATCTTCGGCATCGGCCTCAATTACCGCGCGCACGCCGACGAGACCGGGGCCGAGACCCCGGCCAGCCCGATCGTCTTCATGAAACCGACCACGGCGCTGAACCACCCCGAGGCGCCGATCGTCCTCCCGGCCGCCTGCGAACGTGGACCCGAGGTCGACTTCGAGGCCGAGCTCGGCGTGGTCATCGGCCGCGCGGCCCGCGACGTGGCCGAGGCCGACGCCCTCGCACACGTGCTCGGCTACACCTGCGCCAACGACGTCTCGGCCCGCCGCTGGCAGAAGCACGGCGGCGGCGGCCAGTGGGTACGCGGCAAGAGCTTCGACGGCTTCTGCCCGCTCGGCCCCGAGCTGGTCACCGCCGACGAGGTGCCCGACCCCCAGGCGCTGACGGTGCGCAGCCGGCTCAACGGCCGGGTGATGCAGGAACAGGGCACCGGGGAGATGATCTTCCCCGTCGCGCGCCTGATCGCCGAGCTGAGCCGCGACCTGACGCTGCTGCCCGGCACGCTGATCCTGACCGGCACGCCCGAGGGGGTCGGCTTCGCACGCAACCCGCCCGTGTTCCTCGCACCGGGCGACGAGATCGTCGTCGAGATCGACGGCATCGGCCGGCTGGCCAACCCGGTGCGCGGCGCCGCTGGCGAATGACCACAAAATACGTACTGTTACGAATTTTCGAATACGCTTATATGCGATAGCTTGAACGTCGAGGGAGGAAAGCGCCGGTACCCCCGTGGCACGGATGACCCGGCGACTGGTCGAGGGACCGACCTGCCATGGATGGCACTCCCTCCGTTGCATGGCCATGTGACACGACCTGAAGGAGCGTGACGGACCCTTCCTGAAACCTCCCAAAACCCCTGCTGACCCCGCTTCCCCCTGCGGGGTCTTTTTTTTGATCCCATCCAATCCAGGGCCGTTTGCCCGGGGTGTCCGGTGCGCCCCGTCGACCTAGCCGCTGCGAGAGACACCCCCTCCCCGGCCTGGCCACACTGCGCGGCGGGGCGGCCTCCTCCTGTCCTTGCATGCCGTCCGGCTGCAAGACCCGCCCGGCCGGTCGAACCCGCTGTGCGCCGGCTACCCGGTTCAAGCCACCTGGGCCGGTTCCGCCACGGCGTCCCGCTCCGGGAATTCGCGGTAGAAAGGCAACACCTTCTCCGCGGGAAGCGGACGGCTGAAGTGGAAACCCTGAACGCTGTCGGCACCGAGCGCGCGTACCCGCTCGAGCACGGCCTCGTTCTCGACACCCTCGACGCAGGCCTCCATCCGGAGGTTGTGCGCAAGGTCGATGCTGGCGCCGACGATCGCCTGCGCCTCGGGGTCTTCGATGAGCCGGAAGACGAACGAGCGGTCGACCTTGAGCTCGCTGAACGGCAGCCGGTAGAGGTTCAGCAGCGAGGAGTGGCCGGTGCCGAAATCGTCGATCGCCAGGCCGACGTCCTTCAGCCGCAGCCGCGTCAGGACGTCCATCGCCGCGCAGTTGTCGTCGATGCGGCTCGTCTCGACGACCTCGAGCACCAGCCTGTCCAGGGAAACCTGCCGCGCCTCGGCCAGTTCGACGAGATGCTCCGGAAGCTCGAGGTCCTCGAGCAGTTCCGGCGGGATGTTGACGGCAACACGCACCGTGAACCCCTCGCGCTCCCAGGCGGCGACCTGGTCGAGGGCCTGGTCAACCACGGCGCGGGTCAGCGGCGCCATCAGGTCGCCGCGCTCGGCGAGCGGGATGATGCGGTCCGGGTACAGCAGCCCGAGCCGGGGATGTTGCCAGCGGACCAGCGCCTCGACGTTCGCCGGCGCCCGGTCATCGTGGAGATTGATCTTCGGCTGGTAGTGGAGCACGAGCTCGCCGTTCGCGATCCCGCGCTCGAGATCGGCCTCGTCGAGCACGTCGTTGCCGCGCACCGCGTCACGCAGGCTCTTCTCGAACGCGTCGAGGTCGAGCGGCTTCTGCAGGTAGCCGCCCATCGTGAGGCCGTTGTCGCGCCCGACCTGTTCGGCGGTGTGCAGCACCCGGCCGTCGAAGCCGCTGGCGAGGATCACGGTCGCCCGGCATCCGGCCTCGCCGAGCGCGCGCAACGTCTCGATGCCGTCGCACCCGGGCATCTGCAGATCGAGCAGGATCGCTGTCGGCGCCGCTTCTATGGCCCGCGCGAGGCCCGCGGAGGCGGTCGACTCCTGCAGCGACTGAAAGCCGAGGCCGTCGATCACGTTGCAGGCGAAGGCGAGGAAATCGGCGTCGTCGTCGATCACCAGAACGACAGGGCTGGCTGGTGAGGAGTGAGTTGGGTCGTTCATCGTCATCTACCTCGATCATTTACTTGGTCGTCGGATTCGTGTTGCAGCAACGCGGCCAGGGCCGTGGCGAGCTGCTCCTCGGTGTAGGGCTTGTCGAGCAGGGGCGTGTTCTGGTCGTAGCCGCGAGCATCGAGCGGGTAGCCGGAGGTCAGCAGCACCCGGATGCGCGACGGGAAATCGCGGACCCGTTGCGCAAGCTGATAGCCGGAAACCCGTCCCGGCATCACCACGTCGGAGAAGACCACGTCGATCTCGCGGTGGGACGCGGCGAGCACGTCGAGCGCCTCCTCGCCGTTGCCCGCGGTCAGCACGCGGCAGCCTAGATCGCGCAGAATCAGCTCGATCGAGCTGCGCAGCGGGTCGTCGTCCTCGACGAGCAGGACTCTCACGTCGAAGATGGCGCTCGAAGTCGCCGCGTTTTCCGAAGGCATCTGTGTCGTCTCCTGCGACCCCGCGGTCGCGTAGTTCACGTGCCGCAGGATCGGTGACCGGCGGCTTAAGAGACAATTGGGAAAGGGCTGACCCGGGTAGGGGAGTCCCTTAGTGCGGCCGCGGCGATCGGAAGAGACGGTGACCGACACGATTCCCTCCGCGCCGTGGCCGGCCGGGACGCAGGAGTTCTTGGCGACGGGGTCTACGCCGACCCCACGTGAGCGTCCCTCCGGGTGGAACAGGGGGGCCCGGCCCCGGCCGTCCTCGCCTTTCCAGTTGATTCAGGCCGCTTTTCCTGATGTGGCTATGCGGTTACCCTGATCGTTTCCGGCGGCCACCTGTGCATGCAGGACCGCCCCCAGGGCAGAACGGACCCATGAGCAACGACCGCGTCACCATCTACGACGTCACCCTGCGCGACGGCGCACAGACCGAGGGCGTCGACTTCACCAGCGCCGACAAGGCGGTGATCGCCCGCGAACTCGACCAGCTCGGCATCGACTACATCGAGGGCGGCTGGCCCGGCGCCAACCCGACCGACGACGCCTTCTTCGCCGAGGCGCCGGCCCTGCACCGCGCGCGGCTCACGGCGTTCGGCATGACCCGGCGCAACGGGAGCACCGTCGACGAGGACCCCGGCCTCGCCAAGCTGCTCGCCGCGAACACCCGCGCCATCACCGTGGTCGGCAAGACCTGGGACTTCCACGTCGACGTCGCCCTGGGCATCACGCACGACGAGAACCTGGCGATGATCGAGGAGAGCGTCCGCTACCTCGACGGCAAGGTCGACGAGGTGCTGTTCGACGCCGAGCACTTCTTCGACGGCTACAAGTCCGACTCCGGCTTCGCCCTCGCCTGCCTGGAGAAGGCCCATGCCGCGGGCGCGCGCTGGATCGTGCTCTGCGACACCAACGGCGGCACGCTGCCGAGGGAGATCGAGCGGATCGTCGGCGAGGTCGTCGAGCGGGTGCCGGGCTCCCATCTCGGCATCCACTGCCACGACGACACCCGTAACGCCGTCGCCAACAGCCTGCTCGCGGTCGAGGCCGGGGCGCGCCAGGTGCAGGGCTCGCTGAACGGGCTCGGCGAGCGGTGCGGCAACGCCAACCTGATCGCCATCATCCCGTCGCTGATCCTGAAGATGGGCTACACCACGGGCACCACGGCCAACGACCTGACCCGGCTGACTCACGTCTCCCGGCTGCTCGACGAGCGGCTCAACCGCTTTCCCGAGCGGAACGCCGCCTACGTCGGCGAGTCGGCCTTCAGCCACAAGGGCGGCCTGCACGTCTCCGCGGTCGAGAAGGACCCGCGCTGCTACGAGCACATCGTGCCCGACCTGGTCGGCAACCGCCGGCACATCGTCGTCTCCGACCAGGCCGGGCGCTCCAACGTCCTCGCCCGGCTGCGCGAGATCGGCCTCGAGGTCAGCCCCGGCGACCCGCAGGTCGCCGGCCTGGTCGAGACCGTCAAGGCGCGGGAGTTCGACGGCTACGCCTACGACGGCGCCGAGGCGAGCTTCGAGCTGCTCGCGCGCCGCGCGCTCGGCGAGGTGCCCGAGTACTTCCGCCTCGACAGCTTCCGGGTCTTCGACGAGCGGCGCTGGAACGCGCAGAACGAGCTGGTGACGCTCTCCGAGGCGACGGTGAAGCTCGAGGTCGGCGACGAACGGACGATGGCCGTCGCCGAGGGCAACGGCCCGGTGAATGCGCTCGACGCGGCGCTGCGCAAGGTGCTGATCCCGCACTACCCGCAGCTCGCCAACCTGCGCCTGGTCGACTACAAGGTGCGCATCCTGACCCCCAACCAGGGCACCGGCGCGGTGACCCGGGTGATGATCGAGAGCTCCGACGGCCACACCGAGCACTGGAACACGGTGGGCGTGTCGACCAACGTCATCGACGCCTCGTTCAACGCCCTCAACGACAGCATCACCTACATGCTTCTGCGCGACGCGACCGAGCCGCGGCACGAGCCGCAGGACGTCGCGGCGAGCGGCTGACGGAGGACGCCCGATGGAGATGGCCCACGGCGGCGGCGACCGCGCCTTCCTGCCCCTCGACATCGCCGTGCTCACGGTCTCGGACAGCCGTACCGAGGCCGACGACAAGTCCGGCAAGACCCTGGTCGAGCGTCTCACCGCCGCCGGCCACGCGTTGGCCGAGAAGGCGATCGTGCGCGATGACCGCTACGCCATCCGCGCCATCGTCTCGCGCTGGATCGCCGATCCCGACGTGCAGGTGGTGATCGCCACCGGCGGCACCGGCCTGACCGGCCGCGACGGCACGCCGGAGGCGCTGCTGCCGCTGTTCGACAAGGTGATCGAGGGCTTCGGCGAGCTGTTCCGCAACCTCTCCTACCAGGACATCGGCACCTCGACGCTGCAGTCGCGCGCCGTCGCCGGCGTCGCCAACGGCACCATCGTTTTCAGCCTGCCCGGCTCGTCGGGCGCGTGCCGCGACGGCTGGGACAAGCTGATCGTCCACCAGCTCGACGCTCGCACCAAACCGTGCAACCTGGTCGAGATCATGCCGCGCTTCCTCGAGCGCTGAGACCGAGGATGCCTCGCACCGTGCTACGAGGGCACGATAAGCATCAAGACGGTTTCTTCACGAATCCCCGAGGGTCGCAGCTTCTTCCGGCACCAGGGCTTGCCGAGCATCGCACCGATCTCGGCACCCCATGCTAGACTGATCCGGCCTCGCGCGCCCCGGGCGCGCGGAGCGAAACGCAGGGTGGACCGGGTCACCGGCAAGAAGGAGCAGTTCCGCCCCAGGGAAGGCCCATGGACCGTGATGGCCGGCTACTGCCCGCCCCCCGTGTCGACCCCGCCCCAGGCCCGCCGACGCCACCGGTGCGGCCGCCGTGTCCTGTTCAGGGGGGAGTCTGATGGCACCGAACCACGCGGTTACCCTCGAGGGTAACGAAGCCGCCGCCTACGTCGCGCACCTGTGCAACGACGTCATCGCGATCTACCCGATCACGCCCTCGTCGCCGATGGGCGAGTACTGCGACGCCTGGTCGGCCGCCGGCCAGCGCAACCTCTGGGGCAGCGTGCCCGAGGTGATCGAGATGCAGAGCGAGGCCGGCGCCGCCGGCGCCGTGCACGGCGCGCTGCAGACCGGTGCGCTGGCGACGACGTTCACCGCGTCGCAGGGCCTGCTGCTGATGATCCCGAACATGTACAAGATCGCCGGCGAGCTGACCCCGGCCGTGTTCCACGTCTCGGCGCGCGCGCTGGCAGTGCACGCCCTGTCGATCTTCGGCGACCACAGCGACGTCATGGCGGTGCGCCAGACCGGCTGGGCGATGCTCGCCTCCAACTCGGTCCAGGAGGTGATGGACATGGCGCTGATCAGCCATGCCGCGACCCTCGAGGCACGGGTTCCCGTGGTGCATTTCTTCGACGGCTTCCGCACCTCGCACGAGGTGAGCAAGATCGCGCAGGTGAGCCGCGAGACGGTGCGCACGATGATCGACGACGCGCTGGTCCAGGCGCACCGCCGCCGCGCCCTATCCCCCGACCACCCGGTGGTCCGCGGCACCTCGCAGAACCCCGACGTCTACTTCCAGTCGCGCGAGGCGGTCAACCCGTACTACGCGCGGATGCCCGGCATCGTGCAGGCGACGATGGACCGTTTCGCCGAGCTGACCGGGCGCCGCTACCGGCTGTTCGACTACTTCGGCGCGCCCGACGCGGAGCGGGTCGTCGTGCTGATGGGCTCCGGTGCCGAGGCGGTCGAGGAGGTGGTCGAGACGCTGGTCGGCCGCGGCGAGAAGGTCGGCCTGCTCAAGGTCCGCCTCTACCGGCCTTTCGCCGCCGAGGCGTTCGTCGCCGCACTGCCCGCCTCCACCCGGCGCCTCGCGGTGCTCGACCGCACCAAGGAACCCGGTGCCGACGGCGAGCCGCTCTACAAGGACGTGGTCACCGCGCTGGTCGGCGACCGGCAGTCCGAAGCGCCGCGCTTCGCCGAGCTGCCGCGCGTGGTCGGCGGCCGCTACGGCCTCGCCTCGAAGGAGTTCAACCCCGGCATGATCAAGGGGCTGCTCGACGAGCTCGCCGACGAGAGGCCGAGGAACGGCTTCACGGTCGGCATCGTCGACGACGTCGGCCACACCAGCCTCGACGTCGACGAGCGCTTCGCGACAGACCCGGTCGAGGGGCTGACCCGGGCGGTGTTCTACGGCCTCGGCAGCGACGGCACGGTCAGCGCCAACAAGAACACCATCAAGATCATCGGCGAGGAGACCGACCTCTACGCCCAGGGCTACTTCGTCTACGACTCGAAGAAGGCCGGTGCGGCCACCGTTTCCCACCTGCGCTTCAGCCCGCAGAAGATCCGCTCGAGCTACCTGATCGGCGACGGCGAAGCGAATTTCGTCGCCTGCCACCAGCCCGGCTTCATCGAGCGCTACGACATGCTCGACAAGGCGGCCGAAGACGCGGTGTTCCTGCTCAACTCGCCGGCCGCGCCCGACGCGGTGTGGGACACGTTGACCGCGCGCATGCAGCAGCAGATCATCGACCGGAAACTGCGCTTCTAC
>JAWVZO010000089.1:0-9606 GCA_033722135.1 Gammaproteobacteria bacterium | reverse complement strand
GGGCGCGTGACCCACCCGGCGGTGGCCGAGGAGCTCGGTTACACCCTGCTGCCGGCCGGCGAGGCGCTGACGCTCTGATCGGGCCGGCCAGGGAGCAAGCGCGGTTCCGTCCGGCCGACGGGCCGTTACGCCGGATGACGCAACGCAGGAACCGCCGCGGCCGGGTGCGTATAATTGCAGGTTCCCCAGTCGCGCGGTGCGGACCATGCCCGGCAAGCTCTACGTCAAGACATTCGGCTGCCAGATGAACGAGTACGACACGGACAAGATCCGTGCCGTCCTCGCGCGGTCGCACGGCCTCGAGCCGGTCGACGCGCCGGAGGTGGCGGACGTGCTGCTGCTCAACACCTGCTCGATCCGCGAGAAGGCGCAGGAGAAGGTCTTCTCGCTGCTCGGACGCTGGAAGGGCTGGAAGGCGGCGCGACCCGACCTGGTGATCGGCGTCGGCGGCTGCGTCGCAAGCCAGGAGGGCGAGGCGCTGCGCGAGCGCGCGCCCTACGTCGACCTGGTGTTCGGCCCCCAGACCCTGCACCGGTTGCCGCAGATGCTCGACGCGGTGCGCCGCGCGCCCGAGCCGGTGATCGACGTCTCGTTCCCGCGGATCGAGAAGTTCGACTGCCTCCCCGAGCCGCGCGCCGACGGGCCCACGGCCTACGTGTCGGTCATGGAAGGGTGCAGCAACGCCTGCACCTACTGCATCGTGCCGTTTACGCGGGGCAAGGCGGTCAGCCGCCCGGTCGCCGACGTCGTCGCCGAGGTCGCCGCGCTCACCGCCCAGGGGGTGCGCGAGGTGACGCTGCTCGGCCAGAACGTCGACACCTACCGCGGCCGCGACACACGGGGCGGCATCGCCGACCTCGGCGCGCTGCTCGTCGAGGTGGCGCGGGTGCCGGGCGTCGAGCGCCTGCGCTACCTGACTTCCCACCCGGCCGCGATGAGCCGCGGCCTGATCGCACGCTACGCCGAGATCCCGCAGCTGGTCGGCCACCTGCACCTGCCGGTGCAGAGCGGGTCGGACGCGGTACTCCGGCGGATGCGGCGCGGCTACACCGCGGCGGAGTACCTCGAGCGCATCGACCGGCTGCGCGCGGTGCGTCCCGGCATGACCTTCTCGTCCGACTTCATCGTCGGCTTCCCGGGCGAGACCGACGCCGATTTCCGGGCCACCCTGGACCTCGTCGACGAGGTCGGTTTCGACGTCTCGTTCAGCTTCATGTTCAGCCCGCGCCCGGGCACGCCGGCCGCTTCGATTCCGGACGACGTGCCGCTGGAGGTCAAGAAGGCCCGCCTCGCCGAGCTGCAGGCCCGGCTCGGCGCGTCGGCGCGGGTCATCGCCGAGGGGCTGGTCGGCAGCCACCAGCGCGTGCTCGCCGAGCGCCCCGCCCGGCACGACGGCGGCGAACTCGCCGGGCGGACCGAGAACAACCTCGTGGTCAACTTCCCGGCGCCCGCCGAGCTGCGCGGCCGGTTCGTCGACGTGCGCATCACCGGGGCCCGGCCGCACTCGTTGCGCGGCGAACTGGCACGGCCGCCGCTGCGCGTCGCCGCCGCGGTCTGAGACCTCCTGCCTTGAGCGATCATCCGCACGCCGCCGAGCTGGCGCTGGAACCCGACGACAACGCCCGCCTGGCCAACCTCTGCGGCCCGGTCGACGAGCACCTGCGCCTCCTCGAGCGGCGCCTCGGCGTCGAGATCAACAACCGCGGTAACCGCTTTCGCATCCTCGGCGAGAACGACGCCGTGGTCGCCGCCGCCCGGCTGATCGAAACGCTCTACGCCGCCACCGGAAACGAGCAGCTCAACCGTGCCCGGGTCCATCTCCACCTGCAGCAGTCGGGCGTCGAGGAGCTGGTCGATCCGGAGGACGCCGAGGAGCAGGAGCCGCAGGAGATCCGCACCCGTCACCTGCGCATCCGCGCGCGCGGGCCGAACCAGAAGCGCTACGTCCGCAGCATCCTCGCCAACGACGTCAACTTCGGCATCGGCCCGGCCGGCACCGGCAAGACTTACCTCGGCGTGGCCTGCGCCGTCGACGCCCTGCTGACCGAGCGCGTGCGCCGCCTGGTGCTGGTGCGGCCCGCGGTCGAGGCCGGCGAGCGGCTCGGCTTCCTGCCCGGTGATCTCGCGCAGAAGATCGATCCCTACCTGCGCCCGCTCTACGACGCCCTGTACGAGATGCTCGGCTTCGAGCAGGTCGCCAAGCTGATCGATCGCCGGGTGATCGAGCTCGCCCCGCTCGCCTACATGCGCGGACGCACGCTGAACGACTCCTTCGTGATCCTCGACGAGGCGCAGAACACCACCGTCGAGCAGATGAAGATGTTCCTGACCCGGATCGGCTTCGGCTCGACCGCGGTGATCACCGGCGACATCACCCAGGTTGACCTGCCGCGCGGCCAGCTCTCCGGCCTGCGCCAGGTGAGCGAGGTGCTGCGCGATGTCGACGGCATCAGCTTCACCTTCTTCTCGGCCCGCGACGTCGTCCGCCACCCGCTGGTGCAGCGCATCGTCGCCGCCTACGACGCCCACGACCTGGCGTCCGGCGGCGGCGCCGATGACCGGTGATGGACGAACGGCGCCCGGGACCGGTGACGATCCAGTTCGCCACCGGCCGCGCCGGGCGGCCCGCGCCGGCGACGCTGCGCCGCTGGGCGTGCAGCGTGCTCGAGGCAATCGGCCGCGACGGCGCGGTCACGCTGCGGGTGGTCGACGAAGGGGAGGGGGGCGAGCTGAACCGTGCGTGGCGCGGCCGGCGCGGGCCGACCAACGTGCTCTCGTTCCCGCTCGCGACCCCGCCCGGCCTGCCGCTGCCGCAGCTCGGCGACGTGGTGATCTGCGCACCGGTGATCGAGCGCGAGGCCGCGGAGCAGGGCAAGCCGGCGGCCGCGCACTGGGCGCACATGGTCGTCCATGGCCTGCTCCACCTCGCCGGGCACGACCACCAGGAGGCGGGCGACGCGGCTGCGATGGAGCGGCTTGAAATCGACTTGTTGGCGCAATTAGGCTATCCGGACCCCTACGATGATCGACCTTCCCCATGAACGAAGACCGGCCTAGCGAAGGCCCGTCGACGCGCGGCCTGCTCGGTCGACTCGGCCAGGCGCTGGTCGGCGAGCCGGAGCACCTCGAGAGGCTCTTCGACATGCTGCGCGACGCCCACCAGCGGGAGCACCTCGACGAGGATGCCGTGCAGATGATCGAGGGGGTGCTGCTCGTCGCCGAGATCCGCGTCGACGACATCATGATCCCGCGCTCGCAGATGGTCGTGGTCAGCCGCGACGACCCGCCGGCCGAGCTGATCCGCGTCGCCCTCGAGTCGGGCCACTCGCGCTTCCCGGTCGTCGGCGACAGCCGGGACGAGGTGGTCGGCATCCTGCTCGCCAAGGACCTGCTGGCGATCGGCGACGGTTCCGGGTTCAACATCCGCGACGCGCTGCGGCCGCCGGTCTTCATCCCCGAGAGCAAGCGGCTCGACGCGCTGCTCAAGGACTTCCGCGCGAGCCGCAACCACCTCGCCATCGTCGTCGACGAGTACGGCGGGGTCGCCGGCATGGTCACCATCGAGGACGTGCTCGAGCAGATCGTCGGCGACATCGAGGACGAGCACGACGTCGAGGAAGAGCTGGGCATCCACCGCATCGACGACACCCACTACACGGTGCCCGCGCTGACCGAGATCGACGACTTCAACGAGCAGTTTGGCAGCAGCTTCACCGACGACGAGTTCGACACGGTGGGTGGGATGGTGATCAGCGGCCTCGGCCACATGCCGCGCCGGGGCGAGGTCTACACCGTCGGCCGCTACGCCTTCCGCGTCCAGCAGGCCGACAGCCGGCGCATCCACACCCTGCACCTGACGTTGCTGCCAGAGGCGTCCGCGACGGCGGATACCCCGACTTCCGGCGGCTGAGACCGGGGACCAACGGATGTCGCCTGGCGCCCGGGTCGGCGCGGACCTCGTCGCCCTCGCCGCCGGACTGCTGGTGCCGCTGGGCTTCGCGCCGTTCGGCTGGTTCCCGCTGCCGATCATCGGGCTGGCGCTCGCCCTGGCCACCTGGCTCGCGGCCGGTCCGCGGCGCGCCTTCTGGCGCGGCTGGCTGTTCGGCGTCGGCCAGTTCGGCTTCGGCGTCGGCTGGGTGCACATCAGCATCCACCAGTTCGGCGGCAACAGCCTGCCCGTGGCGCTGGCGATCGCCTTCGCCCTGGTTGCCTATCTCGCACTGTTCCCGGCGCTGCTGGCGCTGCTGGTGGCCTGGATCCGGCGGCGCGCGGGCGCGGCCTGGCGGGTCGTGCTGCTGCTGGCCGCGGGCTGGGTGCTGCTCGAGTGGCTGCGCGGCTGGCTGTTGACCGGCTTTCCCTGGCTGGCCCTCGGCATCAGCCAGATCGACACCCCGCTCGCCGCGCTGGCCCCGGTGGCCGGAACGCTCGCGGTCGGTTTCGCCGCGGCGGGAAGCGCCGGCCTGCTGTGGGCCATGGCGCGCCCGGGCGGGGCGGCCGGCGGTCGTGGCGCCGCGCTGCTGCTGCTCGTCGCGCTGTGGGGCGGCCTGGCGGCCTGGGGCGGCCGGGACTGGACCGAGCCGGCCGGAGAGCCGTTCCGGGTCACCCTGGTCCAGGGCAACATCACTCAGGACCGCAAATGGCTTCCCGAGGAGCTCGAGGCGACCCTGACGCTGTACCGCAGCCTGAGCGAGGCCGGCTGGTCGAGCCGGCTGGTGCTCTGGCCCGAGACCGCGGTGCCGGTGTTCTACGAGACCGTCGCCGAGGGCTATCTCGACGAGCTGCAGGCGGTCTCGCGGCTGACCGCCACCGACGTGCTGCTCGGCATCCCCTACCGCGACGCGGCGACCGACCGCTACTACAACGCGATGCTGGCGATCACCGATGCCGGTCGCGCCTTCTACTTCAAGCGCCAGCTCGTTCCGTTCGGGGAGTTCCTGCCGCTGCGCGGTCTCCTCGGCGAGACGCTACGCTTCCTGAACGTGCCGCTGGGCGACTTCTCGCGGGGACCCGCCGACCAGCGCCCGCTGCGTCTCGCCGGGCAGCCGGTCGGTATCACCATCTGCTACGAGGACGTCTTCTCGGCGGTCCTGCGCCGCCAGCTTCCGGAGGCGACGCTGCTGGTCAACGTCAGCAACGACGCCTGGTTCGGCGACTCGATCGCGCCGCATCAGCACCTGCAGATCGCGCGCATGCGCGCGCTCGAAACCGGCCGCGTGCTGCTGCGCGGCACCAACACCGGGATCTCGGCGATCATCGGTCCGCGCGGCGAGATCCTGGCGCGTTCGCCGCAATTCGCCGTCGACGTCCTGCACGGCACCGTCGAGCCGCGGCGCGGCGCCACACCTTACGTGGCCGTCGGCGACGGCCCGGTGCTCGGCCTCGCGCTGCTGCTGGCGCTGCTCGCCTTCGCGGGCAGGGCGCCCCCGGTCGGCTGGCGGCACGCCTAAGCCCGACCCGCGGGCACGGCCCATGAGCACCCCTGGGATGTGGTCGGACTTCAGTCCGACGACTTCCCCATCTCCTCGATCCCGGCCTCGGAGAAGCGCCGGTAGACCGTGCCGTGGCAGCGCGGGCAGGGCGGGATCCGGCCGGTCTCGTGGAAGTGGAGCTCCTTCTCGCAGCCGGCGCAGAACAGGCTGCCCGGCGCGGCGACTTCGCCGGTGCGGAACTCCTCGATACCGGCGGCGCGCTGCGAGAGACGGTCGAGCTCCATGCGCGTCTGGTCGACCATCAACTCGAACATCTGCATGAAGCGCTGCTCGACGAGCTGCAGGTCGAAGCGGAACCAGTCGCGGAAGTCCTGGCGCGTCTCTTCCAGGTAGCGGGCCACCTCCTCGGCGTCGCGGCGGAGGTACTCGCCGATGCGGTCGGCCTCCTCGCGGCTCAGCTCGCCGAGCTCCACGGCGGTCTCGCGCGCGTGGTCGATCTGTTTCTGCAGCGCCGGGACGGCGCTCTCCCCGGTGTGCCTGAAGGTGTCGTGGATGCGCTCGAGCATCCGGTTGTACGCCTCGACGAGGCGGTCGCTGCCGAAGGGTTGTTGGCCCGGTGCCATGCACGTCGCTCCTGCGCTGGTTGCCCAACCCGAGTATAGCCAGCGAGCCGCGCCGACGATCGTCGCAAGTCGTGTTGTGGCTGGAAACGGGGCTACGGTATCCTTCTTTTTTCCCCTCTCCAGGCGATCCTGTCCCCAGATGGACGACCAGTACCAACCCGCCAAGGTCGAGCGCGAGGCCCGTGAGCACTGGGACGCTAATGCCACGTTCCAGGCCCCGGAGGATCCCTCGCGCGAGAAGTTCTACTGCCTGTCGATGTTCCCGTACCCGAGCGGCAGGCTGCACATGGGCCACGTGCGCAACTACACGATCGGCGACGTCATCACCCGCTTCGAGCGGATGCGCGGGCGCAACGTCCTGCAGCCGATGGGCTGGGATGCGTTCGGCCTGCCGGCGGAGAACGCGGCGATGGCCAACGGGGTCCCGCCTGCGCAGTGGACCTACGACAACATCGCCTACATGAAGGACCAGCTCCGCGCGCTGGGCTTCGCGCTCGACTGGTCGCGCGAGCTGGCCACCTGCCATCCCGAGTACTACCGCTGGAACCAGTGGCTGTTCCTGCGCATGCTCGAGCAGGGCATCGCCTACAAGAAGTCCGGTGTGGTCAACTGGGACCCCGTCGACCAGACCGTGCTGGCCAACGAGCAGGTGATCGACGGCCGCGGCTGGCGCACCGGTGCCGTGGTCGAGAAGCGCGAGATCCCGATGTACTACCTGGCGATCACGCGCTACGCCGACGAGCTGCTCGAGGCCCTCGACGATCTGCCCGGCTGGCCGCCGCAGGTCAAGACCATGCAGGCCAACTGGATCGGCAAGAGCCACGGCGTGCGCTTCGCGTTCCCCTACGAGCTCGACGGCGAGCCGGGGAAACTCTGGGTCTTCACCACCCGCGCCGACACCATCATGGGCGTCACCTTCTGCGCGGTCGCCGCCGAGCATCCGCTGGCCGAGCGCGCCGCGCGCGACGACCCCGAACTCGCCGCGTTCATCGACGAGTGCAAGCGCGGCGGGGTGGCCGAGGCCGACCTCGCGACCATCGAGAAGAAGGGCATGCCGACCGGGCTGCAGGTGACCCACCCCCTGACCGGCGAGCCGGTCGACGTCTGGGTCGGCAACTACGTGCTGATGGGCTACGGCGACGGCGCGGTCATGGCGGTGCCGGCCCACGACGAGCGCGATTTCGAGTTCGCGCTGAAGTACGGGCTGCCGATCCGCCAGGTGATCGACGTCCCCGGCGAGACCTTCTCCGACACCGAGTGGCGGCCGTGGTACGCCGACAAGGAGCGCGGCGTCTGCGTCAACTCCGGGAAGTACGACGGCCTGGCCTACGTGGAGGCGGTCGACGCCATCGCCGCCGACCTCGCCGCGCAGGGGCTCGGCGAGAAGCGCGTCCAGTACCGGCTGCGCGACTGGGGTGTCTCCCGGCAGCGCTACTGGGGCTGCCCGATCCCGATCGTCCACTGCGAGAGCTGCGGCGACGTGCCGGTGCCCGACGACCAGTTGCCGGTGGTGTTGCCCGAGGACTGCGTGCCCGACGGCCACGGCAACCCGCTCGCCAGGAGGGAGGACTTCATCGCCACGAGTTGCCCATCGTGCGGCGGTCCGGCGCGGCGCGAGACCGACACCATGGACACCTTCGTCGACTCGTCCTGGTACTACGCGCGCTACTGCTGCCGCGACAACGACGCGGCGATGACCGACGCGCGGGTCGACTACTGGATGCCGGTCGACCAGTACGTCGGCGGCATCGAGCACGCCATCCTGCACCTGCTCTACTCGCGCTTCTGGACGCGGGTTATGCGCGACACCGGCCTGGTGAAGTGCGACGAGCCGTTCACCAACCTGCTGACCCAGGGCATGGTCGTCGCCGAGACCTACTACCGCGAGGAGGCCGGCAAGAAGACCTTCTTCAACCCGGCCGACGTCGAGGTCCGTCGCGACGACAAGGGCAAGGTGACCGGCGCGGTGGCGCGCGCCGACGGCCAGCCGGTCGTGGTCGGCGGCATCGAGAAGATGTCGAAATCGAAGAACAACGGCGTCGATCCCCAGGCGCTGGTCGAGCGCTACGGCGCCGACACCGTACGCCTGTTCACGATGTTCGCCGCGCCGCCCGAGCAGTCGCTGGAGTGGTCGGACAGCGGCGTCGAGGGGGCCTCGCGCTTCCTGAAACGGCTCTGGACCCTCGCCTCCGCCTGGCGGGAGGCGGTCGCGGAGCTGAACGGCGGGGACGCGCCCGCGCCGGCCGACGAGGGCGACGCCCAGCCGCTGCGTCACGAGATCCACGGCGTCCTGCAGCAGGCGCTCAACGACTACGGCCGCTACCAGTTCAACACCGTCGTCTCGGCGTGCATGAAGCTGCTCAACCTGCTCGGCGGTCTCGAGCCGGCCGGGCCGCCCTGGCACGCCAGGGTCGTGCACGAGGGTCTGGCCATCCTGCTCCGCCTGCTCGCGCCGGTCGCCCCGCACGTCACCCACCACCTGTGGCGCGAGCTCGGCTACGGCGACGAGATCCTCGAGGCCGGGCTGCCCGAGGTCGACCCGGCGGCGCTGGAGCGCGACGAGATCGAGCTCGTCGTGCAGGTCAACGGCAAGCTGCGCAGCCAGATCCGCGTGCCAGCCGACAGCGGGCGCGACGCGATCGAGGCGGCCGCGCGCGGCGACGCCAACGTGCGGCGCTTCACCGAGGGCAAGGAGGTGCGCAAGGTGATCGTCGTGCCCGGGCGGCTGGTCAATCTGGTCGTCGTCGATGCGGCCTGAGGGCGTCACCCGCGGCCTCGTCGTCCTGGCCCTCGCCGCGCTGCTCGCGGCGTGCGGCTTCCAGCTGCGCGGCACCGGCGAGGGGGCCTGGCCTGCGACGCTCGCCCGCATCCACCTCGGCGGGCCGGCGCTGGAACCGCAACTCGAGCGCCGCCTGGCCCCTGCGCTCGAGCGGGCCGGCGCGGAACTGGTCGCCGAGCGCGACCGGGCCACGGCACGGCTCGAGATCGTCGCCTTCGACGAGGGCGAGGACCTGCTGGCGCTTGGCGTCGGCAGCACGGTGCGCGACCTGCAGATCACGGTGCGCATCGACTACACCCTCGACACCGGCGACGCGTCCGGTCCGCGGCGCGGCAGCGTCGCGTCGTCGCGCACCGTGCGCTCGCGCGCCGACGAGATCGCCGCGACCCTCGCCGAGGCGCGCCGCGCCCGGCGGGAGCTGCGCGAGGAGAGCATCGACGCCCTGGTGCGGCGGCTCGCGGCGAGCGGCTGAACCGGCGTGGGCATCGGCTACGAGCAGCTCGAGAACAGCCGGCGCCTGGCCCCGGTCTACCTGCTGGCCGGCGACGAGCCGTTGCAGCAGACCGAGGCGCTCGACCTGCTGCGGCGGCGGGCCCGCGAGGCCGGGTTCGCGGAGCGCGTGGTCCTCGACACCGGGGCGAGCGGGTTCGACTGGAGGGAACTCGGGAGCGCCAGCGCGAGCCTGTCGCTGTTCGCCGAGCGCCGCCTGTTCGAGCTGCGCCTAGGCAACGGCAGCATCGGCAAGGAGGGCGCCGACGCGCTCGTGGCCTACGCC
>JAWVZO010000088.1:0-9634 GCA_033722135.1 Gammaproteobacteria bacterium | reverse complement strand
GTTGCGCACCGCGTCGCGGGTCGAGCCGCCGAGTTCGAGCCCGCCCTCCTCGTCGCCGCCCTCGGCGGAGCCGATGCGTCCGGTGCGCTCGGCGAGGGTGCCGCGCGCCAGCGCCAACCCCGGCACGATCAGCCCGCCGGCGTGGACGCCCTGCTCGTCGAGCGCGTCGACCGTCACGGCGGTGCCGGCGTCGACCACGCAGAGCGGCCGTCCCGGGAAGGCCGCCCGCGCGCCGACCAGCGCTGCCCAGCGGTCGGCGCCGAGCCGCTCGGGCTCGGCGTAGGCGTTGCGCACCCCGCAGCCGCGCCGTCCCGGCACCACCTGCGCGACCGGCGCCGGCCAGCGGTTGCGCAGCCAGCGGACCAGGCGCCGGCTCGCGGCGTCGTCGGCGACGGTGCAGAGCAGCACCCGCGCGGGGGGGGCGATTGCCCCGAGCGCGTTCTCGAGGTTCGCTTCGAGCCCGGGCCCGTCGTAGCCGACCGACGCGCCGGGCACGAGGGCGCCCTGCGCGTAGTGCCCCCACTTCACCCGGCTGTTGCCGGCGTCGACCAGCAGCGTCACCCGACCCTCCGCAGGCTGACTTCCCCACCGTGGTAGCGGTGGACGGCGCCGTCGTGCTCGATGCGCAGCGCGCCGTCGCCGTCGACGCCACGGTGCCGGCCGAGCACCTCGCGCCCGCCGAGCAGCAACCGGACCTCGCGCCCCGCGAGGGCATCGAGGCCGTTCCAGTCAGCGAGCCACGGGGCCAGGCCCGTCTCCGGGTAGTCGGCCAACAGCGGCAGCAGCCGGTCGAGCAGCCGGGCGGCAAGGACGTTGCGCGACGGCGTCGCCGGGCCGAGCTCGCCGGCGAGGTCGCACCAGGGCTGGTCGATCGCCTCGGCGCCCGCCGCCGGCATCGCGACGTTGAGCCCGAGGCCGACCACGACGACGCAGCTGCCGCCGCTCTCGCCGGAGCTCTCGAGCAGCACGCCGCCGAGCTTTCGGTCGCGGCAGAGCAGGTCGTTGGGCCACTTCAGCGACAGCCCTTCGAGGCCGATCTCGCGCAGCACGCCGGCGACCACCACGCCGACCGCGAGGCTCAGCCCTGCCAGCACGCCCGGCCCCTCGGCGTAGCGCCACAGCAGGGAGAGGTAGACGTTGCGGCCCGGGGGCGAGTGCCAGCGGCGCCCCTGGCGGCCGCGCCCGCTGCGCTGGCTCTCGGCCAGGCAGGCCCAGCCGGGACCGGCCCCCTCCAGTGCACGGGCCATCAGGTAGCCGTTGGTGGAGTCGGTCTCGGGGAGGATGTCGAGCCGCGCCAGGCGCGCCGCGCTGCCGGGTGCGAGCCCGGCCCGGATACGCTCGCCGTCGAGCGGCTCGAGCGAGGCCGCGAGGCGGTAGCCGCGCCCCCGCACGGCGTGGATCTCGATGCCGGCAGCCTCGAGAGCGCGCGTCGCCTTCCAGATCGCCGTCCGGCTCAGGCCGAGGCGCGCGGCGAGCGCCTGGCCCGAGTGGAAGCGGCCGTCGGCCAGGCAGGCGAGCACCCGTTGCTGCGTGTCCATCGCGCCATTCTAGCCCGGATGGCGCGCCGTCGCGGGTTCCCGCCACGGGTACCGCGCCGGCGCCGCCGATGCGACAATCGGGTGATGATCCGCCGACTCCGCAACGCCCCGGCCGCACTGCTGCTGTCCCTGCTCCTGCTGGCGGGGCTGCCCTCGCCCGCCCCCGCCGCGACCCTCGCCGATGCCGTCGCGGCGATCGACCGGGCGGAGTACGGCCGGGCCCTCGCGCTGCTCCGCCCGATGGCGGAGAAGGGCCACCCGGCGGCGCAGTTCCACCTGGCCAACCTCCACTCGCTCGGCCAGGGCGTGCCGGTGGACCAGCCGCGGGCGGCGGCGCTCTACGCCAGGGCCTCCGAGGCGGGCCACCTGGGAGCGACACGGACGCTGGCCAACATGGTGCTCAGCGGGCTCGGCGTGCCGCGCGACGAGGCGCGGGCGGTGGCGCTGCTGGAGCGCGCCGCGGCCCAGGCCGAGCAGCAGGCGATCGAGGAGGAGAGCTGCGACTGAGCCGCGCCCGGCTCAGGAGGGTTCGGCCTCGAGGACGACGACGTCGCCCTCGCCGACCGCGTCGAGCCCCGCCGGATCGTCGAGCACGCGGCCGATGCGGTTGACCCGGGTCACCAGCCGGCACTCGTCGCCCACCGACGCCGGCGTCGGTCCGAACGGGATCGCCACCGAGCCCCCCTCGACCCAGTAGCAGACCGTGCCCGGCTCGACGACGTCGTCGGCGTCGGCGTCGAGCGCGGCGTCCACCGGCAGGCGGAAGTAGACCTCGTCGCCCCAGCGGTGGGCAGTCGCCTCGGCCGGCAGCGCGGCGATCACGGCGCGCGCTGTCGCGCCGTCTTCCAACTCGATGCGGACCGAGCCCGCCGGCCAGTTCATCCGGATGCGCATCTCAGCCTCGCAGGGGGTGCCTGCCGCTGAATCTAGCCGATCGCGCGCGCAGCGCCAGCGCGGCCCGGCACCCACCCGGTCGCCTGCTAGACTCGGAGGGTTGGAATCTCAGCCGCCGACGGCCAAGGAGGCCGTGATGCAATCCGCCCGACCGTGCGCTCACGCCCCGCTGCTGGCCCTCCTCCTGGCGACGCTCGCCGCTCCCCTTCCCGCCCAGGAGTGCCCCGACCTCTACGAGCAGGCGCGCAAGACCCGCGAAACCGCGATCAGCGAGACGGCGGTGGCGCGTTGCGGCGCCCTGGCCGAACGGGGCGACGCGGCCGGCCACTACCACCTCGGCATGCTCAAGATCGGCGCGATCGGCACGCCGGGCGACGCCGAGGGCGGCCTTGCGCTGGTGCGCCGGGCCGCCGAGAACGGCTACGCGCCCGCGCAGTCGCGCCTCGGGCGCATGCACCTGCGCGGCGACATCGTCGAGAACGACCCGGCGTTGGCGGCGCAGTGGTTCGAACGGGCCGCGCGCGCCGGCGACCCGCTCGCGCAGTACGAGCTGGGGCAGCTGCGCTACAAGGGGCAAGGCGTCGAGGCCGATATCTACGAGGCCTACAAGTGGTTCAGCGCCGCGGCCGAGAACTTCGCGCGGCGCGGCCACGTGCCGCGCCAGAAGCTCGCCGAGCGCAAGCGCGAGACCGTGGCCGCCGAACTCCCGGCCGAGGAGCGCGCGCGGGCCGAGGGCTGGATCGCCAGCGAACCGGGCATCCTGCAGGGAGGTTGATTCGCAGACATTTGTCAGTTGATCAAGGTGTTTCGTTCGGTTTCTACAATGTCTGACGAGGTTTGGCTATCATGTTATGGGGTCCGACGAAAAAGATAATTCCAGGGGTATGCGGTCACCAACCACCGCCGACCGCCCGCGGATGAAGGAAAAGTCTCAGCCATGATCGAAACCATCTCCGTGCTCCGGCTCACGGTACCGACCATCCCCGCCGATGCGGAGGCGCTCAAGACCGATCCGGCCAAGATCTCGGCCTGGATCGACTCGCTGCCGCTCGCCAACGTCGAGGAGGCGGCCACCAGCATGCTCGAGGCCCTCGAGCGCATGAACCGCAGCCCGATCGACACCCAGGTCCGCTACCAGATCATGGAGCAGATGCGCGCCAAGGCCCTGGACGTCGACAAGGCGATGAAGAAGCAGCGCGAGAAGACCGCCTACCAGCCCAGCGCGCGCAACCGCGAACTGGCCGCGCTGCACGGCCGGTTGCTCGAGGAGATCGCCCACGCCTACAAGCGCGTGCTCGTCGATCTCCTCTCGCAGGGCGATCCGTCCCGGGTGCCGCAGGCGATGATCGTCACCGCCCACCGCGTCATCGAGGCGTTGACCCACGAACTGCTCGAGGCCTACGTCGCCTACTCCCCAGAGCCCGATCACATCTGGGGCGAGGTGCACCGCATCTACCGCTTCGCCAGCCAGGCCAAGATCCACAAAACGCCGGTCCCGAGCGGCGGCCTGGGCAGTACCGAGAAGGAGACCATCGACCACGTCTACCGGCAGCTGATCCTGCTCTACCTCGCCAACCCCTATCACCTGATGCAGGGCGAGATCTACACGCTGTTCAACGAGATCGACCACTGGATCGACGGCTGCAAGCTGACCCCGATCCCGAGCGGCCAGGAGATCGCCGGCGCACTCTACATCGACCCGGACCGGGACGAGCCGCCGATGTACGCCCCGACCCGCAGGCCGGCCAAGCCGCTCAACGGCGTCAGCATCGACGTCTCGGCGGCCAGCGCGCTGGTCGATGCCCCGATCCAGACGCTCGAGGAGAAACGCCGCGCCAACAAGAAGGGGCTGTCGCTGATCGACCGCATGCGCCGCGACATGCTGCTGCGCCTCAAGCACGCCTGGGAAGCACGCCGCGAAAGGGCCTCGGAGCGGGTCCGGATCTACGAGCCGGTGGAGGTGCTGGTCGGGCTCGGCTGCGCCCATCACTTCGTCAGCGGCGAGGAGGAGTTCGTCCCGGAGCAGAAGGAGCTCCGGTCGACCGGCGGTGCGAGCGGCCCCTCCCTCGATCTGATGAACGAGAACCAGGCGCAGTGGGCGACCAACGCCGGCTCGCAACTCGGCACGCGCAGCTCGGTGTTCGGCGCGGCCGACCTCGGCGGGGCCGACGTCTGGGACACGGTCTACGAGACCCGCAGCGACACCATCGAGCGGACGAAATCGTACGACGAGCAGTTCCGCCAGAAATTCCACACCACGACCTGGCAGCAGTTCGACAAGAGCGAGGGCGGGATCTCGCTGTCGCTCGGCGACACGCCGCAGGAGCGGATCCGGGTCGGCGAGATCATCGGTTACCGCGACAGCGGGGACGACCCTTGGACGATCGGCTCGGTGCGCTGGATGCAGTTCCTGCAGGGCCGCGGTCTGAGCATCGGCGTGCGCAACCTGACCAAGCGGCCGTTCGCGCTGGGCGGCCGCGCCGTGGAGGGCACCGGGGAAGGCGGCGAGTACTTCCGCCTGCTGCTCACCACGCCGATAAGCGAACCGGAGAATTCGTCGCTGATCGCCCCGGCGGCGATCTACGACGTCGGCACCCGGCTGCTCGCGGTGGTCGGCGACGAGGTCCGCTACCTGCGTCTGACCCGGCTCGAGGAGACGACCCGCAGCTTCTCGCGCTTCGGCTGGGAGCCGGCCGAGAAGCCGAAGGTCAAGACGCCGCTGACGCCGCCGAGCACCCTCAAGCCGTTCTAGCGCGCGGCTGCCGCGGCCTCCCCGGGGGCGCTTGTCAAAGCCCCCGGAAGCTGCTTGAATGCCGGTCCCGGCGCGGCCAGCGAAGCGCGCGCGGGCGGTCCGGCGACACCTCGCGGGTGTAGTTCAATGGTAGAACAGGAGCTTCCCAAGCTTCTAACGTGGGTTCGATTCCCATCACCCGCTCCACTCCCCTCCCCGTCCGTCAGCCGACGAGCCCCAGCCCGGGATCGCGGCTGAGCGCGACGCCGACGACGTAGCCGAACGCCGCGAGCGAGCCCGCCCAGGCGACGCCCGCCGCGGGACCGCGCACCCACCCCTTGAACGCCGCCATGGCGAGCACGATGTGCAGCAGCAGGCCGACCAGCTTTGCGGTCAGCCACGGGGCGGCCAGCGGGTACTGGCGCAGCATGACCGCGAGCCCGATGCCGGCGAGCAGCAACACCGTGTCGTTGACGTGCGGGACCACGCGGGCCCAGCGGCTGCGGCGCAGTGCCGAGCCCCGCCAGTGCCACCAGCCGCGCAGCAGGAACAGGCCGAGGCTCAGCCCGACGCTGGTCAGGTGCACGCCGCGCAGCAGCAGGTAGGTCTCGGGATTCATGACGGGCTCCCGCGGCCGGCGGGACCGGGGCGCGTCAGAGCGCCTCGGAGATCGTCAGCTCGACGCGGCGGTCCCGCCCGACCTGGACCCCGGCGACACTGCCCTGCAGGTCGCCCGGTTGCGGGGTGGCGTCGCCGGAGCGCGAGATCCGCGCGCCGACCTGGACCTCCGGAAACGCCGAGAGGCGGAAGTTCGGCACCATGGCCTGGCTGTCGTCGAGCGTGACGGTCACCGGCAGCTCGCCGGCGTTGCGCCGGACGATCGCCAGCGGCATGCGCGGGCCCTCGGCGGCACGGGCGAAGACGAACAGCGTGTCGCCGGGCGCGACGCGGTCGCTGAGCGCGTCGTCAAGCCGGACCTCGACCTGGATCGACGTCGCGGCCGGGACGGCCGGCACCGGGGGCCGGGCCGGCTCGGGGGCCGACGCCGTCGGCGTGCCGCCGGTCGCGGTCGGCGCCGGCGCGTCGCCGACCACCTCGTCTACGGTCACCCGCACGGCCCGGTCGGCACCAACCAGGACGCCGCCGGCCTGCCCCTGGAGGTCTCCGGGCTGCGGGGTCGCGTCGCCGGAACGCGACACGCGCGCGCCGACGGTGACCTCGCCGAAGTTGGACAGCCTCAGGCTCGGCATCATCGCCTGGCTGTCGTCGAGCGTGACGGTCACCGGGAAGTCGGCGGCCGGCACCCGCGCGATGGCCAGCGGCATGCGCGGCCCGTCGGCGGCGCGGGCGAAGACGAACAGCGTGTCGGTGGCGTCGAGCCGGTCGGCGAGTTCCGGGTCGAGCTCGACGGTGACCTCGATCGTGGCGCCCGCCGCCGCCGGCACGCCCGACCCGGCCTCGGCCACCGCGCCGTCGCCGAGTGCATTGCGCGCCTGGGCCACGTAGCCGTCGAGCAGCTCGCGGTTCGGATGGTCGGGCGGCATAACCGAGGTGAGACGCTGCCAGTAGTCCAGCGCGATCGCGTAGTCGCCGCGCTGGAAGGCGGCGATGCCGGCGAGCCACAGCGCCTTCTCGTGCATCGGCTGCATGCCCAGGACCCGCTCGACGATGGTCAGCGGTTCGCCGACCAGCTGCCCGTCGCTGGCCATCGCCAGCGCCTCGGCGTAATCGGCGAGCAGGTTGGGGCGCTCGCCGCCGATGCGCAGGGCCTGGGAGAAGGCCTGGGCGGCCTCGGTGTAGCGCTGCGTGGCCAGCAGCGACCGCCCGAGCATCCGCCAGCCCTCGAGGTCGTCCGGGTTCTCCCGCAGGCGGTTGGCGAGCTGCTGCACCATCTGGTCGACGTTGGCCATGTCGTGCGCGGCCTGCTCCGCCTGGGCCAGCTCGGCCTGCCCCGCCTCGGTCAGCAGGTGGCTCTCGCCGAGCTGCAGGTAGAGGCCGATGGCGATCAGCGGCACCAGCAGCGCGACGACCGGCGCGACCGCCCTTCCGCGACCGAACGTGCGACCGCCCCCCTCGCTGCCGCCGACCTCGTCGAGCACCTCCCGCTTGAGCTCGGCCTTGGCCGCCTCGAACTGGGTATCGTCGAGCGTACCCTCGGCGTGCTCCGCCTCGAGCTCGGCGAGCTGGTCGCGGAACACGGCCAGGTTGAGGTCGTCGCGCTTGACGCCGCCGGCATCCCGGTCGCCGGTCAGGGCCGGCAACAGCAGGGCGAGGGCCACGAGCAGCATCGCCGCGGCCAGCAACCAGAAGAGGATCATCATCGTTGTTCGTCTTTCCCGGACGTTTCCAGAAGGGCGTCGGCTCGCGCCCGTTCCTCGGCACTGAGCTCCACCTCGGTGGCGCCGGTCGCGGCCACCCGCGTGCGGATGAAGCGGATCAGGAAGAACAGGCCCACGGCGATCAGCAGGAACGGACCGGCCCAGAGCAACGCGGTCGTCGCGGTCATCGGCGGCTTGTAGAGCACGAAGTCGCCGTAGCGGTCGACGAGGAAGGTGATGATCTCCTCGTTGGTCCGGCCCGCCTTGATCATCTCGTAGACCTCGCGGCGCAGGTCCTGCGCCAGCTCGGCGTTGGAATCGCCGATCGACTGGTTCTGGCAGACCAGGCAGCGCAGCTGCCCGGAGAGCTCTTTGAAGCGAGCCTCCTCCTCGGGCGAGTCGAATGAGAATGTCTCGATCGCCGCCCAGCCCGGGACGGCAAGGCCGAGCAGAAGGGCCAACAGAAGGCCGGGCCACACACGCTGGATCATCCCTGTTCGCTCCGCAGTTTCTCGATCAGTGGCACGAACCGGCGCTCCCAGACCTCGGCGGTGACCGGGCCCGGGAAGCGCATGCGGATCCTGCCCTGCTTGTCGACGACGAAGGTCTCCGGCACGCCGTAGACGCCCCAGTCGATGCCGACGCGCCCCTCGTAGTCGAAGGCGCTGGCGACGTACGGGTCGCCGAGCTGGTTCAGCCAGCGCAGCGCGTCGGCGCGCTCGTCCTTGTAGTTGAGGCCGTAGATCGGAATCTCGTTGCGCCGGGCCAGCTCCATGAAGAACGGGTGCTCGACCCGGCACGAGACGCACCAGCTCGCCCAGACGTTGAACAGCGACACCTGGCCGATGAAGTCGGGCGTGCCGATGGTCTCGTCGGGCTCGTGCAGGCTCGGCAGCGAGAACTTCGGCGCCGGTTTGTCGATCAGCGCCGACGGCAGTTCCCGCGGGTTGTACTCGCCGGTGTTCATCTGGTTGAGCACGAACCAGAACAGCCCGGCCATGGCGACGAAGACCCCGAGCGGGATCAGGTAGCGTGCCTTCATCCGTGTTACCCCCTGGCCGTCGCGGCTTCGCCCGGGGGCGGCACCTCGGCCCGCCTGACGGCCAGCCGGTAGCGCCGGTCGGAGGCGGCGATCAGCCCGCCGGCGCCCATCAGGAGCGCGCCTAGCCAGAGCCAGAATATGAACGGCTTGTGGTAGATGCGCACCGCCCAGGCGCCGTCACCGAGCGGCTCGCCCATCGCGACGAACAGGTCGCGGAACAGGCCACCGTCGATGCCCGCCTCGGTCATCGGCATGGTCTGCACCCGGTAGATGCGCTTCTCGGGGTTGAGCTGCGCGACGACCTCGCCGCGATCGTCGGTCACCGTGAAATGACCGAAGCTCGACGTGTAGTTCGGGCCTTCGACCTCGTCGATGCTGTCGAAGCGGAACGTGTAGCCGGAGAGTTCCAGGGAATCGCCCGGCGCCATGCGCACGTCGCGCTCGGTGCTGTAGCCGCTGGTCAGCGTGATGCCGACCACCACCACGGCCAGCCCCGTGTGGGCGGTGGTCATGCCCCAGTAGCTGCGCGGCACGCTGCGCAGGCCGCGCGGGGTCCCGGCCCGCCGGCCGAGGTCGACCGCGATGCCGCCGACCACCCAGCAGGCGAGCGCAACGCCGAGGCCCACCCCGGGCGTTACCGAGCCGTAGGCGACCAGCGGGATCAGGATACCGGCCACGACGCTGACCGCGAGCACGTAGCGGAAGCGGCGCACCTGCGTGGCGGTGTCGTCCTGTTTCCAGCGCAGCTGCGGGCCGAAGCCGAGGATGAACAGCAGCGGCGCCATCAGCGGGACGAACACCGCGTTGAAGTACGGCGGGCCGACCGAGATCTTGCCCAGGTCGAAGGCGTCGAGGACCAGCGGGTAGAGCGTGCCGAGCAGCACCGCGCCCATGGCCACGACCAGCAGCACGTTGCCCGAGAGCATGAAGGTCTCGCGCGAGGCGAGCTGGAAGTGGCCGGTGCTCTTCACGCTCGGCGCGCGCCAGGCGTAGAGCGTCAGCGAGCCGCCGACGACCAGCAGCAGGAAGGCGAGGATGAAGATCCCGCGCGCGGGGTCGCTGGCGAACGCGTGCACCGAGGTGAGCACGCCGGAGCGGACCAGGAAGGTGC
>JAWVZO010000087.1:0-9741 GCA_033722135.1 Gammaproteobacteria bacterium | reverse complement strand
GGTGGTGTTCGCCATCAGCCTCGCCACCTTCGCGGTGGTCATGGTCTGGGCGGGTCGCAAATTGCCCAAGTGGGGGCCGAACCGGCTCGCCGTCGGCCCGGGCCGGACCCACCGCGCGGGGGACGTGCGCGCCCGGCGCGCCCGTCCCCCGCGCGGTGGGTCCGGCCCGCGGCGACGGCGAGCCGGTTCGGCCCCCACTTGGGCAGTTTGCGACCCGCCCAGACCATGACCACCGCGAAGGTGGCGAGGCTGATGGCGAACACCACCTGGGTGTCGAGCTTGCTCCAGCCCGCGGCGCGCAGGGCCGGGGTGAAGACGGACCAGGCGTAGATGGCGCCCAGCGCGAGCTGGACGAGGATGGCGCCGGCGACCACCAGCCAGCGGTTGAAGAGGCGCGGTTCGGGCACGGGACGGTTTCCTTTTTCGGCGTCCCGCAAGGCGTATACGCGACGCGCGACGCCCGGTCAATCGCGGCCCGGCGCTTTCGCCGGCGCGGCGTTCGTGTTACAGAAGCGCTTCCCCGAGCAGACGGAAACACCCATGTCGGTCCGCACCCTCCTCGTCTCCATCGACGGCGGCCGCAGCAGCGAGGCGACGCTCGAGACCGCGCTGGTGATCGGCCGGCGTCTCGCCGTCCACGTCGACGTCCTCCACGTGCAGCCCGATCCGCTGGCGGCGGTTCCGGCGCTCGGCGACGGGGTCACGGCGCAACTCGCCGACCAGGCCGCCGCGGGCGCGGCCGGCGCCGGCAGCGAGCGCGCTGCGGTCGCGCGCGAGATTTTCGACGCGGCCGTTACGCGGCACGGTCTCGAGGTCGTCGAGCAGGACGCGCCGCATGCCGGGTTCACGGTCGCCTGGTCGACCCGCGTCGGTCGCCGGCACAAGATGCTGGCACGCCTCGGCCAGGTCCACGACCTGGTGGTCGTTGGCCACCCGAGCGACCCGGAAGATCTCGATCGCAGCCTGACCGCCGACGCGCTGTTCGCCACCGGCCGCCCGGTGGTGGTCGCGCCGCCGCACGCGCCCGAGGCGTTCGGCCGGCGCCTCGCGATCGCCTGGAACGGCAGCACGGAGTGCGCCCGCGCGGTCGGCGGGGCGAGCAACTTCCTCGACCACGCCGAATCGGCGGTGGTGCTGACCGCGCAGAGCGAGCGCACCCCGATCTCGACCGTGCCCGAGCTCGAGACCTACCTGCGCCGCCACGGCGTGGAGGTGGAGACGGTGCGCGTCGGCCACCCGACGAAGGACCACCTCGGCGGGCGGCCATTGCTCGACGCGTGCGCCGATGCCGGGGCCGACATGCTGGTCATGGGCGCCCATCGGGTCGGCCGACTGCGCGAGCTGGTGCTCGGCAACGCGACCCGCGAGGTGCTGCGCGAGGCCACGCTGCCGGTGCTTATGGGGCACTGACGCGGCGCGCCGCGCCTCAGCAGACCGGCGTGCCGTAGGCGGTGCTGTAGGGGATCGGCCCGGACAGCGCCAGGATGTCGCCGCTCGAGAGCGGCCGACCGCTCTCGATCTCCGCCTCGAAGCCCACGCCCTCCTTGAGGTTCAGGCCGTTGAGCCAGAGCACGAAAATGCGACCGCGCGGGATCTGCAGGCGGCGCAGCGCATCGGCGACGGTGGCGGTATCGGGCAGCCGCAGCGCGAAGCGGGCGTCACGCGACGGTGCGTAGCGGGCCAGGCTGTTGAACAGCCGTATCTCGATCTCGATCATGACGCGCAGGATAGGCGGCACGGTCCCGCCGTCCTTGACGGCCATCAAGGGTCCACCCGTGCACCTAGATCGCCAGGCAGACCTTACCGAAATGGCGCCCCGCGGCGAGGTGATCGAGCGCCTCGTGCAGCGCGTCGAACGGGAAGACGCGGTCGACGGCCGGCGAGAGCCGCCGCTCCGAGATCGCCGCGCACATCGCCGCGAAGCCATCGCGGTGGCCGACGGTGATGCCCTGCAGGCGGACGTGACGCGTGACCACAGGACCAAGCGGGACGTCGAGGCGCCCACCCGAAAGTACGCCGATCAGGGCGATCTCGCCGCCCACGCGCACAGCGCGCAGTGACTGTCCGAGCGTCCGTTCGCCACCCACCTCGACCACGAGGTCGACGCCGTCACCGCCCGACCACGCCTTGACCTCGGCGCCCCACTCCGGGTTTTCGCGGTAATTGAGACCGTACTCGGCGCCCATGTCGAGGGCCCGCGCGAGCTTGGTGTCGTCGCCGGAGAGGACGAACACCCGGGCCCCGGCCGCGCGGGCGAACTGCAGCGCGAACAGCGACACCCCGCCCGTGCCCTGGACCAGGACGCGCGACCCGGGACGGACCCGGCCGTGGGTGACCACCGCGCTCCAGGCCGTCAGGCCGGCAACCGGCAGCGTGGCCGCCTGCGCGTCATCGAGGTGTTCCGGCACGGGGTGGACCGCGTCGGCATCGGCCACGAGGTACTCGCACAGCACGCCGTCGAGCGGGCCACCGAGGGTCGCGTCGATCTTCGCCCCGGTCGCCTCCCCGCCCTGCCAGCGCGGCATGAACAGCGGGCAGACCCGGGTGCCGATCGGCGGGCCGTCGACGCCGTCGCCGTGCGCGACCACCTCGCCGACGCCGTCGGAGACCGGGATCAGCGGCAGCGTGCCGGTCTTGGCGCCGTAACCGCGCAGCGGGACGATCAGGTCGCGGTAGTTCAGCGCCGCGGCACGCATCTTCAGGAGGACCTGCCCGCGGCCGGGGGTCGGCTCGGGCAGCTCGACCTGCTTCAGGTTCTCGCGTTTCCAGTCGTCGACGATCTGCCAGGCACGCATGGTTCGTGACCTCGTCGTGCTGTGCGGGGGATTCACGATGCCACAGCACGCCGCGGCGCGCAGCTCGAACGGTTCGGGCGGGCGTCCGCGGCTTGCCGGAGACGCCGTTTCGACCCTGTAAATGCCGGGGCCGCCGCCATTGCCCCGTCATCCGGGGCCTGTCAGAATCGGCCCGGTGAGGCCGCGCAGCGATCGGGCCCCGGCCCGGGATCGGGGGTACGGATGAGTACGGAGCATCAGGGTGCGCCCCTCGGGGTCCGCTGGGGCGACCACATGAGCGTCGGCGTTCCCGAGCTCGACGCCGACCACGAACGGATCATCCACAAGCTCAACGAGCTGGTTACCGCGCACGACCGGCACCTCGATCGCGAGGCGATCGACGGGCTCTACGCTGACCTGTTGGCGATCGTCGGCGCGCACTTCGCCCGCGAGGAACGGGCCATGGCCGAGTGCGGCTACGAGGGACTCGCCTACCACGCCGGGGAGCATCGCCGGATCCGCGCCCGCCTGCTCGAGATCCAGGAGCACGAGTTGCACGCCGAGGAGGCGGAGGTCCGCGCCGAGGTGCGGGAGTTCCTCACCAACTGGCTCTACGGCCACGTCCTGGTCGACGATTTCGCCTACCGGGGCGTGTTCAACCAGCACCCGGAAAAGGTCGACGAGGCGCTCGCGGCGGTCGGTGACGGCTAGCCCGCGGACTCGTCGGACGGCGCCGTCACGCGGTCGACCAGCCGTCGCGCGATCGGCAGCACGACGAGCACCATCGGGAAGGCGATCGCGAACGCGACCGGAAACGCCTCGAACCAGAGGCCCCATGCCGCCTCGACGAAGCCGACGTTGCGCAGCGTCACCACCAGCGACATCAGGAAGGACATGATCAGCGAGGTGAAGAACGCCAGCAGCGTGCCGGCGTGGCGCCTGTCGATCTTGCGCATGGAAGCCGTGCCCTTCCCGGAAGAGGGGGCAGTATACGCAACCCTCGACGCCCGCCCGCTTGACCTCCGGGGGTGTTTCGCACACCGCGCGCGCGGCATGCTTGCCTGACCGACCCGGACGATTTCCCACCGCATGGCCTATCTCGACCGCATCGAAGCCTGCAACCGCTGCGACCCGTCGGCGTACCTGCCGTTCCGCGCGGCCGGCCAGGCGGTCGGCTGGCTACGCCGCGATTTCGCCTCGCATCTGGAAACCTTCCCCGAGGTGTTCGTCGTCACCGACGAGGGCGTGGCGCTGCAGCGGTCGCTGTGGACCTTCGAGGCGGCCAGCGAGGCGCTCGACCAAGTGGTGCGCACGCTGGTCGAGGAGGACGTGATCCCGCGCTACCACGGCGAGCGTTACCCCGTGACGCCGTCGGTCCGCGAGGCCGCCGTCTGCACCCTGGACCGCGCCGCGGCCCCGCACTTCGGGGTGCGCGCCTTCGGCCAGCACCTCAACGGCTACGTGCGGCGCCGCGACGAGCTGCTGGTCTGGGTGGCGCGTCGTGCGCGCGACAAGTGGAATTTCCCGGGACGCCTCGACCAGACGGTCGCCGGCGGGTTGCCCTACGAGCTGACGCTCGCGCAGAACCTGGTCAAGGAGTGCGAGGAGGAGGCCTCGATTCCGGAATCGCTGGCCCGCGAGGCGCGCCCGGTGGGCGCGGTCACCTACTGCCACGAGAACGTCCACGGGCTGAAGCCGGACGTGATCTACACCTACGACCTCGAGCTCCCGGCGACCTTCGTCCCGCGGGCCAACGACGGCGAGGTCGAGGGGTTCGAACTCTGGTCGCTGCCGGAGCTCGCCGAGACGCTGCGCGGCAGCGAACTGTTCAAGCCGAACTGTGCACTGGTCGCGATCGACTTCCTGATCCGCCACGGGCATATCGACCCGGGGGAGCGGGACTACCTCGCGCTGGTCGCCGGCCTGAGGCGGCCGCCGGCGCTGCCCGGGAGCGGCGCCGGGTAAGGCGGGTCAGGCCGGGTTCGGCTCCGCCTCGCCGGCGGCGATCTCGGCGCGCACGGCGTCCATGTCGAGCTCCTGCGCCTTGGCGATCACCTCCTCGAGCGCCGATTCGGGCAGGACGCCCGCCTGGGACATCAGGATCACCTTCTGGCGGACCACCATGATCGTCGGGATCGAGCGGATCTGGAAATGGGCGGCCAGGGCCTGCTGCTCCTCGGTGTTGACCTTGGCGAAGACGACGTCGGGGTGACGCTCGGCGACCTTCTCGTAGATCGGCGCGAAGCTGCGGCACGGGCCGCACCACGGGGCCCAGAAATCGATCAGCACCAGGTCGTTGCCGGAAACGGTCTCCTCGAAGCTGGTGTCGGTCAGTTCCACTACGGCCATCGGGCATCTCCTCGCTAAAACTGGAACCAGTATATCAGAACGTACTGATATTTTGATTGATGAGGCTCAACCGGGCCCGGGACGGACCCGGCGCGGCGGCTCAGGCGCGTCCGACGTTGCTGTCGGTCGGGGTGTGGTAGTACTCGCTTTCGCGCGCGTACTCGTCGGTCAGCCGGCGCAGCACGGTCAGGCGCTCCTCGGCGGTGCTGACCTCGGCGCACTCCTCGCAGCGCGGGTCCCCGCACGGCTGCCGCGCGTAGAGCCAGTACTGGATCGCCCCGGCCAGCAGGCCGTCCGCGATGTCCCACAGGTGCGCCTCCTGGTCGTCCTCGGCCAGCCGGTTGCCGAGCTCGACGGCCTCGCGGGCCGCGGCGTCGTACGGGCTCTCGTCTTCGGACATGGCGGGACCTCGGGATCGCGGTCGGAGCGGTGGGTTCATGTTAACAGAAGCGACCCCGGGCCCGACGGGGCTACACTGGTCCTGCGCCCGGAGGGCGGCGCGACGGAACCGGAGCGAGCGATGGCTGCCTACCTCCTGGCCGACGTGGCCCCGCACGACATGGAGGCCTATCGGGCCAGCGGCTACCTCGAGGCGGTGGTCCGCATCGCCGGGGACTACGGCGGCCGCTACCTCGCCCGCGGCGGCGAGATGGCGCTGCTCGAGGGCGACTGGGCGCCGCGCAGGATGGTGATCATCGAGTTCCCCAGCATGGCCGACCTGCGCGCCTGGTACGACTCCGAGGCCTACGCGCCCTGGCGCGCGCTGCGCCGGGAGCTCACCGACTCGCGCCTGGTCGCGGTGGACGGCCTCGAGAACGCACCGGCGTGAGCCGCCCGCTGCTGCCCGCGTGGGCCGATCGTCCGCTGCCGGTGATCGGCATGCTGCACCTGCTGCCACTGCCGGGCGCGCCGCGCTTCGGCGGCGACCGCGGCGCCGTCCGCGAACGGCTGCTGGCCGATGCCGACGCCCTCGCCCAGGGCGGTGTCGACGGCCTGCTGATCGAGAACTTCGGCGATGCCCCGTTCCTGCCCGGTGCGCTCCCTCCGCACGTGGTCGCGGACATGACGGCGCTGGCCTGCGCGGTCCGCGCGCGGTTCGGCCTGCCGCTCGGCGTGAACTGCCTGCGCAACGACGCCCTCGCCGCGCTGGCCGTGGCGCAGGCCGCCGGCGGCGCGTTCGTACGCGTCAACGTGCTGTGCGGCGCGCGGGTGACCGACCAGGGCGTGATCGAGGGGCTTGCCGACCGCCTGCTGCGCGAGCGCGCGCGGCTCGGGGCCGCGGCGATCCGGGTCGTCGCCGACGTCGACGTCAAGCACTCGGCGCCGCTCGGGGCGCCGCGCGCGATTGAGGACGAGGTCGCCGACCTGGTCGAGCGCGGCGGGGCCGACGCGCTCGTGGTCAGCGGCAGCGCCACCGGGCGGCCGGCCGATCCCGGCCGGTTCGACCGGGTGCGTGCCGCCGCCGAGCAGGTGCCGGTCCTGGTCGGCAGCGGCGTCGATGCGGACTCGGTCGCGGCCTGGCACGGCCGCGCGGACGGGGTCATCGTCGGCACCTCCCTGAAGCGCGACGGCGATCCCCGGGGGCCGGTCGACCCGGCGCGGGTGCGGGAGCTGGTCGCCCGCGTCCGATGAGCGGAAACGGCCTCGCGCTGACGGTGCTCGGCAGCGGCACCGGGGTGCCGGTCCCGGAGCGCGCCTGCGCGGGCTACTGGCTGCAGGCGCCGAAGCTGTCGGCGCTGGTCGACTGCGGCAGCGGGGTGCTGCGCCGCCTCGCCGAGGCGGGCGGCGACTACCGCGAACTCGACGCGGTCTTCGTCACCCACACCCACGTCGACCACGTCGGCGAACTCGCGCTGCTGCTCCACGCGCTCAAGGCGACGCCCGGGTTCCGGCGCGAGCGGCCGTTGCACGTCGCCGGCCCGCCCGGGTTCCCCGCCTGGTTCGAGGCCCACGTCGCCGCGCTCGCCCCGCCGAAGCACCTCGACGTCCGGGTGGCCGAGGCGGCGTCGTTGGACATGCTGCACGGCGTGGAGGTGCGCACCGTTGCGACCCGGCACACGCCGCGCCTGCCGAGTCTCGCCTACCGCTTCGCGCACGCCGACCGGTCGCTGGTGGTCACCGGCGACGCCGATCGGGACCCGGCGCTGGCCCGGTTCGCGGCCGGGGCCGACCTGCTGGTCGCCGACTGCAGCTTTCCCGACGCGCTCAAGGTCGCGGGGCACATGAGCGCGACCGAGTGCGGCCACCTGGCGTCCGAGGCGGGGGTCGGGCGACTGGTGCTGAGCCACCTCTACCCGGTCGACGCCGCGGTCGAGACGCGCCTCGACGAGGCGCGCGCGGCCTGCGCCGCGGAGGTCCTGCTCGCCCGGGACGGCCTGCGCCTGGCGCTCGCCGGGCCTGACGCCGGTCAGTGAGCCGCCGCGCCGGAACGGCGACAATCGCCGCCACCCGGGGAGGAACGCAACCATGGCAGAGCACCGTAACGTCTTCGGCGAGCCGCTCGAGAGCTGTTCGCTGGCCCCGCGTACCGGGTTCACGCGCAGCGGTTCGTGCGAGTCGGGACCCGAGGACCCCGGCGTGCACAGCGTCTGCGTCCAGGTGACCGCCGAGTTCCTGGCGTTCAGCCGCGCGCGGGGCAACGACCTGTCCACCCCGATGCCGCAGTTCGCCTTCCCGGGCCTGAAGCCCGGCGACCGTTGGTGCCTCTGCGCGGCGCGCTGGCAGGAGGCCCACGAGGCCGGCGTGGCACCGAAGGTGGTGCTGCGTGCGACCCACGCGCGGACGCTCGAAGTGGTCGACTTTGGCGACCTCAAGCGCCACGCCCTCGACCTCAGCTGACCCGCCGCTGCCGCGGCCGGGGTTTCGGCGCTAGGATGGCCGGCGGACACGACGCGGACGGTCACCGGGGCATGGACGACGACAACGATCGCCGGGCGGAGGCGAACCTCGACCACCTGTTGAGGCTCTTCACCGTGCCGGAGACGCGCGGCTCGACGCTCGCGCGCATCGAGCAGGAGGTGACCGAGAACCTCGCCGGCTTCCTGCGCGACCGCGTGGTCGCAACCGAGCGTGACCTCGCCGAGCTCGAGACCGATTTCGCCGACACGCGCCTACCCGAGCATCCCACCTTCGTCTCCGACCAGGCCGACTTCCTGCTCGAGAAGGTGGTCGCCGAATCGGTGCACACCGCCGCGCCCGGTTTCGTCGGCCACATGACCACCGCGCTGCCCTACTTCATGCTGCCGCTTGCCAAGCTGCTCGCCGGCCTGAACCAGAACCTGGTCAAGACCGAGACCTCGAAGGCGTTCACGCCCCTGGAACGGCAGGTACTCGGCATGCTCCACCGGCTGGTCTACGCGCGCGACGACACTTTCTACGCCACCCACCTGCACGACGCCGAGCGCGCGCTCGGCGCTTTCGGTTCCGGCGGGACCGTGGCCAACATCACCGCGCTGTGGGTGGCGCGCAACCGCGCGTTCCCGGCCGACGGCGGCTTCCCCGGCATCGCCCGGGCCGGCTTCGCCGCGGCGCTGGCCCACCACGACTGCCGCGGGGCCGTGGTGCTGGTCTCGGCCCGCGGCCACTACTCGCTCGGCAAGGCTGCAGACCTGCTCGGGCTCGGCCGGGATCAGGTGGTCGCGATCCCGACCGACCGCGAAGACCGCGTGCGCCCGGAACTGGTCGCGGCGGCGTGCCGCGAGCGGCAGGCGCGCGGCGAGCGGGTCATGGCGATCGTCGGCGTCGCGGGCACCACGGAGACCGGCCGCGTCGACCCGCTCGGCGCGCTGGCCGACGTCGCCGCCGAGCACGGCGCCCATTTCCACGTCGATGCCGCGTGGGGCGGGCCGACGCTCTTCTCGCGGCGCGAGGCCGGCAAGCTGGCCGGCATCGAGCGGGCCGACTCGGTCACCCTCGACGCGCACAAGCAGCTCTACGTCCCGCTCGGCTGCGGCGCGGCGCTGTTCCGCGACCCGGCGGCTCTGAACGCCGTCGAGCACCACGCCGCCTACGTGATCCGGGCCGGCTCGCGCGACCTCGGCAGCCGCACCCTGGAGGGCTCGCGCCCGGGCATGGCGCTGCTGGTCCATTCCGGCCTGCGCGTGTTCGGCCGCCAGGGCTACGCGCTGCTGATCGAGCGGGGCATCGACCTCGCCCACCACTTCGCCGGGCTCCTCCGCGCGGCACCCGACTTCGAGTTGGTCACCGCGCCGGAACTGAACATCCTGACCTACCGCTACGCTCCGCCCTGGTTCCAAGAGGCGTGGACGAATGGTGACGCGGCCCGGCGCGGCGTCCTGGACACGGGCCTGAACGGGGTGATCGCCGAGCTGCAGCGGCGCCAGCGCGCGCGCGGGCGCAGCTTCGTCTCGCGCACCACCCTCGAGTTCGAGGACCGCCCCGTGCCGCTGGTGGTGTTCCGCGTGGTGCTCGCCAACCCGCTGACCACCGGGGCGATCCTCGATGCCATGCTCGACGAGCAGCGCGCGCTGGCGGCCGAGCCTGGCGTCGCCGAGCAGCTCGACGCCCTGCGCGGCGAGGCCGGGGCCGGCGAGGGGGGGCCGTCCGACGCCACGGATTCCCTGTCGGGCTGAAGCCCGACCCACGAGGACCGGAATCC
>JAWVZO010000086.1:0-10084 GCA_033722135.1 Gammaproteobacteria bacterium | reverse complement strand
TCGAGCAGGCTGTCGACCTCCTCGACGCTGAAGATGTAGTGCGTGGCATCGGCCTCCGCGACCGGTTCCTCACCGGGCTCACCAGTGGCCTGGGGCTGCGCGGCGTGGTGGCGCTCGCTGGCCTCGATCATCTCGCCGTGGACCGCCTCGGCCGCCTCCTCGATCTCGCGCAACTGCGCCTCGCGCTCGATCTCCTTCTGGGCGATCAGTTCATCGAGCGTCGGGCCCTCGTCGGCCTGTTCCCCGCGACGGACCAGGAACGCGATGAAGATCAGCACCACGAAGATCGCGCCGGCGAGCAGCAGGAGGTTGTCGTTGATCCAACGAAGCAGGGACGGGGTGGCCGTCACCGCGGGCTCCGGTGCGGCGGGCGGCGGGGGCGGGACGAATTCGGGGGCCTGGACCTCGACCGGTGCGCCCTGCTCCGCGGGCGTGGCGGAGGCCTCGCTACCCGGGGCCGCTGCGTCGTCCGGCTCCCGCGCCTGCCCGGCGAGCTGCTCGCTGTCCCGCGCCATCTGCTCGGCGACCAGTTGCAGCTCGGCCGCCTGCTGGCGCAGGCGGAGCAGGCGCTCCTGCAACTCGGCATTGAGCTGGCGCTCCTCCTCGGAGACCGCGTTGAGCTTGGCGAGTTCGTCCTCGAGTGCCTTCATCTCGGGAGTGACGATCGTGCCCTCGGGACGGTCGCCGGAGAGCTCGAGGCGGAACTCCTCGTCCTTTGCCGCAGGCGCTTCGGGCGGGGCCTCGGCCTGCGCGTCGGGTTCCTCCGGCGGCGCCTCGAGCACCGGCGTCTCACCCGGACCCTTCCGGCCGTTCCAGCCGGGCAGCGTCAACGTGGCGCCGGCGGGAAGGTAGTCGGGCCCGCGGCCCCGGAACACGTCCGGGTTCGCCGCCACGACCTCGTCGATCAGCTCGAGCCGGCGGCGTCGATCCCCCCCGTCGAGCCCGCTCCTGAGAATGATCCCGCTCAGGGTCTCGCCTCGGTCGACGTACCACTCACCGCCCTCGACGTCGACGGCCGGCGCGGGGCGCGGCGTGGTCTGGGTCGGTGATGCGGCGCCGCGCCTCTCGGGGGCCGGCGGGGGCGCGGCCCGGGGCGCGCGCGTCGGGGCGGCCATGCCGGGCGGATCAATCAGCAGCGAGATCTCGCGGAACACCCCGCCCTCGCCACAACCAACCTTCAGCGGGAAGACGAGGATCGGATCGGTGTAGGGACGGCGGGTGGTGATGAGCAGTTCGGGTCCCCCGGGGCCCTCGATCATCTGGAACCGGGCACGCGCGAGGTCGGGGATGAACGGGGATTCGCGGCCGGGTGGCGAGGCGATGCGCACGCAGGCGTTGGCGATGTTCTCGCCCGGGTTGAACGAGAGCGCGACGCGAACCCGCAGGGGTTCTCCGAGGAACGATTCGACCTTGGCCTGGCCGATGCCCACCGCCCCGACGGGCTGGACGGTCACGACGGCCAGCAGCGCCAGCACGCCTCCTAGAATACGTCTGCGCACGTGCTTGATCCCTCCCTCAACGGCCCTTCCCTGACCGTATATTGCGACGCAACATCACGGGGCCGCAACGATGGGCCACCGCGATCATGGCAGAGGTGTTTCCTCCCGCAACCGATTCTAGCCGTTCTTCGAGTGATATTGACAGCTTGACTTAACGCATGTGCCGGGGCCCATCGCCTTGCCATTCCCAGCCCCCGTCACCAGAATGCGTCGATGACTTCCGTGCTACCGAATACCGGCGAGATGATCGCCCGCCTGGTCGGCACCCCATCGGTGAGCAGCGTCGACCCGGCGCTGGACATGGGCAATCGCGCGGTCTGCGAACTGATCGCCGAGTGGGCCGAAGCGCTCGGCTTCAGGATCGAGTGGCTGCCGATCCCGGACCATCCCGACAAGGTCAACCTGATCGCCACCCTGGGCGACGGTCCCGGAGGCCTGGTGCTGTCCGGCCACACCGACACCGTGCCGTACGACACCACCCGCTGGCGCAGCGACCCGTTCGTCGTCGAATCGCGGGACGACCGCCTCTACGGCCTCGGCACCGCCGACATGAAGGGCTTCTTCGCCGTCGCGCTCGCCGCCGCCGAGCGCTTCGCCTCCGGCAAACTGCGCCAACCGCTGGTGCTGCTCGCGACCGCCGACGAGGAGAGCGGCATGTGCGGCGCCCGGGAGCTGCTCGCCGCGGGCCGTCCCCGCGCCAGCCTCGCGCTGATCGGCGAGCCCACCGGACTCGCGCCGGTACGCATGCACAAGGGGGTGCTGATGGAGGGCATCCGCCTCGTCGGGCGCTCCGGTCACTCGAGCAACCCCGCGCTCGGCAACAACGCCATCGAGGGCATGCACGAGGTGATCGGCGAACTTATGGCATGGCGGCGCGAGCTGGCCTCGGAGTGGACCAACCCCGCCTTCGAGATCCCCGGTCCGACCCTGAACCTCGGCCACATCCACGGGGGGGACAACCCGAACCGGATCTGCGGCGAGTGCGAGCTGCGCATCGACCTGCGCCCCCTCCCCGGCATGGACCTGGACGCCCTCCGCGACACCCTGCGCGAGCGGCTGGCGACACGGCTCGAGGGCAGTGGCCTGGTGCTGGAAGTGGAGTCGCTGTTCCCGGGTCTGCCAGGCATGGAGACCGCACCGGACAGCCCGATGGTGCGGCTCGCCGAGTCGTTGACCGGCCAGCGGGCGGAGGCCGTTCCGTTCGCCACCGAGGGGCCCTTCCTGCAGCAACTCGGTCTCGATACCGTGGTCCTCGGCCCCGGAGGCATCGGCCAGGCCCACCAGCCGGACGAGTACATCGAGCTCGACCAGGTGCGCCGCGGAGTCGAGCTGCTCTCAGGGCTGATCGCCTCGAGCTGCACCGAGACCTGAACGAAGCGCTTGCCCGCGAGTCGCTCCGTAGTTTAACTTTCTCTGCTAAGTCGCTGTAGAGAAAGAACGCATCATGCCCTCCGACATGCCACCCGACGCACATCGGCAACACGTCGCGTGGTTCCGCCACTCCTCGCCGTACATCCATGCCCACCGCGGCAGGACCTTCGTCATCGCCTTCCCGGGCGAGGCGCTGGAGGGTGATGGCTATGCCGGGCTGGTCCACGACGTGGCCCTGCTCTCGGCCCTCGGCGTGCGCATCGTGCTGGTGCATGGTATCCGGCCCCAGATCGAGCGCCGACTCGAGGCGCGCGGGGTCGCCTCGCGCTACCACGCCGGCTTGCGTATCACCGACGCCCAGGCTCTCGATGGCGTCAAGGAGGCCGCCGGCGCCGTGCGCGTCGAGCTCGAGGCACTGCTCTCCATGGGGGTGGCCAATTCGCCGATGGCCGGGGCCCGCCTGCGCGTGGTGACGGGCAATTTCGTCACCGCCCGGCCCCTAGGCGTGCGCGACGGCGTCGATTACTGCCACACGGGCACCGTCCGGCGGATCGACGCCGACGCCATCGCCCGGCAACTCGCCGACGGCGCGGTGGTGATCCTCTCCCCGATCGGCTATTCGCCCACCGGCGAGGTGTTCAATCTCCCGTTCGAGGAACTGGCCGGACAGGTCGCCGTGGCCGTCCGCGCGGACAAGCTGATCTGCCTGATCGAAGGCGACGGCCTGCGAGCTCCCGACGGCAGCCTGGTGCGCCAGATCCGCCCCGACGAGGCCGACGCGGCCGCCCACCAGCCGCTCGGCGGGGACGACGAGCGTGCGCTCGCGGGCGCGCTCGAGGCGGTACGGCAGGGCGTGCGCCGGGCGCACCTGGTCGGCAGGGACACCGATGGCGCGCTGCTGCTCGAGCTGTTCACCCGTGACGGGGTCGGGACCATGATCACCGCCGCGCCTTACGACACCGTCAGCCAGGCCACGGTCGACGACATCGGCGGGATCCTCGAGCTGATCGAGCCGCTGGAACGCAAGGGCGTCCTCGTCGAGCGCTCGCGCGAGCAGCTGGAGACGGAAATCGGCTATTTCACGGTGTTGCGGCGCGATGGCGCGGTGATCGGCTGCAGCGCCCTGCGCCCGTTCCCCGACGAGGGTATGGGCGAGCTCGCCTGCCTCGCCGTGCACCCTGACTACATGCGCGGCGGCCGGGGAGAACTGCTCCTCGAACGGATCGAGCGGCAGGCCTGCGACTCGGGGCTCGGGGCCGTGTTCGTGCTGACCACGCAGACGGCGCACTGGTTCGCCGAGCGCGGGTTCCGCGAGGCGATGGTCGACGACCTCCCGGTGAGCAGGAAATCGCTCTACAACTACCAGCGCAACTCCAAGGTCTACCTCAAGCGCCTGTGATCCAGGACGGGCGGTGCCGAGCCGCGGCATGGACGCTCCGCACCGGGCCGACCTGGCCACTCTGCCCCGCATGATCCACCCGGCCGGCCCTCTGCCGACGCATTCCCGCGTCCCGTCGCGCGCCCTCCCCTCGCGGCCGACATCCGGTCTCGCGTAACCAGGCTCGCTCCGGGCGGGAATGACGCGACGTGGCTTTGCCGATCGTGCGCGGTGCGGTCCGTCACTCGTGCCACGGGGTGATCGGCCGGCCCATCCGGGGCACGTCACGGGGACGACGGAGGGTACGGATCCCCGCTGATCGCCGCACCGCCTGCCCAAATGGCTTGTTAAGCGCGTCCCGGTCTGCTTAATTTAGACTTCTACGTATCACCCGTCCCAGAACGGGCCAAATTCGACCCGGCATCTCATTTCGAGCACGAACAAGCCGGGCGCGTCGAAGCGACTATCAGGAGATTCCCCCGATGCAGAGATCACTCGTCCTAGACCCTAAGAAGTGCACTGGCTGCATGCAGTGCGAGATGGCCTGTTCACTGGCGCAGGAGGGGTTCATGGCGCCGTCGCGTTCGCGGATCAAGGTGTTCGCGTTCCACGACGAGGGGCGCTACGCACCGTTCACGTGCACGCAATGCAGCGAGGCCTGGTGCCTGCACGCCTGCCCGGTGGAGGCGATCACGATCGACGCCGGAACCGGGGCGAAGGTGGTGCACGATACGGTGTGCGTGGGATGCAAGGTGTGCACCATCGCGTGCCCGTTCGGCACGATCAACTACGCCTCGCACAGCGGCAAGGTGATCAAGTGCAACCTGTGCGACGGGGACCCGGCGTGCGCGCACGCATGCCCGACGGGTGCGATCACCTACCAGGACGCGGACATGACGGGTCTGGACCGGATGCGGCGCTGGGCGGGCGAGAGCCTCTCCTCGGCGACGGCGCAGTAACAGAGGAGAAGAGCGATGGCATGGCAACGTAAGGTTCTGCGCGTCAACCTGACCGAGGGCACCTGCACCTCGGAGCCGCTCAACATGGACTGGGCGGCCCAGTACCTCGGGCAGCGAGGCCTGGCGACCAAGTACTTCGTCGAGGAGGTCGACCCGAAGGTCGACCCGCTCTCCCCGGAGAACAAGATGATCATGGCCACGGGGCCGCTGACCGGGACGATCGCCTCGACGGGCGGGCGTTACTCGGTGATCACCAAGGGGCCGCTGACCGGCGCGATCGCCTGTTCCAACTCGGGCGGCTACTTCGGCGCGGAGATGAAGTTCGCCGGCTGGGACATGTTCATCTTCGAGGGCAAGGCGGACCAGCCGGTCTACCTTTTCGTCGAGGACGGCGAGGCAGAGCTGCACTCCGCTGAGGAGATCTGGGGCCGGACGACATGGGATACCGAGGAGTGGGTCCACAAGCGGCACCAGGATCCGCAGATCCGCATCTCGTCGATCGGTCCCGCCGGCGAGAACGGTGTGCTCTACGCCTGTGTGGTCAACGACCTGCACCGGGCGGCGGGACGCTCCGGCGTGGGGGCCGTGATGGGCTCCAAGAACCTCAAGGCGGTGGCGATCCGCGGCACGCAGGGCGTCAGGACGGTGAAGGACCCGGCGCGCTTCATGGAGGCGACGACGGCGGCCAAGAAGGTGCTGGCCGACAACGCGGTGACCGGCCAGGGGCTGCCGACCTACGGCACCCAGGTGCTGATGAACGTGATCAACGAGACCGGGGCGCTGCCGACGCGCAACCACCGCGACGTGCAGTTCGAGGGAGCCGGCAAGATCTCGGGCGAGGCGATGCACGAGCCACGCGCGAGCGACGGCAAGCCGAACCTGGTGACCAACGCGGCGTGCTTCGCGTGCACGATCGCGTGCGGGCGGATCTCGCGCCTCGACAAGAACCATTTCACGGTCGAGAACAAGCCCGAGTACTGGGGCGCTTCGGGAGGCCTGGAATACGAGAACGCCTGGGCGCTGGGCGCGAACACCGGGATCGACGACCTCGAGGCGCTGACCTACGCGAACTTCCTCTGCAACGCCTACGGCATGGATCCGATCTCGTTCGGGGCGACGCTGAGCGCGGCGATGGAGCTCAAGGACGTGGGTGCGCTGGAGGGCGTCGACACCCAGGACGATCTCGCGTTCGGTTCGGCCAGGGCACTGGCGGACCTGGTGGAGAAGACCGGCAAGGGCGAGGGCTTCGGCACGGAGCTCGGCCTGGGCTCGAAACGCCTGTGCGAGAAGTACGGCAAGCCGGAGCTGTCGATGTCGGTCAAAGGGCAGGAGTTTCCGGCCTACGACTCGCGCGCCATCCAGGGCATGGGGCTGGCCTACGCGACCAGCAACCGCGGCGCGTGCCACCTGCGCGGCTACACCGTCGCCTCCGAGGTGCTCGGCATCCCGGTCAAGACCGACCCGCACGTGACCGAGGGCAAGGCGGAGCTGGTCAAGGCGTTCCAGGACGCGACGGCGGCGTTCGACTCGGCGGGTATCTGCATCTTCACGTCGTTCGCGTGGACGCTGGCCGACGTCGCGCCGCAGCTGGACGCGGCTTGCGAGGGCGAATGGTCGGTGGAGAGCCTGGGTGAACTCGGCGAGCGGGTCTGGAACATGGAGCGGGATTTCAACCTGCGCGCGGGCCTGAGCTCCAAGGACGACTCGCTGCCGCCTCGTCTCACCGGCGAGGCGGCCAAGACCGGCCCGGCCAAGGGGCTGGTCAACAGGCTCGGCGAGATGCTGCCGGAGTACTACCAGCTACGCGGCTGGAGCGACGAGGGCGTACCCACCGACGCGACCCGCAAACGCCTCGGGCTGTGACCCTCACATCAGCCTGATCCGGGCCCCCGCCCGCGGGCGGGGGCCCTCTTCTCCGCGTCGTGCAGGAGACCTCCATGCAACACGTCATCATCGGCAACGGCCCGGCCGGCGTGATCGCCGCCGAAACCTTACGCGAGGCCGACCCGTCGGCCGGGATCATCCTGCTCGGCGACGAGCCGGAGCCGCCGTACGGGCGGATGGCGATCCCGTACCTGCTCGAGGGCCATATCGACGAGGCCGGCACGCACCTGCGCCACGATCCGGCCCATTTCGAGAAACAGCGCATCGATCTGCGCAATGCGCGCGTCACGCGCGTCGACACCGGGGCCTCGAACATCGTCCTCGACGACGGCGACACCCTCGGATACGACCACCTGCTCATCGCCTCCGGTTCACGCCCCAACCGGCCGCCGATCCCGGGCATCGACGACCCGCGTGTACAGACCTGCTGGACGCTGGCCGACGCGCGGGCCATCGCCGAACTGGCCGACGAGGGCGCCGAGGTGGTGCTGCTCGGGGCCGGGTTCATCGGCTGCATCGTGCTCGAGGCCCTCGCCGCGCGCGGCGTCAAATTGACCGTGGTCGAGACCGCCGAACGGATGGTCGCGCGGATGCTCGACGAAAACGCCGGGGGCCTGCTGCAGGCGTGGTGCGAGAAGAACGGCGTCACGGTGCGCACCGGCGTGTCGGTGAGCGGCATCGACGGCAGCGGCGACCGCCTCGCGGTCGAACTCGACGACGGCAGCACGGTGCCCGCGCAACTGCTGATCCTCGCTGCCGGCGTCACCCCCAACATCGACTTCCTCGAGGGGGCCGGCATCGAGACCGACACAGGCGTCCTGGTCGACGAGTTCATGCACACCAGCATGCCGGGCATCTACGCGGCCGGCGACGTCGCCCAGGGACGCGACTTCAGCACCGGGAACCGGCTCGTCCACGCCATCCAGCCGGTCGCCGCCGACCAGGGACGCTGCGCGGCGATGAACATGGCCATCCACCCGACCCCCTACCCCGGCGGGCTGGCGATGAACGTGCTCGCCACGCTGGGGCTGATCTCCTCTTCGTTCGGTTCGTGGGACGGTGTCGACGGCGGCGACAGCACGCAGCTACTCGACCGTGAGCGTTTCCGCTACCTGAACCTCCAGTTCGACGAGGATCGCCTGGTCGGCGCCACCGGCGTCGGAATCACCGAACACGTCGGCGCGATTCGGGGGCTGATCCAGTCCCGCCAGCGGCTCGGGCCATGGAAGGCGCGCCTCAAGCGCGATCCGACGCGCATCATGGAGGCGCTGGTCGGCTGCACGGTGCAGCTTTGATGAAGCGGATGGCATGCGCGTCAAGCTGAAGCTCTTCGCCTCGCTGCGTCCGCTGCTGCCGGCAGCGGAAAAGGGCGAACTCGTGGTCGAGGTCGACGATGGGGCCACCCCGGAGACGCTGATCCAGCGATTCGCGCTGCCCCGCGAACAGGTGCACCTGATCCTGGTTAACGGCTTCTACGTCGCCCCCGACGCGGCCGGCACCCGGCCCCTCGCGGAGGGCGACGAGGTGGCGCTCTGGCCCCCCGTGGCCGGAGGCTGAGCCCGCGGGTCGGACCGGGGTTCGGCTAGCCGCCGCCGCGCCTGTAGTAGCTGTCGAAGCGCTCGAGGAACCGTGCGCGGGTATCCCGGTCAACGCCCCGCCAGGAGATGCTGACCGGCGTGGCGGGGATCGTCATCAGGGCGATGCGCCGCTCCCTCTGCGGACCGAGCTCGATCTCGACGTGGCCGCCGCCGATCTCGACCGTGACGCGGTTTCCCTCGCGCTTCCAGGCGTGTGGCCCGAGCGCCTGGGGCAGGAGACGCCAGAAGTCAGCGTGGTCGAGGCCCATCTCGCGCTCGAGGCCGCCCCTCCCCTCCTCGCCGGTCATCTCCGGCCCCGGGCCACGGTCCGTGGGTCTCGTACCGGCGATCGCGCAACGGGAGGAGATCCACCGCCGCGACGAGTTCGGCCAGCCCGCCGGTTCCACCGCCATCTCATCGGCGACGTCAATCCAGGGTCGGCGTCACGGCCCAGCGGATGGACCACGTGTCCTGTTCGTCGCGCTCCAGTGCGAGGATTCCGGCATTCTGCATGCGGTAGATGCGACGCCCCGGGTCACCGGTCAGCAACAGGCCGGCCAGCCGTTCGAGGAACGGGAGATGACCGACCACCATCAGCCGCCCGCGATCGAGACCCTCGCTCGCGAAGGCCCCGACATCGTCGTTCGGTGCGAGCCCCTCCCTGGCAGCGATGCCGTCGGCAGGAGCCAGCACCCTGCCGAGGCATTCCGCCGTCTGCTGTGCGCGGAGCTTGCCGCTGTGATCGATCCGGTCGACCTGCAGGCCGAAATGGGCCGCGATGTCGGCGACGGTCTCCACCTCCCGGCGCCCCGCGTCGCTGAGCGGACGCTCGGGATCCTCTGCCTTGTCAACGCAACGTCCGTGCTGGACCAGATAGAGGCGCATGAGGCGCTTCAGGCGGCCTGGTAGACACCCCGGCTCGGCGTGTCGATCTCGCCCTTCTTCTTCAGCGCGGCGAGTGTCTGGGAGAGGTACGTGGCATCGATCCCCTCCTTCTCGATGCGTGCCTTGAGATCGCGCCCCTTGATCGGTCCGTGTTTCTTGACCAGCTCCAGCGCACGGGCGCTGAGTTCGCCGCGTTTCGCTCCGCCGGCGCGCCGACCACGGCGCTTCTTTCCGCCCTGCAGTCGTGCGATCTCCTTGTCGATCGCCTTCAGCGCCTTCCGGTTCTCGGCCACGAGCTGCTTGCGCTGGGCCTTCAGTTCCGCGATCTGTTCCTTGGACTGGTCGACCGCAGCGGCCTCCTCCTGTTCGCGCAGGCGAGCCAGTTCGTAAAGTTCCTCGGCGGACATTTTCTCGACCGACTTGCGACGTGGCATCGTTTCCGTTCCTTTCTTTAAATAAAAAACGTGGAATTTACAAAGCGTGAAGATAATAACAGAAAATAAATTATTACAAATTATTTACTTTCATGGG
>JAWVZO010000085.1:0-10132 GCA_033722135.1 Gammaproteobacteria bacterium | reverse complement strand
GGCGACCGGCCGGTCGGCAGCCACCAGCATAGCGGAGGCACCCCGCGGCGGTAAGCGTGCCGGCCGCGCGTAGCGGCCGTGATGTTACCCCACGTAACATCCAGGCGTTACCCTGGGCCGCCGTCGACGTTACCGAGGGTAACGGATGCGGTCCCGGGTGATCCCGTTGTAGACATTCAATCTACTGAAACTATGGATATTTCTTCTTGTGGAGCCGGGTTGGCCCACGATGTGCATTCTTATTGGCCGTGATGTGTCGTCCCCTGCCCCTGGCCCCGTGCCGGGCCAGGTTAGGAACTCTTCAAATTGGGGAAGGAACCGACGGCGTGCACATCCGGTACCAGGCTCTTTCAATCGAGGAGGACATTCGATGAGTTTAAATGCCTCTGCCGAAGCCTACTGGAAAGCGAACCTGCGACTGATCTCGATTCTGCTCGCGGTCTGGTTCGTCGCTTCCTACCTCTTCGGCATCATCCTTGTGGAACCCCTGAACAGCATCAAGATCGGCGGTTACCCGCTCGGATTCTGGTTTGCGCAGCAGGGCTCCATCTACACGTTCCTGATCCTGCTGGTCATCTACGCCAAGTCGATGGCCAGGCTCGATCGCGAGCACGGCGTCGAAGAGTAATCGGGGGATAGCGAATCATGGATCTGCAAACAATGACCTATGTCGTTGTGGGCGCGACCTTCGCGCTCTACATCGGCATCGCCATCTGGGCTCGCGCCGGCACGACCGGCGAGTTCTACGTGGCCGGCAAGGGCGTCCACCCGGTCGCCAACGGCATGGCCACCGCGGCCGACTGGATGTCCGCGGCGTCGTTCATCTCGATGGCCGGCCTGATCGCCTTCTACGGCTACGGCGGCGCGGTGTTCCTGATGGGCTGGACCGGCGGTTACGTGCTGCTTGCGATGCTGCTGGCCCCGTACCTCCGGAAGTTCGGCAAGTTCACGGTGCCGGAGTTCATCGGTGAGCGGTACTACTCGCAGGCGGCCCGCATCGTCGCGGTCATCTGCCTGATCATCGCCTCGGTGACGTACGTTATCGGCCAGATGAAGGGTATCGGCGTGGCGTTCTCCCGCTTCCTGCAGGTGAGCTACGACGCCGGCCTCTACATCGGCATGGGCATCGTGTTCATCTACGCGGTTCTCGGCGGCATGAAGGGCATCACCTACACCCAGATCGCCCAGTACTGCGTGCTGATCACCGCCTACACGATCCCGGCGATCTTCATCTCGCTGCAGCTGACCGGCAACCCGCTCCCGCAGCTGGGTCTCGGCAGCACGATGGCGGACGGCAGCGGCACCTACCTGCTCGACCGTCTCGACCAGGTGCTGACGGAACTGGGCTTCGGTAGCTACTCCGACAAGTTCAGGCTGAGCACGACCAACATGGTGGTCTACACGCTCTCCCTGATGATCGGTACCGCCGGCCTGCCGCACGTCATCATCCGGTTCTTCACCGTGCCGAAGGTCAAGGACGCCCGTGCCTCCGCTGGCTGGGCGCTGCTGTTCATCGCGATCCTGTACACCGCCGCCCCCGCGGTCGGTGCCATGGCCCGCCTGAACCTGACCAACACCATCCACCCGGGTGACTTCGGGACCAGCAATGCGTGGCTGCAGTACGAGGAAGCCCCGCAGTGGTTCAAGAACTGGGAGCAGACCGGCCTGTTGGCGTTCGAAGACAAGAACAACGACGGCCGCATCCAGTACTACAACGACAAAGACCCGCAGATGCAGCAGCTGGCCCAGCAGTACGGCTGGAATGGCAACGAGATGACCAAGATCGACCGCGACATCCTGGTGCTCGCCAACCCGGAGATCGCCGGGCTGCCGAACTGGGTCATCGCGATCGTCGTGGCCGGTGGTCTCGCGGCGGCGCTGTCGACGGCAGCGGGCCTGCTGCTGGCGATCGCATCGGCGGTATCGCACGACCTGCTCAAGGGCGTGTTCATGCCGGAAATCTCGGAGAAGGCGGAGTTGCTTGCGTCGCGTATCGCGATGGCCGGCGCGATCGCCCTGGCCGGGTATCTCGGTCTCCATCCGCCAGACTTCGCGGCGGGCACGGTGGCCCTGGCGTTCGGTCTGGCCGCGTCGTCGATCTTCCCGGCGCTGATGATGGGCATCTTCTCGATTCACGTGAATCGCGAGGGCGCTATCCTCGGCATGATCTCCGGTATCACGATCACGCTGCTCTACGTGTTCCAGCACAAGGGCATCATGTTCGTGCCGGGTACCGAGTTCATGGGCAGCATGCCGCAGAACTGGTTCCTCGGGATCGAGCCGAACGCGTTCGGCGCCGTCGGCGCGGCGTTCAACTTCGTCGTCGCGCTGACCGTTTCGCGCATCACCGGCGATCCGCCAGAGCACATCCAGCACCTCGTCGAGGACATCCGTGTCCCGAAGGGTGCCGGTGCCGCCACTGGCCACTAATCGACCTCCAGAAGGTTGATGCGAACCCCGCTTCGGCGGGGTTCGTTTTTTCTGGAGCGTGCTCCGCGCCGGGCGATCGCGACGAACCGGGACCGCGACGGGTCGGAACGCGCGCGGGCCACGAACGCAGATCACATCCATGCCCCGCCGGGAGCGACGAGGACAGAGCCGGGCCGGGGAGTATCGCGAATCGCCCCGTGCCGCCTCGGCAACGCCATCGTCCCGCGTTACCATTGACGCTCCCCAAGCGTCGCACCCAGCCCAGGACCTTCCCCATGGACGTCGAACTGCTCGAGATCCGCGATTTTCTCGCCGCCCACCACCCTTTCGACCAGCTTCCGGACGGCTCGCTGTCAACGCTGGTGGGCAAGATCGAGATCCGTTACTTCAAGCGCGAGTCGACGGTCCTCGAGCCGGGCCAGGCCATCGATCACCTGCACATCCTGCGCAGCGGCGCGGTGGAAGTGACCCGGCCCGACGGCGAGCTGCTCGCGCGTCTCGCCGAGGGAGACCTGTTCGGCTACCGCGCGCTCCTCGAGGGAGGCACGGTGCAGAACCGCGTCGAGGCGCTGGAGGATTGCCTCGTCTACCTGCTGCCGATCGCCGAGATCGACGCCCTGTGCGAGGCGCACCCGCAGATCGCCTACTTCTTCGGCGTGCTCGGCGAGAAGTCGCTGGGCCGCGCGATCCAGTACCAGCCGGAGACGGCGGATCCGTCGCACGCGATCAACCTGATGACCACGCCGGTCAGGGACCTCCTGGCGCGCGAACCGATCTGCGAGCCGCCGACGAGCACCATCTGCGACGTGGCGCGACGCATGAGCGAGCACCGCGTCTCGTCGATGCTGATCACCGAGGGCGAACGCCTGGTCGGGATCGTGACCGACCGCGACCTGCGCAACCGGGTCATCGCCGAACAGGTCGATTGTCACCGCCCCGTGAGCGAGGTGATGACCCCCGACCCGTTGACGGTGCAGGTCGGCGACTTCGCCTTCGAGGCGATGCTGCTGATGGCACGCAAGAACGTCCATCACCTGCCGGTGGTCGACGGCGGTATCGCCGCCGGGATGATCACCGCGACCGACCTGACCGAGCGGCAGGCGGCCTCCGCGGTCTATCTCGTCGGGGACATCTACAAGCAGCGCTCGGTGGACCGAATGCGCGAGGCAACCGCGAAGATCCCGCAGATCCTGGTCAGCCTCGCCGGCGCGGGCGCCACGGCGCAGAGCATCGGCCACGTCATCACCGCGCTCGGCGACGCGGTCACCACGCGCCTCTTGCAACTCGCCGAGGAGGAGCTCGGCTCGCCCCCGGTGCCGTACGCCTGGATCGCGGCCGGTTCCCAGGCACGCAACGAGCAGACCGCCAAGTCCGACCAGGACAACTGCATGGTGATCGACGACGCCTACGACGAGGCCGAGCACGGCGACTACTTCCGCGCCCTTTCGCGCCGCGTCTGCGACGGTCTCGACGCCTGCGGCTACGTCTACTGCCCGGGCGAGATGATGGCGATGACCGACGAATGGCGCCAGCCGCTCGCCACCTGGCGCGGCTACTTCGACAAGTGGGTCAACCAGCCGGAACCCAAGGCGCTGATGCTGACCTGCGTCTTCTTCGACCTGCGCTGCATCTACGGCGAGGAGACGCTGTTCAAGAAACTGCGCGACCACTTCCTCGAGCTGACCCGCGGCAAGAGCATCTTCCTCGCCCACATGGCGGCCAACGCGCTGAGCCACCAGCCACCGCTCGGGTTCTTCCGCAACTTCGTGCTGATCAAGGGCGGCGAGCACGACCACACGTTCGACATGAAGCACAACGGCATCATCCCGATCGTCGATCTCGCCCGGGTCTACGCGCTCGCCGCGGGAATCGACGCGGTCAACACCCAGGAGCGGCTCTCCTCGTCGCTGGAGGGGAGCGGCGTCAGCGCGAAGGGCGCGCAGGACCTGCGCGATGCGCTCGAGTTCATCAGCCACGTACGGATCCAGCACCAGGCACAGCAGATCCGCGACGGTGAGAAACCCGACAATTTCATGTCGCCAGACGAACTCTCGCCGTTCGAGCGCAGCCACCTCAAGGAGGCCTTCGCGGTGGTTCGGACCATGCAGGGGTCGCTCGCCTCGCGCTTCCAGACCAGCACCTTCGGCTGAATCGTCCACCATGCTGACATGGTGGCGCCGGTCGCGGCTCGAGTGGCGCCGCCGCACGAGCCTGGCCCGGGCGGGCGGTGCGCTGCGCGACTACCTCGCGCATCCCACCGTCGACCTCGGTGCCGACTGGCGCGAGGTCGAGTACCTCGTCCTCGATTTCGAAACCACCGGCACCGACCCGGACCGGCACGAGATCCTCAGTGCCGGTTACCTGCTCGTGGTGGAGCAGACCGTGCGCCTCGACACGGTACGGCACAGGCTGGTGAGGCCGCGTGGCGAGCTCACGGCACGGACCGTGGTGATCCACGGCATCACCCACGACCTCGCCGCCGAGGGGCGGCCCGCGGAGGCGGTGATCGGCGAACTGCTCGCCGCTCTCTCGGGGCGCGTGCTGGTCGGCCACCACGTCGCGACCGAGCTGGGGTTCCTGTCGCGCGCCTGCCGCGAGCTGTACGGCGCGCCGTTCGTCGGGCCGGCGATCGACACGCTGGCGTTGGAGTACGCCGCGATGCGTAGGCAGGGCCTCCGGCCCGAGCGCGGGTCGCTGCGCCTCGGCGGGGCGCGGGCGCGGCGCGGTCTGCCACGCTACCGCGCGCACAACGCGCTGCTCGACGCGCTGGCTACGGCGGAACTGTTCCTGGCCCAGGCGACCGACCTCGGCTGCCCGAGCCTCGCCAGGCTGCTGACGCGGGATTAGAGTCGGGCACGCGGCGTTTCAGAAACGCTTGCGCTTCTTGCCCTGCTTCGTCCGCTTGTCCGGCTTGTCCTGCTTGCGGACCCCGGTCGGACCGGCGATGCCCAGCTCGACGGCGAGGACGTTGTGGACCAGGCGCCGCGCGGCGCCTCGGGCGCTGAACATCAGGAACAGCGTCTGGACGCCGAACAGGAACAGGTAGGAGAAGGCGAGCGCGATGTTCACGCCACCGTTGAACGGCCAGCTCGCCAGGAACGCGGCCAGGAAGAGCAGCGCGACCAGGTAGAAATCGCGCAGCAGGTTCCAGCCGGTCCGGGTGCCGCCCACCAGCGCGACGTCGGCGTGCTTGTCGAGCAGCTTGTGCCAGGTCGCGAACTGGACCTCGGGGTGGTAGGCGGCGTCCTTGACCTCGGGGTAGGCGGTCAGCAGCGGCTTGCGATCGAACGGCGGCTCCTTGAGACCGAAGAACGCCTCGTGGGCCGGGTGGGCGTAGCGCGGTCTGAAGTAGAGCAGCCGGGTCTTCCACTCTCCCGGAAGACGGCGGATGCCGTAGTAGCCGCCGACGGCGAGGAACAGGCAGAGCCCGAACACCACGTCGATCCGCGGCGAGGCCTGGGACCAGCCGGTGATCGCCAACTTCAGCGGCTTGTAGCCGAAGGGGAGGTGCATCAGCCACAGGAAGAGCAGGGTGGCGCTGAGGCCGCAGAAGGCGCCCAGCAGGATGCGCATGGTCAGGGAGAGGGGCGGCTGTTCGGGTTCTTTCATCTCGCTCTCGGGAGGATGGGGCGCGATGCCGGGGGGTGGACGATCGGTATATGTTCCACAAATCGCCGGGGAACGCCACCGTGGTACCGGAAGGGCGGGCCCATGAGCGCACCGCCGGACGGCGTGGCGGGCGACTATAGCACCGCGCCCCCGGTGGTGGGGTAGACTGGGCCGCTACGGAAGCAGGGCAAACGACGGCAGCGGTGGAAGAGCAGCGCGACAGCGCGACCGGAGCACTCGACGGCGTGCGCGTGCTCGATCTCTCGCGGGTGCTGGCCGGTCCGTGGGCCAGCCAGATCCTCGCCGATCTAGGCGCCGACGTGGTCAAGATCGAGCGGCCCGGCGACGGCGACGAGACCCGGCACTGGGGACCGCCGTACCTGCGTGACGGGCAGGGGAGGGACACCGACCGTTCGGCCTATTTCCTCGCCGCGAACCGCAACAAGCGCTCGGTGACCCTCGACCTCGCCAACCCCGAGGGGCAGGCGATCGCCCGCGATCTCGCCGCGGGAAGCGACGTGCTCCTGGAGAACTTCAAGGCCGGCGGCCTGGCCCGCTACGGGCTCGACTACGCCACGCTCTCGCGGCGCCATCCGGGCCTGGTCTACTGCTCGATCACCGGGTTCGGACAGCACGGGCCCTACCGCGACCGCCCCGGTTACGACTTCATCATCCAGGCGATGGGTGGCCTGATGTCGGTGACCGGTGAGGCCGACGGGATGCCCGGCGGGGGGCCGCAGAAGGCGGGCGTCGCCCTGGCCGACGTGCTGACCGGCCTGAACGCCGCGATCGCCGTGCTCGCGGCCCTGCGCCACCGCGACCGGACCGGCGAGGGGCAGTGGATCGATCTCGCGCTGCTCGACGTCCAGGTGGCGAGCCTCGCCAACCAGGCGTCGAACTACCTCGTCTCGGGCGTGCCGCCGGGCCGGCTCGGCAACGCCCACCCGAACATCGTCCCGTACCAGGCGTTCGCGACCTCGGACGGTCACCTCGTCGTCGCGGTCGGCAACGACGGCCAGTTCAGGCGGCTCTGCACCCGGCTCGGCGCCTCTGAGTGGGCCGACGATCCTCGCTTCGCGACCAACGCCGCCCGGGTCGCGCACCGGGCGACGCTGGTCCCGTTGCTCGAGGCCCGCTTCCGGGAGGGCGCGACCGGGGCCTGGCTGGACGCCCTCGGCGGTTCCGGCATCCCCTGCGGGCCGATCCAGAACCTCGACGACGTGTTCGCCGACCCGCAGGTGCAAGCACGCGGCCTGCGCCGCGAGTTCGACGAGGCCGATGGCGGACCCGTGCCGTCGGTGGCCAGCCCGCTGAACCTGTCGGCGACGCCCGTCACCTACCGGCGCCCGCCGCCGCGTCTCGGCGAGCACACCCGCGCGGTGCTCGGGGAACGACTCGGCCTGGATGCTGTCCAGATCGATGAACTCGCCAAACGGGGGGTGATCTGATCTTGGCTTCCACGGCCGTTCGGTTGCTGCTTCTGCTTCTACTGCTCGTGCCTCTGGCGCGGGCGGCGCCGCTGGAACTGGCCAGTCCCGCGACCCGGGCCACGCTGGTCGAGCTCTACACCTCCGAGGGCTGCAGCAGCTGCCCGCCCGCCGACCGCTGGTTCAGCCGCCTGCGCGACGACCCGCGCCTGTGGCGCGAGATCGTGCCCGTGGCGTTCCACGTCGACTACTGGAACCACCTCGGCTGGACCGATCGGTTCGCCAGCGCGACCCACAGCCGCCGCCAGCGCAGCTACGTCGATGCCGGGCAGGTGAGCACGGTCTACACGCCCGGCTTCGTCGTCGCCGGGCAGGAGTGGCGCGGCTGGTTCCAGGGGCGCGAACCCGAGTTCGAGCCGGACCGCGAGGCCGGGGTGCTGACGCTGCGCATCGCCGACGGCGTGGTCGACGCCCGGTTCGTGCCGCGAGGCGCCGCGGCCGGGGCGGGGCGGCTGGAACTGCACGTGGCCTTGCTGGGCTTCGGTCTCGAGACGGCGGTGCAGTCGGGCGAGAACGCCGGGCGCTCCCTGCGCCACGATTTCGTCGTGCTCGATCACGCGCGCGTGCCTCTCGAGGCGCGGGAGCAGGGGCATTCGGCGCGCTTCGACTGGTCGCCACGCGTCGCGCCGGGCGGGCGCCGTGCCGTCGCCGCCTGGGTTTCGCCGCGCGACGCTCCGGTGCCGCTCCAGGCGGTCGGTGGCTGGTGGCCCGGGACCATGCCCGGAGGTTGAGCGCGCACGGGGACCCCGCCTTGCCGCCTCTGCTATCATCCCCCCCTTTCCTTCGCCCCGGCGGGGCGTATCGACCCCGGTGCCCAGGTACGCCGCACCGGCCACAAGATTTGTATGGAGGAGTTTCGGGATGAGTGAACGCGTGGTGATCGACGGCCTGCAGATCGCACGGCCCCTGCATGACCTGGTCAGGGACCGGGCCGCACCGGGCACCGGCATCGAGCCCGAGGCGTTCTGGTCCTCGCTGGCGACCCTCCTGCGCGACCTGGCCCCGCGCAATGCCGAGTTGCTGGCGAAACGCGACGACCTGCAGGCGAAGATCGATGCCTGGCACGTCGAGCGGCGCGGCCAGGCGCACGACGCCGCGGCCTACAAGGCCTTCCTGCAGGAGATCGGCTACCTGGTGCCCGAGGGCGAGGATTTCGCCATCGCCACCGAGAACGTCGACCCGGAGATCGCCACCGTCGCCGGCCCGCAGCTGGTGGTGCCGGTCAACAACGCCCGCTACGCCCTCAATGCCGCCAATGCACGGTGGGGCAGCCTCTACGACGCGCTCTACGGCACCGACGTGATCGGCGAGGAGGACGGCTGCGAGAAGGGCGGCGACTACAACCCGAGGCGGGGCGACCGCGTCATCGCCGAGGCCGCGGCGTTCCTCGACCGCAGCGCGCCGCTGGCGAAAGGACGCCACGGCGACGCCACCGCCTATGACCTCGTCGACGGCGCCCTGCAGGTCACGCTCGCCGACGGCACCGTCACCGGGCTCGCCGACCGCGGCCAGTTCGCCGGCTACCACGAGACCGACGGCAGGCTGACCCTGGTCCTGCTGCGCCGCCACGGGCTGCACGTCGAGATCCACCTCGACCCGGAGCATCCCATCGGCAAGCAGAGCCCGGCCGGGGTCAAGGACGTCGTGCTCGAGTCCGCCGTCACCACCATCCAGGACTGCGAGGACTCGGTCGCCGCGGTCGACGGCGAGGACAAGGCGCTGGTCTACGCCAACTGGCTCGGCCTGATGCGCGGCGACCTCGAGGCGACGTTCGACAAGGGCGGCAAGCAGGTCGCGCGGGCGCTGAATGCGGACCGCGAGTACACCGCGCCGGACGGCTCGACGCTGACGCTGCCGGGGCGCAGCCTGCTGCTGGTGCGCAACGTCGGCCACCTGATGACCACGCCCGCCGTGCTCGACGCCGACGGCAACGAGATCCCCGAGGGGATCCTCGACGCCATGGTCACCGCGCTGATCGCGCTGCACGACCTCAAGCAGCTCGGCAAGCACCGCAACTCGCGCAGCGGCAGCATGTACATCGTCAAGCCGAAGATGCACGGCCCCGACGAGGTGGCCTTCACCTGCGAGCTGTTCGGCCGGGTCGAGGACGCCCTCGGCCTCGAGCGCAACACGCTCAAGGTCGGCATCATGGACGAGGAGCGGCGCACCACGGTCAACCTCAAGGCGTGTATCCGCGCCGCGCGCGACCGCGTCATCTTCATCAACACCGGCTTCCTCGACCGCACCGGCGACGAGATGCACACCTCGATGGAGGCGGGGCCGATGATCCGCAAGGGCGACATGAAGAGCGCGCCGTGGATCCTCGCCTACGAGGACTGGAACGTCGATGTCGGCCTCGCCTGCGGCATGCGCGGCAAGGCGCAGATCGGCAAGGGCATGTGGGCCATGCCGGACGAGATGAAGGCGATGGTCGAGGCCAAGATCGGCCACCCGAAGGCCGGCGCCAACTGCGCGTGGGTGCCGTCGCCGACCGCGGCGACGCTGCACGCCATGCACTACCACGAGATCGACGTGACGGCACGCCAGGCGGAGCTCGAGGCGGGCGGCCTGCGCGCGAGCCTCGACGACATCCTGACCATCCCGGT
>JAWVZO010000084.1:0-10308 GCA_033722135.1 Gammaproteobacteria bacterium | reverse complement strand
GCGGCGCTGACCACCGGCCAGCTGTTCCGCGACAGCGGCATCGAGCTCGACTGGGTTCACCCGGAGCATGACGCGGTGATCGAGGCCGACCGCGACCGCCTGATCCAGGTGGTCATCAACCTGCTCTCGAACGCGGTCAAGTTCACGCCCCCCGACGGGGGCCGGGTCACCGTGCGCATCGAGCCGGGCCGGCGCTGGACGCAGCTCACGGTGGCCGACAACGGTCCGGGCATCCCGGCCGACCAGGCCGAACACGTCTTCGACCGGTTCCACCAGATCGTCAACGAGGACGGCTCGAAGCCGCAGGGCAGCGGCCTCGGCCTCGCCATCACGCGGCGCATCGTCGAGTACCACGGCGGCACCATCGTCGTCGATCCCACCGTCCGGGAGGGCGCCTGCTTCGTCGTGGTGCTGCCCGTGCGCGCCGGGACGCCCGTCCAGCCTGACGACCCGGCTTGAAATCGGGCGGCCCCGGCCGCATGTTGTCCGTTTGTCGACCCCCATGCCCGTCCCGGCCAGTCCATGACCCCCGCGCTCGAGATCACCGACCTCCGCAAGACCTACCGCAACGGCTTCGAGGCCCTGAAAGGCATCAGCCTGCGCGTCGGTGACGGCGACTTCTTCGCCCTGCTCGGGCCCAACGGGGCGGGGAAGTCGACGGCGATCGGCATCGTCTGCTCGCTGGTCAACAAGAGCGGCGGTCGGGTGAAGGTCTACGGCCACGACATGGAGACCGACCTCGCCGCGGCCAAGCACCACATCGGCCTGGTGCCGCAGGAGTTCAACTTCAACGTCTGGGAGCCGGTCGAGGAGATCCTGATCAACCAGGCCGGCTACTACGGCATCCCGGTCGACGAGGCCCGGCCGCGCGCCGAGCGCTACCTGCGCCAGCTCGGGCTCTGGGAGAAGCGGAGCGGCATGGCGCGCAACCTTTCCGGGGGCATGAAACGCCGCCTGATGATCGCCCGCGCGCTGGTCCACGAGCCGCGCCTGCTGATCCTCGACGAGCCTACCGCGGGGGTCGACATCGAGCTGCGCCGCTCGATGTGGGGTTTCCTGCGCGACCTCAACGCTGCCGGCACGACGATCATCCTGACCACCCACTACCTCGAGGAGGCGGAGAGCCTGTGCGAGAAGATCGCGATCATCGACCACGGGCAGATCATCGAGGACAGCGACATGAAGACGCTGCTCAACAAGCTCCACCAACAGACCCTGGTGCTCGACCTCGCCGAGCCCGTGGAGGCCGTGCCGCAGCTCCCCGACTTCGCGCTGCGTCGGCGCGACTCGAACACGATCGAGGCCGACGTGCACCGTGACCAGCAACTCAACGCGCTGTTCGCCGCCCTCGACGCGCACGGCCTGCGCGTGACCAGCATGCGCAACAAGAGCAACCGGCTCGAGGAGCTGTTCATCCGGATGATCGAGGACGGCAAGCTGCGCCAGACGGACGCCGACGCATGAAGGGACTGCTCGACTACCGCGTCGCCTACATGACCATCGTCGTCAAGGAGGTGCGCCGCTTCCTGCGCATCTGGGTGCAGACCGTGCTGCCCGCGGCGATCAGCACGTCGCTCTACTTCCTGATCTTCGGCCACCTGATCGGCGACCGCATCGGCCCGATGGACGGCTACCGCTACCTCGAGTTCATCGTGCCCGGCGTGATCATGATGGCGATCATCAACAACGCCTACTCGAACGTGGTCTCGTCGTTCTTCAGCGCGAAGTTCCAGCGCCACGTCGAGGAGCTGCTGGTCTCGCCGATGCCGAACTCGATCATCCTGCTCGGCTACGTCACCGGCGGCATCGCCCGCGGCCTGACCGTGGGCGTCGCCGTGACCGCGGTCGCCGCGGTGCTGAGCGACCTGCAGGTGCACAACCTGGCGCTGGTGCTGGTCGTTGCCGTGCTGACCGCGTCGCTGTTCGCCATCGGCGGCTTCATCAACGCCGTCTACGCCAAGAGCTTCGACGACATCTCGATCATCCCGACGTTCGTGCTGACGCCGCTGATCTACCTCGGCGGGATCTTCTACTCCCTCGAGCTGCTGCCGGAGTTCTGGCGCGGGGTCTCGCTGTTCAACCCGATCCTGTACATGATCAACGCCTTCCGCTACGGCTTCATCGGCAGTAGCGACATCGCGATCGGCACGGCGTTCACGATCATCGGCCTGTTCATCGTCGGCCTCTACCTGTTCGCGCTGCACCTGCTCAACCGCGGGGTCGGCATCCGCAGCTGACCCGGGTCACGGGCGCAGCGTCACCTCCCGGTAGAGGCCGCCGAACCAGCGGCGCTCGGGGGCCACGCTGCCGGCGAATCCTTCGGGCAAGAGCTCCGCGATGGCGCGCCCCCAGAACCCCTTCGCGAACGGCTCCAGGCGCGTGAACAGCGGGGTAAGCACCCAGCGCAGCGGGTGCAGCGCCGGGGGGCGCGCGTAGTCGACGATCACCACGCGCCCGTCCGGGCGACAGACGCGCAGCGCCTCGGCCAGCGCCCGCCGCTGGCTCTCCGGTGGGAGCTCGTGGAGCAGGAAGAACAGCAGCACCCGGTCGAAGCTGCCGTCGGGCACGGCCAGGTCGCAGGCGTCCTCGTGGCGCAGGCGGGTGGTGTCGTCCTCGGGGAGCTTGCGGCGCAGCTGCTCGAGCTGAAGCGCCGCGACGTCGACCACCTCGAGGTGGCCGGGCGCGACGTCCCGCGCCAGCCGGGGGGTCAGGTCGCCGTAGGCGCAGCCCACCTGCAGGACGCGGTGCCGGGGCCCCGGGGCGAGGGCCCGCCGGGCCGCATCGCAGAGCCGGCGGTAATTGCCGAACAGGATCGTCTGCAGCACGGCGAGCCGGTCGAGCCGGCGGACGTTGCGCGGACGCAGGTAGGCCCAAGCGTAGTGGCGTTCGAGGTAGTCGGGGATCGCCGGGGCGTCGAGCGGGAGGACGTCGGAGGGGGCGGGCACCCTTGCGGCGCTGACGTGGGCCTGCTCGGAGGCGTTCATGGGACGGTCCCTGTCGGTTGGGTGCGGGTCGCGTGGCGCGGCCTGCGAGGGCGGATGGAACCCTGCTAGTATACGTCGGGTCCGAGCAGATGATCCTCTCCAACCGATCGCCCATCCGGATGAACCGCGTCGCGTTCCCCGTTCGCAGAGTGCTTGCACTCCTCCTGCTGCTGTTCCCGGCGACGCTCGTCGCCGAGCCGGTCGTGCACGCCCTCGCCATGCACGGCAGCCCGAAGTACGGGCCCGGATTCGCCCACTTCGAGTACGTCAATCCCGATGCGCCGAAGGGAGGGAACGTGCGCCTCGCGGCCATCGGCAGCTTCGACTCGCTCAACCCGTTCATCATCAAGGGCGAAGCCGCGGCCGGCATCGGCGGCCTCTACGATTCCCTGACCACGGCCTCGGCCGACGAACCGTTCACGCGCTACGGGCTGCTCGCCGAGTCGATGGAACTCGCCGAGGACCGCTCGTGGATCGTCTTCACGCTGCGCCCCGAAGCGCGCTGGCACGACGGCGAGCCGATCACCGCCGACGACGTGGTGTTCACGTTCGATCTGGTGCGGCGCGAGGGCGAGCCGCAGATCCGCTTCTACTACCGCGACATCGCCTCGGTCGAGAAGCTGGACGAGCGGCGCGTCAAGTTCACGTTCGCCAGCACGACCAACCGCGAACTGCCGCTGATCGTCGGCGAGCAGGCGATCCTGCCGAAGCACTACTGGGAGGACCGCGAGTTCGCCACCACCTCGCTTGAGCCGCCGGTCGGCAGCGGGCCGTACCGCATCGACAGCCTCGAGGCGGGACGCTTCATCGTCTACCGGCGCGACCCGGGGTACTGGGGCCGCGACCTGGCGGTCAACGTCGGGCGGCACAATTTCGCCACCATCCGCTACGACTACTACCGCGACACCACCGTGGTGATCGAGGCGTTCAAGGCCGGCGAGTTCGACTACCGCGAGGAGAACTCGTCCAAACACTGGGCGACCGCCTACGACATGCCCGAGGTCGAGCAGGGCCTGCTCAACAAGATGCGCTTCGAGAACGGCCTGCCCCAGGGCATGCAGGGCTACGTCATCAACACCCGCCGCGAGCTGTTCAGGGACCGCCGGGTGCGCGAGGCGCTGGGCTGGGCGTTCGATTTCGAGCGCTCGAACAAGACGCTGTTCTACGGCCAGTACAAGCGCACCCGGAGCTACTTCGACAACTCCGAGATGGAGGCGCTCGGCCGGCCCGACGACGCCGAGCTGGAGCTGCTCGAACCCCATCGCGACCAGGTCCCTGCCGAGGTCTTCACCACCGAGTACAACCCGCCCAGCACCGACGGCGACGGCCGCATCCGCGACAACCTGCGCGAGGCCTACGAGCTGCTCACGGCCGCCGGGTGGCGGGTCCAGGACAACCGCCAACTGGTCCACGCCGAGACCGGTCGGCCGTTCGAGTTCGAGATCCTGCTGGTCAGCCCGCTGTTCGAGCGCATCACGCTGCCCTACAAGCAGAACCTGGAGCGGCTCGGGATCAACGTGCGTGTCCGGACGGTCGATACCGCGCAGTACATCAAGCGCCTCGAGACCTTCGACTACGACATGATCGTGTTCCGCTGGGGGCTCTCGCAGTCGCCGGGCAACGAGCAGCTCAACTACTGGGGCTCGGCGGCGGCCGAACAGCAGGGCAGCCGGAACTTCGCCGGCGTCAGCGACCCGGTGGTCGACGAGCTGATCGAGGTGCTGATCGGCGCGCAGACCCGCGAGGAGCTGGTCACCGCCTGCCGCGCCCTGGACCGCGTGCTGCAGTGGGGGTTCTACGTCGTCCCGCACTGGCACATCGACTACGACCGGGTGCTGTTCTGGGACAAGTTCGGTCGTCCCGCGATCACGCCGACCGCCGGCGTGCAGTTCGGCACCTGGTGGGTCGAACCGGAACGCGAGGCGCGCTTGCGCGGCCGCGTGAAATCGGTCGCGCGCTGACCCGGTGGGCCCGGGCGTCTTGAACCGCAGGAACTGAGCGCGTGGGCGCCTACGTCGTCCGCCGCCTGCTGCTGATCGTGCCGACGCTGATCGGCATCATGCTGCTCAATTTCGTCATCGTGCAGGCGGCCCCCGGGGGGCCGGTCGAGCAGATCATCGCGCAGATCCAGGGGCTCGACGTCGAGGCGACCGCCCGGGTCAGTGGCGACGCCGGCGGCGAGGCGCAGCGCAGCGCACGGCCCGAGGGAGGGCAGGGCGGGTCGACCGACGGTGCCCGGCCGGTCGGCAGCTACCGCGGCGCGCAGGGCCTCGACCCCGAGTTCATCGCCCAGCTCGAGAAGCAGTTCGGCTTCGACAAGCCGGCCCACGAGCGCGGCCTGCTGATGATGGGCAACGACGCCCGCTTCGATGTCGGCGAGAGCTTCTTCCGCGACCGCGAGGTGATAGACCTGGTTCTGGACAAGATGCCGGTGTCGATCTCGCTGGGGCTCTGGACCACGCTGCTGGTCTACCTGATCTCGATCCCGCTCGGCATCGCCAAGGCGGTGCGCGACGGCTCGCGCTTCGACGCCGGGACCAGCGTGGTGGTGGTGATCGGCAACGCCATCCCGAGCTTCCTGTTCGCGATCCTGCTGATCGTGCTGTTCTCGGGCGGACGCTACTTCGACTGGTTCCCGCTGCGCGGACTGGTCTCGGAGGACTGGGCGACTCTCGACTGGCCGGCGCGGATCGCCGACTACTTCTGGCACATCACCCTGCCGGTGCTGTCGATGGTGATCGGCGGCTTCGCCGGGCTGACCATGCTGACCAAGAACTCCTTTCTCGACGAGATCAACAAGCAGTACGTGATGACCGCGCGCGCCAAGGGGCTGACCGAGCGTCGCGTGCTGTTCGGGCACGTGTTCCGCAACGCCATGCTGATCGTCATCGCCGGCTTCCCGAGCGCGTTCATCGGCATCCTGTTCACCGGTGCGCTGCTCACCGAGATCATCTTCTCCCTCGACGGGCTCGGCCTGCTCGGCTTCGAGGCGGCGATCAACCGCGACTACCCGGTGATGTTCGGCACCCTCTACTTCTTCACTCTGGTCGGGCTGCTGCTCAACCTCGTCGGCGACCTGATGTACGTGGCGATCGACCCGCGCATTGACTTCGAAAGGCGGGAGGGGTAGGGCGATGATCCAGCGCATTGCACTGTTCGTAGGTCGGGCTTCAGCCCGACAAGAGGCAATCGATGTCGGGCTGAAGCCCGACCTACAGAAGAACGGGACACGCGTTGCCGAACTGAAGTCCGACCTACGGAATATCGGGGCATGCGGTGCCGGGCCGAGGCCCGACCCAAGGGACCACCTGGCCGCATGACCCTCAGCCCCCTCAACCGCCGCCGCCTGGCCAACTTCCGCGCCAACCGCCGCGGCTGGTGGTCGCTGTGGATCTTCCTGGTGCTGTTCGTCGCATCGCTGTTCGCCGAGTTCATCGCCAACGACCGGCCGATCCTGGTCTACTACGACGGCGAGCTCTTCGTCCCGGTGCTCGAGACCTATCCGGAAACTGCTTTCGGCGGCTTCCTGCCGACCGAGGCCGAGTACAAGGACCCCGAGGTTCGGGAGATGATCGAGGCGCAGGGGTGGATCCTCTGGCCGCTGATCCCGTTCAAGTACGACAGCATCAACTATGCGCTGACCGTGCCCGCGCCGGCCCCGCCGTCCCCGGCCAACTGGCTCGGCACCGACGACCAGGGCCGCGACGTCGTCGCCCGGCTGATCTACGGCTTCCGCATCTCGGTGCTGTTCGGCCTGACCCTGACCCTGTTCAGCTCGGTGATCGGCGTGGTCGCCGGCGCGGTGCAGGGCTACTTCGGCGGCTGGACCGACCTGCTCTTCCAGCGCTTCATCGAGATCTGGTCCGGGCTGCCGCAGCTGTACCTGCTCATTATTCTGGCCAGCGTCGTCGAGCCCAACTTCTGGTGGCTGCTCGGCCTGATGCTGCTCTTCTCGTGGATGGCGCTGGTCGGCGTGGTGCGTGCCGAGTTCCTGCGCGCGAGGAACTTCGACTACGTGCGCGCCGCGCGCGCGCTCGGCGTCGGCAACGTCACGATCATGTTCCGCCACCTGCTGCCCAACGCCATGGTCGCGACCCTGACCTTCATGCCGTTCATCCTCAACGGCTCGATCACCACGCTGACCTCGCTCGACTTCCTCGGCTTCGGCATGCCGCCCGGCTCGCCGTCGCTCGGCGAGCTGCTCAACCAGGGCAAGAACAACCTCCAGGCGCCGTGGCTCGGCCTGACCGCGTTCGCGGTGCTCGCGGTCATGCTCAGCCTGCTGATCTTCGTCGGCGAAGCGGTGCGCGACGCCTTCGACCCGCGGAAGACGACCCAATGACCGAGACAGACAGGGGACCGATGCTGCGCGTTGAGGATCTCGCGGTCCACTTCGGACGCGGCGACGACGAGGTGCGCGCGGTACGCGGCATCTCGTTCGACGTCGACCGCGGCGAGACCGTCGCCCTGGTCGGCGAGAGCGGGTCGGGCAAGTCGGTCAGTGCGCTGTCGGTGCTCCGCCTGCTGCCCTACCCGAAGGCGTGGCATCCCTCGGGCCGGATCCGCTTCGACGGCGAGGACCTGCTGCAGGCGGCCGAGCCCGAGCTGCGCGCGGTGCGCGGCGGGCGCATCGGCATGATCTTCCAGGAGCCGATGACGTCGCTGAACCCGCTGCACACGATCGAGAAGCAGATCGGCGAGACGCTGCAGCTACACCGCGGCATGAGCCCGCGCCGGGCCCGCGAGCGGATCGTCGAGCTGCTGCGGCTGGTCGGCCTCTCCGGCGTCGAGAAGCGGCTCGCGGCCTACCCGCACCAGCTCTCGGGCGGGCAGCGACAGCGCGTCATGATCGCCATGGCCCTGGCCAACGAGCCCGACCTGCTGATCGCCGACGAGCCGACCACTGCGCTCGACGTCACCATCCAGGCGCAGATCCTCGAGCTTCTGAAGTCGCTCCAGCAGAGGCTCGGCATGGGCCTGCTGCTGATCACCCACGACCTGAACATCGTCCGCCACGTCGCCGAGCGGGTCTGCGTCATGACCGAAGGCGAGCTGGTCGAACACGGGCCGGTGGCGCGGATCTTCGCCGAGCCCCGTCACCCGTACACGCGCAAGCTCCTCGCGGCCGAGCCCTCGGGACGGCCGCGTCCGGTGGCGGACGACGCCGCGGAGGTGCTCGCGGCCGAGGATGTCAGGGTCTGGTTCCCGGTGCGCGGCGGCCTGCTGCGCCGCACCGTCGACCACGTGCGTGCCGTCGACGGCGTCTCGCTGCGCGTCAGGGCCGGCGAGACCGTCGGCGTCGTCGGTGAGAGCGGCTCGGGCAAGACCACGCTGGGCCTCGCGCTGCTGCGCCTGGAGCGCAGCCGGGGCGCGATCCGCTTCGACGGCCGATCGATCGACCGCCTCTCCGGCAAGGTGCTGCGCCCGCTGCGCCGCGAGATGCAGATCGTCTTCCAGGACCCCTTCGGCAGCCTCAGCCCGCGCATGTCGGTCGCGCAGATCGTCGAGGAGGGGCTGCGCGTGCACCGCGTCGGTGCCGATCCCGCCGAGCGCGAGGCGCTGGTGGTCCAGGCGCTCGAGGAGGTGGGGCTCGATCCGCAGAGCCGCCACCGTTACCCCCACGAGTTCTCGGGAGGCCAGCGCCAGCGCATCGCGATCGCCCGGGCGATGGTGCTCAAGCCGCGCCTGCTGGTGCTCGACGAGCCGACCTCGGCGCTCGACCGCTCGGTCCAGTCGCAGATCGTTGACCTGCTGCGCGACCTGCAGCGGCGCCACGACCTCGCCTACCTGTTCATCAGCCACGACCTGAGCGTGGTCCGAGCCCTGAGCCACCAGGTGGTGGTGATGCGCGACGGCGAGGTCGTCGAAGCCGGGCCTGCCGAGCGGCTGTTCGACCACCCCGAGCATCCCTACCCCCGGACGCTGGTCGCCGCGGCGACCGACCTGGCCGTGCCCCCCGACGGGGAGATTCGCGACTAGCGCGCCTTGTCGGCGGCGTCGAGCGGGGCGGTATCGACCCGCGGCGGGTCGTCGCTCTCGATCTGGTCGCGCAGGTGGGCGAGCCGCCGCTCGGCCGCGTCGAGGCCGCTCATCAGCGCGTCGCGCTCCTCCTCGAGCGAAATCAGGCGCTGGGTCTGTTCGTCGCGGTCCGCGGCGCGGGTCGCGAGTTGACGCTCCAGGTCCTGCCGGCGGATCTGGCTGTCGTTGAGCTGCATCTCGAGCTTCTTCATCTCGAGCCGGGCGCTCATCTCGGATGCCTGCGCCTCGACCGTCTCCAGGCGCTGGGCGACCAGCTTCTTCTCCAGCTCGGCGGCGAGCTGGAGGATCGTCTGGCGTGATTCGCGCGCGGCGCGCAGCTCGCGCGCGATCGTAGCCTGGTTCGATTCGAGGGTCGCCAGACGGCTTTCGATCTCCAGCAGGCGCCCGTCGAGCCGGTCGAGCATCGCGGCGAACCCCTCGCGCAGCCAGCTGCTGGACGGCGCCGTTTCCGGCGCGTTCTCCGCCGGTGCTGTGCGAGCGGTCTCGGGTGCGGTGGGCTCGGGTTCCCGCGGCTGCGCGGCCGGGGCCGCGTTGGCCGTTTGGCCGCCGTTTTCCCGGTTGCGCGTCTTCTCCATCTCCTCGATCTGCGCGGACAGCGCCGCGGTCTGCCGGGAGATCGACGAGAGCCGCTCGAGCAGGCTGTCGCGCTCGTCGAGGGTCTCCTTCAGTTCGTCCTTGGCGGCTTTCGCCTTCGCGGCCAGTGTCTGTTGCCGCGTCCCGGGCCCGGATGGGGCCTCCGGGGCCGACGCGTCATCGCGGGATGGGGCCGCGCGCTTGGCCGGTTCCACGGCTTCGGTCGGGTCGGTGGCGTCGGCAGGCTCGGTGGCGGCCTGGGGCGCCGGCAGCTCGCGGGTCACCGGGCGCTCGGCCTCGGCCAGGGCATCCTCGTCGGCCTGTGCGGCGGGGGGCGTCGGTGCCGGACGGGCGGGTCCGTCGACGAGGCTGCGGTGCAGCCAGCCGCGCGCCGGCGTGCGACCCGGAAGAGAGACCTCCAGCCAGTCGCCGCGCCTGGCCAGGTCGACCACCGCGGTGTCGCGGGGCAGCTGGTCGATCACCTCGTGGTCGGTGCCGGGACCCGCGCGCAGGTTCGCGAGGTCGACGTCGATGCGGCTGGCCGCGGCCTCGAGGCGCGCCTTCAGGGCATCGAGGCGGTGGCCTGCCTCGATGTGACCCTGCGCCGCCGCCGCCCGGTACCAGCGCAGCGCCTCGCCGCGGTCGTTCGCCACGCCACGGCCGAACTCGTGCAGGTAGCCGAGGCTGTACTGGGCGTCGGCATCGCCCCGTT
>JAWVZO010000083.1:0-10537 GCA_033722135.1 Gammaproteobacteria bacterium | reverse complement strand
GCGGGACCACGTCCGGTACGGCCCGCCGCGCCGGGACGGCAGCGTGCCGGCGCCCGGAGAGGCGCTGCCCCACGACGGCTGGCAGGCCAGCGACGCCTTCTCGGATGTCCGTTTCTGCGGGACCTGCCACCAGTTCTCGGAGGACGGCTACGCTCTCGAGGGCAAGCTGCTGGAGAACACCGTCGCGGAATGGCGGGCGAGCCGCTACGCCGAGGAGGGGGTCACCTGCCAGACCTGCCACATGCCGGACCGCAAGCATCTCTGGCGCGGCATCCACGATCCCGCGATGACCCGGGCCGGGGTGACGGTCGAGCCGCTCCCGGTGCGCCTCGGCGACGGGTCGCTCCAGGGGGGCATGGTGGTGCGCAACACCGGTACCGGCCACCACTTCCCGACCTACCTGACCCCGCGCGTCGTCTTCGAGGGGTACCAGGTCGACGCTGCCGGCAACGAGGTCGGCGACACCCGCGTCGAGTGGTGGATCGCCCGGGCGGTGACGCTCGACCTGGGCCGCGAGCTGTTCGACTCGCGCGTGCCCGCCGGTGGGGAGGTCACGCTGGCCTACGACAAGCCCCGCGCGGACCGGGCCGAGGCCTTGTTGATGCGCCTGCGTGTAGAGCCCGACGCGTTCTACACCGACTTCTACCGGGCCATGCTGGAGAACGCCACCGGTGCCGCGAGGGCCGACCTCGAGCGCGCCCTCGAGGCCTCGCTGGCGTCGCACTACATTCTTTACGAGGACCGGGTGGCCTTGCCGCCGCCATGAGACGGTTCCGAAGGAGTCTCGCCATGAGTTCGAACTTCCGCATCCTCCCCCTCGCTTGGCTGGTCCTCCTGCTCATGCCGGGTGGCCCGGTTTCCGCCGCGCCGAGGGTGATCGAGCTGACCCAGGTGCCGTGCCAGTTCCTCGAGCCGGAGAACGGCGTCGACCACGGCTACGAGAGCCGCTCGGCCGACGACTGCATCGCGATCAACGAGCGCACCGCCGACGGGCGCCTCGACGTCGTCGAGCCGATGGTCCTCCCCCCCGGGGAGTACATCTTCCGCGTGAAGAACCGCAGCGTGCCCTACGCGCTCGGGTTCTGGCTGCGCGGCGACGGCCTGGTCGCCCGCGCCGCGCTGCCGAGCGTCTCGGGCGGCGGCCTGTCGCCCGGGACCTCGCGCGACTACGCGATCACGCTGGAGCCCGGCGAGTACGTCTACTCCTGCCCGCTGAACCCGACGCCCGACTACCCGATCGTCGTCCGCCAGTAGCACCGGGGGGAGGGCGTTGGCCGGCGAGGTCTGGAGAACCCGGGAAGCCGTGCGGCCGGGCCAGGCCCGGGTCCTCGCCGTGGCGGGCCTCCTCGCGCTGGGCGGGGCAGTCGGCGTGGCCACGTTCGGCGACGGCCCGCATCAGGTCCTGCTCTGGCTGGTCGGCCTGGCGCTGGGGATCACCCTCTACCACGCCGCCTTCGGCTTTACCGGCGCGTACCGCGACCTGTTCCTCGGCCGGGGCAGCGTCGGCGTCCAGGCACAGCTCGGCCTGATCGCGATGACCTGCGTGCCGTTCGCCTTGCTGTTCGCCCACGCCGACCGGCTCGGCCTCGATCTCTACGGGGCCTGGGCCCCGGTGGGCTCGCAGGTCGCGATCGGCGCGTTCCTGTTCGGGATCGGCATGCAGCTCGGGGGCGGGTGCGGGTCCGGGACGCTGTTCGGTGCCGGCGGCGGGGATGCGCGCACGGCGGTGACGCTGCTCTTCTTCTGCGTCGGCTCGTTCTGGGCCAGCCTGCACATGGGGTTCTGGCAGTCGCTGCCGGGCCGCGACGCGGTGGTGCTCGGCGAGCGTCTCGGCTGGGCGACCGCGGCCATGCTCCAGGTCGCGCTGCTGACGGGGCTGCTGCTCCTGCTGCGCTGGAAGGCCCCGGATCGCGCGGCGTCGAGGCCACCCACCGATGGCGATCGATCGCGGCTGCTGCGGGGGCCATGGAATCCCTGGGTCGGCGCACTGGCGCTGAGCCTCCTGGCGGTGGCCACGCTGCTGCTGGCGGGGCACCCGTGGACCATCACCTGGGCCTTCTCCCTGTGGGGGGCCAAGGCCGCGGTGCTGGCGGGCTGGGATCCGTCGGCAAGCGCATTCTGGAGCGCCCCGTTCCAGAGCGCGGCGCTCGCCGCGCCGGTGCTGGCCGACACCACGTCGGTGATGAACCTCGGCATCCTCCTCGGCGCATGCGCCGCGGCCGGCCTGGCCGGGCGTTTCGCACCGACCCTGCGTATCGGACCGCGCCCGCTCGCCGCCGCCGTGCTGGGCGGCCTGATGCTGGGCTACGGCGCCCGCATCGCCTTCGGCTGCAACATCGGCGCGTTCTACTCCGGCGTGGCCTCGACCAGCCTGCACGGCTGGCTCTGGATCGCCGCCGCGCTGCCCGGGAACTGGGTGGGGGTCCGGCTGCGTCCCCGTTTCGAGCTGACCGACTGAACGACCCGGGACGCGTGACATGAACGGAGAGCCCGCCATGTGCATCCGCATCCCGTCCGGCCTCGACCCGTCCGGCATTCTCTGGACGGCCGCATCGCAGGCGGACGGCGGGCGCTTGCCTGGCACCGTCACCACGAAGGGCAACCGACGGTCCACCGAGCAGGAGTGAAGGAGCCCGTGCCCACCGAAGGCCCGGCCTACCGCGTCATCTCGCGCCGTTCCGCGGCGTTCGTCCTGCTCGTGCTGGTCGTGCTCGGTGCCGCCGCCGTCTTCCTGGTGAACCAGCTCGGCGAGGCGTGGGTGGCGAGCTTCCAGGCGCGGCTCGACGAGAACCCCGAACTGGCCGCGGCGTGGCTAGGCGAGAGGCTGCGGTGGTTCTTCCTGGTCGCTCCCGCTTTTCCGTCGATCGCGGCGCTGCTGGTGATCTGGCAGGGGGTACGTACGCTGCGCACCGGTTACTCGCCCCCGGCAGGAGCCTGGATCGTCGCAGGACAGCGATGGCATTGCGGTCGCGCGGCCAGGATTCGCGGCCACCTCCAGTGGCTGCTCGGTACCGTCCTCATCGCGATCACCTGGGCCGGATCGTGGTATGCCCACCGGCAGGTCGAGGCGCTGCTCGGCTCGGTGCTGGAACGTTGAGCACGGCACGCACCGCGAGCCCGCACCGGGCCACCCGGTGTGCCGTGCTGCTGTCCGTGGGGGTCGTGCTCGCGGCGCTGGCGGGCCTTTTCCTCCTGCTGCTGGTGCGCGATCTGGTGGCGTTCGACGGAACCTGCAACGACAGTCTGCTGCCGTTCTTGGCCGATTCCGAACCACGGGCCTGTGAATTCACCGAGTACTTCGAGCGCCACGGCCTGTTCGCGTTCGAGGTCATCGTCATCACCGCGTGGCCCGTCGCGGTGCTGTTCGTGGTCCTTGCCGTGTTCTACGGGGTGCTGAGCGACCGTCGTTCTTCGCGCCCGGGATGACGAGCGAGGCCCTGGGCCGCGCTCGCGCCGGCTGCGTCCCGACCAGCGGCTCAGATGTCGATGCCCGCCGCCCGCCAGTGCTCCTCCATGACCAGGTAGGCGCGATCGATGGTCTCGACCGCCGCGTGCCACCGCGATAAGGAGGCGAGGTCGACGGCCTCGCGATAGATCGCGTCGCCCGCGCTGAGCCCCTCGGCGATGAGTTGCGGGTCGGCGCCCATCGACGGGGCCATCGCCTGCATCCAGCTCGAGGTCACCTGCCAGTCCTGGTAGCGGCGCTCGGCCTCGGCCCAGGCCAGGCGTGGGTCGTCCCTCTCGATTGAGACCACGAGCCGCTCGCCCGACCGGAGTTCGGAGACGGCCGCCTGCATGCGGTTGTAGGCGTCGACCAGCAGGTTGTCGGCCGCTTCGAGGTCGCCGGCGGCCAGCTTGGCGATGCCGTGCTCGCGCAGGCTCGCGGCCGTGACGAGATCGTCGTTGACGACGCCTTTCTCCTCGGCGATGCCGAAGGCGGCCGGCAGGACCGTGTCCATGACCCGGTCGATGGCCCACAGCCACTCCCGGCGCTTGTCGTCGCTCAGCGTGACCCTGTCACGACGCTCCATCGGATAGAGCAGGCGGCCGGCCTGTTCGACGTGATCGAGCGCGGTGGTGACGTTGCCGCGTTCGACCTGGTCACGGGCACGTTCGAGCAGCGCCAGCTTCGCATCGCGCTGGTTCTCGCTGTAGAGCGGGGTGACCGACGAGGCGCTGACCGACGTCTCCATGATGCGGATGCGCTGCTCCACCTCGTCAGGGGTCGGCCTGAGGGTGTTTGCCTGGAGGGCGAGGGGAACGGCCAGCAGGGTGGCGAGGCAGGCGCTGCTGCGAATTGTGGAACGGATCATGGCGGCGAACCTCCAAGGTTTAGAGTGATCGGGACGCGTGTGCATCGACCGAAACGCGTTGTGATATTCGTCAAGGGTCCATGATAACAGGAAAATATTATTTGTCTAGGACAAAATATCAGGCGCGTACGGCGCTTGTCGAGGTCCGTGGAACGCCCTGCTCGACTATGCTCTGCGAAGGTGCCCGGACGGGGCGACCAGGGACGAGGTGACACCGGTGGCAGGGCGCTTGGGTAGGACATGGCTTCTCGGCTGGTTCTTGCTGGCGTGCCCGGCTCTGGCATGGAGCGCGCAGGCACGGCTGCTGGACGTGCGTGACGCCATCGGCCCGGCGATCGCCGATTACGTGGTGCGCGGCATCGATGCCGCAGAGGCGGCCGGCGAGCCGCTGGTGATCATCCGCCTGGACACGCCCGGCGGGCTCGACGCCTCGATGCGTGCCATCGTCCAGCGCATCCTGGCCGCGGAGATCCCGGTCGTCACCTGGGTTGCGCCGAGCGGCGCGCGCGCGGCCAGCGCGGGCACATTCATCCTCTACGCCAGCCACGTCGCCGCGATGGCGCCCGCAACCAACCTCGGCGCGGCGACCCCGGTCTCGATCGGCGCCGGCGGGCCAGGCAAGGGGGCGCCGTCCGGCGGCGGGGCGCCCGGTGGAGAGAAGGCGGCCGAGGAGGGCGGCGAGGCCGTCAAGAAGCCGCCCGGCACGGCAATGGAACGCAAGGCGATGAACGACGCCGCGGCCTACATCCACGGCCTGGCCGAGTTGCGCGGGCGCAACGTCGAGTGGGCTGAGCGGGCAGTGACCGAGGCGGCGAGTCTCAGCGCCGAGGAGGCGGTGCGTGAGAACGTCGTCGACCTGGTTGTCGCCGATCTCGACGGCCTGCTCGAGGCGCTCGACGGGCGCGTGGTCGAGGTCAAGTCACGCGAGGTGACCCTGGCCACCGCCGACCTGGCCGTGACCGAGGAGGGACCCGACTGGCGCAGCGAGCTGCTGTCGATCATCACCAATCCCAACGTCGCCTACATGCTGATGCTGCTCGGCGTCTACGGCATCTTTTTCGAGCTCGCCAACCCGGGGGCGATCGTCCCCGGGGTGATCGGCGCCATCGCGCTGGTGCTCGCTCTCTATGCCTTTGCCGTGCTGCCGGTGAACTACGCCGGCGTCGTGCTGGTGCTGATCGGCATGGCGTTCATGGTCGGCGAGGTGTTCATGCCGAGCTTCGGCGCGCTCGGCATCGGCGGGATCGCCGCATTCGTCGCCGGATCGGTGATCCTGATGGACAGCGACATGGCGGCCTTTTCCCTCTCCTTCCCGCTGATCGTCGCGCTGTCGCTGACCAGCCTCGCGTTCATGACCTTCGTCACCGGGATGCTGCTGCGCCAGCGGCGCAAGCCGGTGGTCAGCGGACGCGAGGAGATGGTCGGCAGCGTCGGCGAGGCGCTGGAAGACTTCACCGGCGACGGCGGCATCCATATCCACGGCGAGACCTGGCAGGCGCGCAGCGCCGTGCCGGTCGCACGCGGACAGGCCGTCCGCGTCACCGCCCTCGACGGCCTCGTGCTCGAGGTCGAACCCATCGACAAGGAGTCCTGACATGGTCTACCAGGCGCTGGCCCTCTTCGTGCTGCTCGTCCTGCTCTACGTGATCTTCTCGATCCGCATCTTCCGCGAATACGAGCGGGGCGTGATCTTCTTCCTCGGCCGTTTCAACAAGGTGACCGGCCCCGGCATCCGCCTGGTCTGGCTTTGGATCTTCCAGTCGGTGCGCGTGGATCTGCGCACCATCGTGCTCGACGTGCCGACCCAGGACGTCATCTCGCGCGACAACGTCTCGGTGAAGGTCAACGCGGTCATCTACTTCCGGGTCATCGATCCGGAGCGGGCGATCATCCAGGTCGAGAACTTCCACATGGCGACCAGCCAGCTCGCACAGACGACGCTGCGCTCGGTGCTCGGCCAGCACGAGCTCGACGAGATGCTCGCCGAGCGCGAGAAGCTCAACAAGGACATCCAGGAGATCCTCGACAAGCAGTCCGACGCCTGGGGCATCAAGGTCAGCAACGTCGAGATCAAGCACGTCGACCTCGACGAGAGCATGATCCGGGCGATCGCCAAACAGGCCGAGGCCGAGCGCATGCGGCGGGCGAAGATCATCGCCGCCGAGGGCGAACTGCAGGCCGCCGAGAAGCTGACCGAGGCGGCGCGCATCATCGGCGGCCAGTCGCAGGCGCTGACGCTGCGCTACCTGCAGACCATGCTGGACATGTCGAACGAGGGCAGCCACACCGTCTTCTTCCCGCTGCCGATCGAGCTGCTCGGTGCGCTGCGCGCGGTCTCGGCCAGGGGCGGGGAGCCGGACGCCAAGTGAACCCGGGTCTTGGCTGATGTCGGGCTGAAGCCCGACCCACAGAGGCTACTCGTCGATCGGACTTCGGTCCGACGACGGGTTGGTGTCTGAACCGTGTGCGGACCTGCTGGCATCCGTGCCGAACAGGCAGTAACCAGCCCGTGAATGCCCGAGTCAGAGGCAAATGGACCCGGTTCGATGAAGCGCGTGGCGCAACAATGCCCGCTTTGCGGGCGATCGGGGTCAGGTCAGCCAGGAGAAGATGAAGACCGACAGTCCCATGAACACCACGAGCATGATCAGGCCGAGCGAGGCGATCCAGGTCGAGTAGATGAACCCCGTCTCTTTCGAGACGCGCATGTAGATCGGCACGCCTACATACAGCAGGTAAATCGATACGGCCAGCGCGAGCATGCCGACGATCACGTCAATGTAGAACACGGGATACAGGGCCACGAACCCGGTCAAGAACAGCGGTGCGGAGGTCAGGATGGCCAGTTCGATACAGCGCAGCGGGTCGGGTTTGACGTCGAACGTCTGCCCAAGCCAGCAGATGGCGAAGCCCATCACGTAAACCCCGACATTGAACGAGACGAAAGCCGCGATCGCGATGTAGATCGCGATGCCGGCAGGCAGCGTGTAGGCATCGCGCACGCCAATGTCCCAGCCGATATGGGCCGTCGCAATGTAGCCGCAGAGCGTCGGGATCAGGGACAGGACGGCCGTGGTGACGACGAGTTCGAGCGGTGTCGCGGGGGGAGATTCCGAGTCTTCCCGGTCGCGTTCCTGCTTCGACAGCAGGCGGGTGATGCGCTGGATCAGCATGTGGATACTCCTCGTCGCGAATTGTGCCCGATCTGTTCCCTATCGACCGCGTTCGCCCCTGATCGTCCGGGTTGGCGGGTTGTCCCGGGAAGCCGTGAGAATTTCCGTGGACTGGGAATCCAGCCAGCACGACGTCAGGGTACGCAATAGGTAGGCAATCTCGACCGAACCGTCAACCGGGGTCTGGATCGGGAGTGGCGTGAACCGGGGTGCGTATTGATTCCGACCGGGAGTCCGGGTCACGCACGAGCACCCTGTAGGTCAGCTTGAGTCCGACGAGAAGACTCCGCGTAAAGCCTGCGTCGGTATGAACCCGAACCAAGACACGGCCCCGCAGGTCGGGTTTCAATCCGGAACCTGACTCGATATCGCGATGACCCGGGCACCCGACTAGGGCGTGAACGGCACGGTCGCGTTGCGCCCGGTCTCCCGGGTCAGTGCCAGCGCGACGATGCCGACCGCCACCCACGCCAGCATCAGCGTGAACCCGTAGCGGTAGGCCTCCGCGCCGTAGACGCGCACGCCGTCGACGAACCGCCCGTCCCAGAACCGGTCGAGGACGAGGCCGACGGCGGGCTGCAGCAGCATCGGCCCGATCATCACGCCCATGTTGGCGATGCCCGACGCGGTGCCGCCGAGCCGGGCGGGCACCGACTCCTTGGCGAACGCGAAGCCGATGATCATGCAGCCGCTGGCGAAGCCGATCACCGCGAGCAGCGCGACCAGCGCGGCCAGAGGAAGCCCGGGCACGAAGATCAGCACCGTCCAGCCGACCCCGAGCACTGCGATGCCGCCGAGGTAGAGCGGCTTGCGCAGGCCGATGCGGTCGGAGAGCGCGCCGAACACCGGTCCGCCGACCGCCCAGGCGATCATCATCAGCGAGGTCAGGGCGGCGGCACGCGTCGTCGGCAGCCCGTGGTGGGTGGTGAGCCAGGGCACGCCCCAGAGGCCGGCGAAGGTGAGCACGCTGCCGACGATACCGCCCGGCACCAGGAACAGCAGGCGGATGTTGCGGTAGCCGGTCACGCGCTTCAGGCCGTTCCAGATGCCGTCCGGCGCCTGGGTGTCGTCCGGGTGCTCGGCGGCGTGGCTGGCGTAGCCGCGTTCGACGGGGTCGTCCCGCACCACCCACCAGATCGCCAGCGCGAGCAGCGCGGTCACGAGGCCGGAGACGGTCATCACCGGCCGCCAGCCGAAGGCGTCGACCAGCAGGCGCAGCGGCACGCCGGCGGTCACCGCGCCGACCACACCGGTGAACAGCGCCAGCCCCGAGGCGAGGGAGAAGTGCCGGTCCGGCAGCCAGTGACCGGCGAGCTTGAGCATGCCGACGAAGGCGACGGCCACCGAGGCGCCGACCAGCAGCCGGCCGGCCCCGGACCAGAAGTAGGTCGGGCCGAGCGCGAAGAGCAGCGTGCCGGCCGCCGCGACCGCCGCACCGGCGGTGAGCAGCCTGCGCGGACCCCAGTGGTCGGCGAGGATGCCGGTCGGCACCTGCATCGCGACGTAACTGTAGAAGTAGAGCGCCGAGAGCTGTCCCAGCGCCGCGGCGCCTAGCCCGAATTCGCTCATCAGCTCGCCGGTGATCACTCCCGGCGCGACGCGCTGGTAGAACCCGATCAGATAGAGCAGGGCGCCGAGACCCCAGACCGTCCACGCGAGACGCAGGGGCGGGAAGGGGCGGTTGGACGTACTCTCGGCAGGCATGGCGCGGGCGACGTTAGCACGTGCCCGGCGCTGAACCCAGATGCCGTAACGTCAACCGCGAAGGACTCGCTGCCGTCCTTGAGACCGCGTCGCCAGGCGCCGTGCGGGACCGGGCGTGCCGTCGTCTCCCTTACGGATCAGTCCTCGAGCAGCTGCCTGAGGACGTACGGCAGGATGCCCCCATTACGGAAGTAGTCGAGCTCGTCCGCGGTGTCGACGCGGCAGAGCAGTTCCAGCGTCTCCTCGCTTCCGTCTGCGCGGGTGATGCGGCAGGTGAGCAGCGCTCCGGGCTCGAGCCCGGCCACGCCATCGATCGCGAAGGTTTCGCTGCCGTCGAGGCCGAGCGATCCGCGGTCGACGCCGTCCGGGAACTGCAGCGGCAGCACGCCCATGCCGACGAGGTTGGAGCGGTGGATGCGCTCGTAGCTTTCGGCGATCACCGCGCGCACCCCGAGCAGGTTGGTTCCCTTGGCCGCCCAATCGCGCGACGAACCGGTCCCGTACTCCTTGCCGGCGACGACCACCAGGGGCACCCCTTCCTCCGCGTAGCGCATCGCCGCGTCGTAGATCGACATCTGTTCGCCGCTGGGCTGGTGCACCGTGATCCCGCCGCTGGTACCGGGTGCCATCTCGTTGCGCAGCCGGACGTTGGCGAAGGTGCCGCGCATCATCACCTCGTGGTTGCCGCGCCGCGAGCCGAAGGAGTTGAAATCGGCCTGCTCGACGCCCTGGTCGATCAGGTAGCGACCGGCCGGGCCGTCGGGCGGGATGCTGCCGGCGGGGGAGATGTGGTCGGTCGTCACCGAGTCGCCGAGGAGCGCCAGCACCCGTGCCCCTTCGATGGCCGATATATCAGAAGGTTCTTTATTCATATCAGTGAAATATGGAGGATTCTTCACGTAAGTACTCGAATCCTTCCAGGCGTAGGTCTGGCTCTCCTCGACCTCGATGGCCTGCCACTCGGGCGGGCCGGTGAAGACGTCGGCGTAGCGCTCCCGGAAGATCCCGGGATCGGTCGACCGGCGCCGCGCCTCCTCGATGTCGGTTGGTGTGGGCCAGATCTCCTGCAGGTAGACGGGGTTGCCGTCGGTGTCCTCGCCGATCGGGTCGTCGTGGAGATCGAGCCGCATGCTGCCGGCCAGCGCGTAGGCGACGACCAGCGGCGGCGAGGCGAGGTAGTTGGCGCGGACCTGCGGATGGATGCGCCCCTCGAAGTTGCGGTTGCCCGAGAGCACCGAGCAGGCGACCAGGTCGCCGCTCCTGATCGCCTCGCCGATCGCCGGCTCGAGCGGTCCCGAGTTGCCGATGCAGGTGGTGCAGCCGTAGCCGACGGTCTGGAAGCCGAGG
>JAWVZO010000082.1:0-10568 GCA_033722135.1 Gammaproteobacteria bacterium | reverse complement strand
CGGAGCCGACGATCCCGAGGCCGGCGATCACGCCCTGGTCGCCGACCTCGCGGGCCGTCTCGCGCCCGAGGACGTCCAGCTCTACTACCAGGTGGCGCTGCTCGGGCGGCGCGATCTCGAGCTCGCTCCCGACCCGCGACGCGGCTGCGAGATGACGCTGCTGCGGATGCACGCCTTCAGCCCCGACGGTGCGGGTAGCGCAACGGCGGGCCAGGCTGCCCCGGGCAACGCCCGTGCGGGCGGGGACGCGCCGCGGCGCGGCACGCCCCGGGCCCGGGCTCGCACCGCGACCCCGGATCGCACCGAGGTCCGTGAGGGCGGCGACGCGCCGCCGGCCGGTGATCTGCAGGGCGGTGGGGACTGGCACGCCAGGGTCGCCGTGCTGCGGCTCGGCGGCATGGCCCGCCAGCTGGCCAACCATTGCACGCTGGTCCGTGAGGACGAGCGTGCCGTGGTCCTGCGCCTCGACCCGTCCGGCGAGCAGCTGCGCACCCCGCGCGGCGAGCAGGCACTGGAGCGGGCGCTGCGCGAGGCGCTCGGCCGCGACGTGAAACTCACCATCGAGGTCGGCGAGGTCGAGGCGGAGACCCCGGCCGCGCGCGCAACGCGCGAGAACGAGGAGCGCCAGCGGGCCGCCGAGCAGTCGATCGCCAGCGACCCGCACGTGCAGGCGCTGCGCGAGGCGTTCGGCGCCGAGGTGGAACCGGGCTCGGTGCGGCCGCGCTGACCGCGGCGCGTCGCCGGAGCGGTATTTCGCAGGTAGGGCTCCAGCCCGACCCGCCGCTCGACAGGCCGTCGATGCCGGACCGGAGTCCGACCTACAATGCCCGCCGGAGGGCCTGGCGAGGCGCCGGACCGACGAGACGGGCCGACAGAGAACTGCGATCACGGAGCACGCGATGAAAGGTGGAATCGGTAACTTGATGAAGCAGGCGCAGCAGATGCAGGCCAACCTGCAGAAGGCGCAGGAGGAGATCGCCCAGGTCGAGGTGACCGGCGAGTCGGGCGGGGGCATGGTCAGCGTGGTCATGACCGGGCGCCACGAGGCGCGCCGGGTCACCATCGACCCCTCGCTGTTCGAGGAGGGCGACCGCGAGATGATCGAGGACTTGGTCGCCGCGGCGATCAACGACGCCGCGCGCAAGGTCGAGCAGGCGACCCAGGAGAAGATGGCCGGCGTCGCCGGGGGCATGAACCTGCCGCCCGGCATGAAGCTGCCGTTCTGATGACCGGCGGCCTGTCGCCGTTGATCGCCGCGCTGATCGAGGACCTGCGCTGCCTGCCGGGCGTCGGTCCCAAAACGGCCCAGCGCATGGCCTTCCACCTCCTCGAGCGGGAGCGCGACGGCGGGCGCCGACTGGCCGAGGGGCTGATCGAGGCCCTCGACAAGGTGGGCCGCTGCGGGTCCTGCCGCACGCTGAGCGAGGACGCCACCTGCGCGATCTGTGCCGACACGCGCCGCGACGCGTCGGCGCTCTGCGTAATCGAGACGCCGGCCGACGTCGTCGCGATTGAGCAGGCGGCCGGATACCGTGGCCGTTACTTCGTGCTGATGGGGCACCTCTCGCCGCTCGACGGGATCGGACCGGAAGAACTCGGGCTCGACCTGCTCGAGGCCCGTATCGCGGAGGAGCAGGTCAGGGAGGTGATCCTGGCGACCAACACCACCGTCGAGGGTGAGGCCACGGCCCAGTACATCGCCGACCTCGCCCGTGAGCACGGCGTACGCGCGACCCGGCTCGCGCACGGCATCCCGCTCGGCGGCGAGCTCGAGTATGTCGACAGCGGCACGCTCTCCCATGCGTTCAGCGGCCGGCGTGAACTGTGATCAGGAATCCATCCGCCGAGGTGATGCCATGAGACCGATACCCAGCCTGCTGCTCGTGCTGGCGCTGCTGTCGGGGGCGTACCCCGCGGCGGCCCAGGAGACCCCGGTGGAAGCCCTGCGCGGGCTGAACGTCATCGAGTTCTCCGTGATCGGCGTCACCCCGGAGATGGAGGCCGAGGGGCTCTACTCCCGGGACATCCTCGACGAAATCGATCGTCGCCTGCGCGGGACCCGCCTGCTGCTCCGCCGCGGGCGGGCCCGGTCGCTGGCCGGGACCGGCGCCCTCGATCCGCTGCTGCAGGTCACGCCGAGTTGCCGGCAGATCGGCGGCGGGCGCCGCCTCTGCCAGGTGAGCGTCGAGCTGCGCGAGGGGGTCTCCCTGGTTCGCGATCCGTCGGTGCGTTTCCTCGGGACGTCCTGGCGCAACGTCTGGTTCGGCGAGGTCAACCGCTACAGCGAACTGCGCGAGCGCATCGAGAGCATGGTCGACCAGTTCGCGCAGGACTACGGCGCCGTCAACTGACGACGTCCGCCCCGTCGCCTCACCCGGCGAGAATCTCCCAGCCCTGCTCCTGGGCCCTGCGGCGCAGGACGGCATCGGGCGCCACCGCGACCGGGTGGCCCACGGCGCCCAGCAGGGCGAGATCGTGACGCGAGTCGCCGTAAGCGTGGACCTCGCCGAGGTCGCCGCCTTGGCACAGGTCCCGAGCCAGGTCGAGCTTGGTCTTCCCGAAGGGGTGGCGGCTCGGGGAGCGGGCGATGTAGCGCGTCCCGTCGCTCGCGCACAGCGTCGCGACGCCGCCGTCGAGCCCGAGCGCGGCGGCGAGCGGATCGGCGAGGAACTGGGGGGTGCCGGTCAGCAGGAGGACGCGGTCGCCGCGGCCTCGATGGCCGTCCAGGCGCGCGCGCATTTCCGGCCGCACCCGGGGCAGCAGCGTCTCGTCGACGAAGCGCCGTGCGCGCTCGGCGACCTCGTCCACCTGCAGGCCGGCGAGCCACGCCTTGTTCCGCTTCAGGGGCAGCCCCTCCGGGCGGATCGCCTCGGCGCAGGCGAAGCGCAGCGCGGCGCCGAGCTGGCGCGGGCCGAGCGCGCCCCGGCGGAGCAGGTGGCGCAGGAACAGGCGCTCGGTGCCGGGCCCCGCGACCAGCGTCCCGTCGACGTCGACCAGGACCAGGCTCAACGGCCGGACGGCGACGAGGAGGCGTGGCGCGTGAACAGCCCCTCGGCGAAGGCCACCTCGAGGATCACCGGCAGCCCGCGGACCACGCAGAGGATCGCCGCGGCGTAGACCAGCAGGTCCCCGGTCAGGGTCATCGCGCCGCGCCACTCGGCCCACCATTCGGGGGCCAACCCGGGCCACGGCAGCAGGAACAGCAGCCAGGCGAACGCCGCGCCCTTGACCACACCGTAGGCGAGGCGCATCGGGCGGCCGCTGACCAGCATGCGGCCGAGCCGGCTCGACATCATGCCGAACGGACTCTCGCCGCGCGCCGTGCCCTCGCTGCGCAGCGAGTCGACGAGGATGCCCCGGGTGACGAAGAGGATCGCGACCCAGACCGGCACCACGCCGAGGTCGGCGAGGACGATCCACAGCACGTTCTCCACGACCCGGTCGACGGCGATGTCGAAGATCGCCCCGAACAGGGACGACTCGCCCCGGCGACGCGCGATCCAGCCATCGACCCCGTCGAGGATGAAGACCAGGATCACCAGCGGCGTGCAGGCGAGCAGCCAGTAGGGATCGTCCTGGTAGGCCAGGGCGACCAGCACGAACAGCAGGAAGAAACGGAATGTCGTCACCAGGTTGGCCATGCTCTCCCTCTCATGTCCACGGTTGATGTTCACGGCGCGGCCGGTTCATCCCGGTAAGGCGATCATGCCCCGTCCGCGGTGTTCCATGGTTTGAAGACTAGGTCGCCCGCGGCGCAATGAACAGGCGGCGGACGGCGATGCGGCGGTATATTCGGGGGACGGGGTCGTGGCCCGGACGGACGCGGCGGGTGGTGGCACGGTGCACGCGACCGGGATTTCCCTCCACAGCGCGGTCGTCGCGTCGCCCCCCGGCGTTACCCGAGCCGCCGGACCAGCACGCCGGTGCGCAGCGGGTAGTCGCCGCGCTCCCGGTCCGCGACGTAGTGCCGGAGCACCTCCTCGATCACCGGGAAGGCGAGTTCATCCCAGGGGATCGACGCCGGGTCGACGAGGCGGCTCTCGAGCGACTCGTCACCCGGGCCGTGGTCGGCAGAGCGCATCCGGGCGCGGTAGACCAGGTAGACCTGGCTGATCCCGGGCAGGTCGAACAGGCCGTACGGGACCAGGTCGACGACCTCGGCGAGCGCCTCCTCCTGTGTCTCCCGCGCCGCCGCCTGCTCGGTGGTCTCGCGGTTCTCCATGAAGCCGGCGGGGATGGTCCACAGCCCGTGACGTGGCTCGATGGCGCGGCGGCAGAGCAGGATGCGCTCCTGCCACTCGGCGATGCAGCCGACCACCAGCTTGGGGTTGGAGTAGTGGACGCGGCCGCAGCCGTCGCAGACGTGGCGCGGCAGGTTGTCGCCGTCCGGAATCCTGACGGCGACCTCGGCGCCGCAGTGGCTGCAGTAGTTCATGCGCGGCAGGGGCTCCATGGCGGATCAGCATAGCGCGCGGCGCGCAGGCCGTCGCGGGCTCGGCTAAGCTGCGACCAAACCGGCGACGCGGAGTTTCCCCATGGCCGATGCGCACGATCCGAGGTTCCTGCAGCGGCTCGCCGCACAGGGGCTGCGCCTGGTCGACGAGCAACCGGGGGTGATCGAGGTTGAGTGCCCCGTCTGCCGGACCCGCTGGGAGATCGCCGCCACGCGCATGGGCCTGCCGCACGAGGACGCCTCCGCGGACTGGTGGTGGTGCCCCAACGGCTGCAACCGGACCGAGTGACCCGGACTCCTGATGGCGTGGACGCCGCGGGCTACCCGCTGGGCGGCCCGTAGCCGCCGCCGCCCGGCGTCTCGACGACGAACTGGTCGCCGGTGTCGAGTTCGACCTGGGCGGTGCCGGGCAGGGCCTCGACTCTGCCGTCCGCGCGGATGACGTAGTTACGTCCCGGTTCACCCGGTTCGCCGCCGGCGAGGCCGTGCGGGGCGATCCGCCGGCGGTTGGAGAGGATCGCGGCGGTCATCGGCTCGAGGAAGCGGATGCGGCGCACCACGCCGTTGCCGCCGCACCAGCGGCCCGCGCCCCCGCTGCCGCGCCGGATCGAGAACGCCTCGACGCGCACAGGGAAGCGCCACTCGAGCACCTCGGGGTCGGTCAGCCGCGAGTTGGTCATGTGGGTGTGGACCGCGTCGCAGCCGGCAAAGCCGTCACCCGCCCCGGCGCCGCCGCACAGGGTTTCGTAGTACTGGTGGCGGTCGTTGCCGAAGGTGAAGTTGTTCATCGTCCCCTGCGCCGCGGCGAGCACGCCGAGCGCGCCGTACAGGGCGTCGCAGAGCTGCTGCGAGGTCTCGACGTTGCCGGCCACCACCGCCGCGGGGTAGCGCGGCGCGAGCAGCGAGCCGTCGGGAATCTCCAGGACCAGCGGCGCGAGGCAGCCCTCGTTCATGGGGATCTCGGCGTCGACCAGCGTGCGGAAGACGTAGAGCGCGGCGGCGCGGCACACGGCGCGCGGCGCGTTGCCGTTGCCGTCGGACTGCGGCGAGGTGCCATCGAAGTCGAGCGTCGCGGTGCGCGTGGCCGGGTCGACCGAGATCGCCACGCGGATGCGGTTGCCGTCGTCCATCTCGACCGTGAAGCGACCGGGGCGCAGCCGGTCGATCGCGCGGCGCACCGACTCCTCTGCGTTGGCCTGGACGTGGCCCATGTAGGCGCGCACGACGTCGAGGCCGAAGTGGTCGACCATCTTGCGCAGCTCGCCCACCCCCTTGGCGTTGGCCGCGACCTGCGCGCGCAGGTCGGCGAGGTTCTGGCGCACGTTGCGCGACGGGTAGGGGCCCGCCTCGAGTTCGGCGACGATCTCCGCCTCGCGCAGGCGGCCGTCGCGGACCAGCAGCAGGTTGTCGAGCAGCACCCCCTCCTCGTCGACGGTGCGGCTCGTCGGCGGCATCGACCCCGGGGTGATGCCGCCGATGTCGGCGTGGTGGCCGCGCGAGGCAATGCAGAACAGCCGTTCGCCTCCCTCCGCGTCGTAGACCGGCGTGACGACGGTGACGTCGGGCAGGTGGGTGCCGCCGTTGTAGGGCGCGTTGAGCACGTAGCTGTCGCCGGGGCGCATCGTCTCGCCGTGCTCGCGCAGCACCGCGCGCACGCTCTCGCCCATCGAGCCGAGGTGCACCGGCATGTGCGGCGCGTTGGCGACGAGCCGGCCGTTTGCGTCGAACAGCGCGCAGGAGAAATCGAGCCGCTCCTTGATGTTGACCGAGTAGGCGGTGTTGGCGAGCGCGGCGCCCATCTGCTCGGCGATCGACATGAACAGGTTGTTGAACACCTCGAGCAGCACCGGGTCGGCTTCGGTGCCGACCACCTCGCTGTGCGGTCTCGCGGCGACGCGCTCGAGCAGCAGGTGGCCGTAGCCGTTCACCGTCGCGCGCCAGCCCGGTTCGACCACCGTGGTCGCGGTCGGCTCGACGACGATCGCCGGGCCGTCGACGACGTGGCCCGGCTGCAGCCGCTCCCGGGCGAAGACCGGCGTGGCGTGCCAGCCCCCACCGGCGTGCATGCGCACCTCGTCGATCGGCTCCGGGTCGCCGGGCGTCCCGGGCCGCTCCAGCTCGCGTTCGCCCCGGGCGCCGGTGGCGCCGATCGCCTCCACGGCGATCGCGGCGACGACCAGGTCGCGGCCCTCCATCGTGAAGCCGAACAGCTGGTGGTGCTGCTCGGTGAAGGCCGTGTGCATCCCGTCCGGCGAATCCCAGTCGACCTTCAGCGCGCTGTCGGTACCTTCGTAGCGCAACAGCAGGTGGCGCAACACCGTGACCCGCTCTTCCGCGATGCCCTGCGCGCGCAGCTCCTCGCACGCCTCGTCGGCGAGCTCGCCGAGCTCCGCGGCGAGGCCTTCGAGCGCGGCGTCGTGGAGCGGCGCTTCCACCGAGCGCTCGCGCAGCGCGCGCAGGTCGGCGAGCCCCATGCCGTAGGCCGACAGCACGCCGGCCAGCGGGTGCAGGAAGATGCGCTCGATGCCGAGCGCGTCGGCGACCAGGCAGGCGTGCTGCCCGCCGGCGCCGCCGAACGAGGCGAGCGTGTACTCGGTGACGTCGTAGCCGCGCTGCACCGAGATCTGCTTGATCGCGTTGGCCATGTTCTCGACGGCGATGCGCAGGAAGCCCTCGGCGAGCGGCTCGGCCGCCTGCGGGACCCCGGTCTCGGCCTCGATCTCCGCGGCGAGCGCGGCGAACCGCTCGCGCACCACGTCGGGATCGAGCGCCTGGTCGGCCCGCGGGCCGAACACCCTCGGGAAGTGCTCCGGCTGCAGCTTGCCGAGCAGCACGTTGCAGTCGGTGACCGCGAGCGGCCCGCCGCGCCGGTAGCAGGCGGGGCCCGGATCGGCGCCGGCCGAGGCCGGGCCGACCTGCAGGCGGCCGTCGGTGAAGTGCAGCAGCGAGCCGCCACCGGCGGCGACGGTGTGGATCTGCATCATCGGTGCCCGGACCCGTACCCCGGCGACCAGGCTGTCGAGGGTTCGCTCGTACGCGCCGGCGAAGTGCGAGACGTCGGTCGAGGTGCCGCCCATGTCGAAGCCGACGATGCGGTCGAGGCCGGTGATCGCCGCGCTCTCGACGATGCCGACCACGCCGCCCGCGGGCCCGGAGAGGATCGCGTCCCTGCCCTGGAACAGCCGGGCGTCGGTCAGCCCGCCGTGCGACTGCATGAACATCAGCCGGGTGCCGCCGAGGTCGGCGGCGACCCGGTCGATGTAGCGGCGCAGGATCGGCGACAGGTAGGCGTCGACGACCGTCGTGTCGCCGCGTCCCACCAGCTTCATCAGCGGGCTGACCTCGTGCGACACCGAGACCTGGGTGAAGCCGACCTCGCGCGCGATCGCGGCGATCGCGCGCTCGTGCGCGGGGTAGCGGTAGCCGTGCAGCAGGCAGATGGCGACCGCGCGCAGACCCTCGGCGTGGGCCTCGCGCAGGGCGGCGGTCACGGCGTCGCGGTCGAGCGGGGTGACGACCTCGCCGTCGGCGGCGAGCCGCTCGGGCGCCTCGACGACCCGGGCGTAGAGCATCTCGGGCAGCACGATCTCTCGGTCGAAGAGCCGCGGGCGGTGCTGGGTGCCGATGCGCAGCGCGTCGGCGAACCCGGCGGTGGTGACCAGCAGCGTCGGGTCGCCCTTGCGCTCGAGCAGCGCGTTGGTCGCCACCGTGGTGCCCATCTTGACCGAAGCGATCCTCTCGGCCGGGATCACCGCGTCGCGGGCGACGCCGAGCAGGTCGCGGATCCCCGCGAGCGCCGCGTCGGCGTACTGCTCCGGGTTGTCGGAGAGCAGCTTGTGGCTCGCCAGCGTGCCGTCCGGCCGCCGCGCGACGATGTCGGTGAAGGTGCCGCCGCGGTCGATCCAGAACTGCCAGCGGTCGTCTCGGGGTTGGGTCGCGGTCGGTGGCATCGGAGGGCGGCGGTGAGGCTTGGGGCCATGATAGCAGCGCGGTCGGGGCCGCCGGGGTCCGCGTGGAGGCTATGCTGTAGCGGGGCGGTTCGAGCGGGGAGTCGGGATCGATGCAGCAGCGGATTCGCGGAGCCTTCCGGGGCGCGTGCGCACTGGCCGGGTTGCTGGCCTCCGTCGCGGGTTGCGCCGCACCGTCCGGCGACGACCGAGCGCGCGACGACGGCCCGCCCCTGGTGACCTGCACCGAACCGCGCCCGCAGATGTGCACCATGCACTACGACCCGGTCTGCGCCCGTGTCGGCGAGGGTGACGGCGCCGGGTGGCGGACCTACCCGAACGGCTGCTCGGCGTGCAGCGATCCCGGGGTCACGGCCTACCGGCCGGGAGGGGCGTGCGAGTGAGGCGTGCGGGTCTCGCGCAGTGCCACCGCCGTCGGCAGAACGCGCCGGGCTGACGCCCCGGCCCCTGCAACGGCCCGGGCGCACGGGTGCAGGTCGGACTCCGGCCTGACGGGGACGCGCTCAGCCTGCGCCCGGGAAGACCGTGCCGGCCCAGGCCACCGCGAGCGAGATCAGCGCGACGAAGGTCAGCGGGCCGCGCAGGTCGGGGTACCACTCCGGCGCCTGGCCGTGGGCGACGGCCTTGACGTCGCCGAACAGCATCAGCAGGAAGCCCATGCCGAGCACCGGGTAGCCGGCGATCGGCGGCAGCGCGAGGGCGATCCAGGCGATCAGCGAGGGGACCACGCTCAGCAGCAGCTGGTTGCGGGTACCGGGGGTCATGCGGCCGGAGTGCATCGCCAGGCCCCAGTGGATCGCACCCATGAAGCTCAGGATCACGGCCCCGTAGGCGAGTAGCGGCCAGTGCGCGATCTCGAACGGCATAAGCCCCGGCAGCCACGCCAGTGCGGCGCCGAGCACGAACGGGACCAGGCCGGCATAGCCCAGCCGGGCGGCGAGTCTCGGCAGGGGTTCGGTTTGGGACATCGTCGGCTCCTTCGACGGGTACGGGACGATGATACAGCCCGCCGCTGCGACCGTTCTGACCTGGATCAGCCGACCGGCGGGCGGTGTGGCGCGGCACCGTCGCCGGGGAGGTCGCCCCCGCCGACCTGCCGGACCTGCTCGGGTCGCTGCTCGCGCGGGTACCCGGCCCCGGGCCCTGAACGCGTGCGCCCGCGGTTTGCCACCCCGCGAGCGAGACATTAGGCTTGGCGCCTTCCACGCCTGGCGGACGGAACCCACCCGATGAGCGACAAGCCTCCCGTGCTCCGCGTCGGGCTGCCGAAGGGCAGTCTGCAGGAGACCACGAAGAAACTCTTCACGCTGGCCGGCTTCGACCTGCGCATCTCCGGCCGGTCCTACTTTCCCGGTATCGACGACCCGGAGATCGAGTGCATCCTGATCCGCCCGCAGGAGATGGCGCGCTACATCGAGCAGGGGGTCATGGACTGCGGCATCACCGGCCTCGACTGGCTGCTCGAGACCGGCGCCGACGTCGCCGAACTGGCCGACCTGCACGCGCCGTGGCCGAACTACGGCACCGTGCGCTGGGTGCTGGCGGCCAAGGAGGACGGGCCGTTCGCGTCGGTGCGCGACCTCGAGGGCAAGCGCATCGCCACCGAGGCGGTGGGCATGACCGAACGCTACCTCGCCGAACACGGCGTCACGGCGCGCGTCGAGTTCTCCTGGGGCGCGACCGAGGTCAAGCCCCCGGTGCTGGCCGACGCGATCGTCGACGTCAGCGAGACCGGCTCGAGCCTGCGCGCCAACCAGCTCAAGGTGCTCGACGTGGTGCTCGAGAGCACGCCGCGCTTCATCGCCAACCGCGCCTCGCGGGAGGACGCGTGGAAGGCGCAGAAGATGGACCGCCTGCTCCTGCTGCTGACCGGCGCGATCGCCGCGGCGAGCCGGGTCTACCTCGGCATGAACGTGCCCCGCGAGGTGCTCGACCGGGTACTCGACATCCTGCCGGCGCTGGCCACGCCGACCATCTCGACGCTGGCGGACGAGGCGTGGGTCGACGTCTCGACCGTGGTCCAGGAGAAGCAGGTGCGCGACCTGATCCCGGCGCTCTACGAGGCCGGCGCGCGCGGCATCATCGAGACCCCGCTGAACAAGATCATCGAGTAGGGCCAGCGATGGCGGGCGGTCTTCTGTAGGTCG
>JAWVZO010000081.1:0-10696 GCA_033722135.1 Gammaproteobacteria bacterium | reverse complement strand
GGGGCGGGGGGCCTCCACCCCCCCCGTGGTCTTGCCCCGCCCCTCCCACATGTCGCGGGTGAGCGCGGTGCGCACGCCGCGGCCGTTGTTGCGCGCCGCCTCGAGGCAGGCGTGCACCGAAGAGCTGTTCCCGGGATCGAACAGCAGGTGCTGGACGACCCGTTGCGGGTCGACCTCTTCGGCCTCGCCGTAGCGGGCAAGGTAGCTGTCGAGGCTGGCGGCGGAAACGAGGGTCGAACGCCACTCGTTCCGGTGCCCGCCGATACCCGGGGTCAGCGAGATCCGGTAGCCGACCTCGAGCAGGCGGGCCAGGTTCTCGGCGCGCTCCATGTAGCGGCACATCCAGAAGAGGCTGGCGGCGGTGCGGCCCAGCATCGTCATGCTCAGTCCTCCAGCACCCAGGTGTCCTTGGTGCCCCCGCCCTGCGACGAGTTGACCACCAGGGAGCCCTTCTTCAGAGCGACGCGGGTCAGGCCCCCGGGGGTGATGCGCAGGCGGTCGCCGATCAGCACGAACGGACGGAGGTCGACGTGGCGCGGGGCGATGCCGCTGCCGGTGAACGCCGGGCAGGTCGACAGCGCCAGCGTGGGCTGGGCGATGTAGTTGCCGGGGCGCGCCTTCAGCAGCGTGCGGAACCTGGCCAGTTCGCGCTTGCTGGCCGCCGGGCCGACCAGCATGCCGTAGCCGCCGGACCCGTGGACCTCCTTGATCACCAGCTCGTCGAGGTGGTCGAGGACGTAGCGCAGCGCGTCGGGCTCCCCGCAGCGCCAGGTCGGCACGTTGCCGAGCAGCGGCGGCTGGCCGGTGTAGAACTCGACGATCTCCGGCAGGTAGGAGTAGATCGCCTTGTCGTCGGCGATGCCGGTGCCCGGCGCGTTGACGATGGTCACGCGTCCGGCGCGGTAGAGGTCGAACAGCCCGACCACGCCGAGCATCGAATCGGGACGGAAGGTCAGCGGGTCGAGGAAGTCGTCGTCGATCCGGCGGTAGACCACGTCGACCCGCTCGCGGCCACGGGTGGTGCGCATGAACAGCGTCCCCTCGTCGATGAACAGGTCGGTGCCGAACACCAGCTGCACCCCCATCTGGTCGGCGAGGAAGGCGTGCTCGAAGTAGGCCGAGTTGTGGATGCCCGGAGAGAGCACCACGACCGTCGGCTCGCCGTCGCAGGCCGGCGGGGCCACGGCCTCGAGAGTCGCGCGCAGGTGCTCCGGGTAGCGCTCCACGGCGGCGATGCGCTGGGTCGCGAAGTGCTCGGGAAACATGCGCATCATCGCCTCGCGATTCTCGAGCATGTACGAGACGCCGGAGGGCGTGCGCAGGTTGTCCTCGAGCACGAAGAACTCGTCCGGACCGGTCCTGACGAGGTCGACACCGATGATGTGCGCGTAGATCCCGCGCGGGGGCGTGAAATCGCCCATGGCCGGAAGGTAGGCGTCGTTGCGGACGATCAGCTCCATCGGGATGCGCCCGGCGCGGACGATCTCCTGACGGTGGTAGACGTCCTCGAGGAAGGCGTTGAGCGCGCGCACGCGCTGCTCGATGCCGCGCTCCAGGCGCCGCCATTCGCCCGCGGAGAGGATGCGCGGGATGATGTCGAACGGGATCAGCCGCTCGGAGGCCTCCTGGGCGCCGTAGACGGCGAAGGTGATGCCGAGCCGACGGAAGATGGTGTCGGCCTCTTCGCGCTTGCGTCGGAGCGCGCCGCGCGTCTGCTCGTTGAGCCAGGCACCGACGTGACGGTACGGGGCACGGAGTTCACCGCCGGCCTCGACCATTTCGTCGAAGAAACCCGAGTCCTCGCTGCGGTAGGTGTCCATGATCTGCCCGTCGGTCCCGATGGCGCGAGTATGGTAGTGAAGCAAGATGGCTGCCATGTTGCGGGTCAGTATCGGCGAGCGGTATCCGGCCCGCGCGACGGGTTCGGCACCAGCGCGAGGCACGGGGTCCGGACCGTGCACGATGCCGGTGCATGCCACGCGGTCAGCGGGGCCGTGTCGAACCGGAGCCGACGAAGCTGTCGCCGAACCTCGAACAGGCCGGCCTGTCTCAGGTTAGAGTGGGGACAGGCCCATCCTGACGCCATGGGGATGAACGACACATGAACCGACGCGATTTCCTCTCCGCCGCTTCGCGCGGCGCCACCGCCGCCGCGGCCGCCGCGACCCCCGTCGTCGCCACGGCGAGCCTGCTCGGCAGCGATCTCTACGACCGCCTGGCGGAACAGCTCGCCGGCACCCGCGACGCCCTCTCCGGGCGCATCGAGACGCTCGCCGGCGAACTCGGCGACGTGGTCGGCCGGGTCGACAGGGTGGAGCTCCGGCAGCAGCTGCTGCTCTACCTGCTGCTGCTCTCGCTATTCCTCGACGGCGGGTTCGCCTGGTTCCTGGCGCACGCCCCGCTCGTCCCGCCGGTGTGACCGGCCGGCGCGGCAGCGCATCACCGCCGTTCGCGATATTCCAGCACCTCGGTCACCGGCAGGGCCGCGACGTCGCGGTACTTGATGTCGGAGATCTGCCGTGACTCGACGAGGTTGCCGATCCGCGCAAAGGTCGAGCTGACCAGAATCTCCTCGCCGTCCGCCCCCTGCCTGCGCACCCCGAAGGTGAGCCGTTCGCGCTCCTCGCCCGAGAGCCGACCGAGCACGTTCTTGGTCACCCAGATCGTGCCCTCGGTGGCGAAATCGCTGAGCCGCGAAGCGTTGTTGATGGTGTCGCCGAGCGCGGTGAACTCGAGGTGGGTCGGGGTCTGGTAGGTGCCGAACCACTCCTGCCCCTCGTCGATGCCGATGTTCAGGCGCAGGCGGTTGACCCAGTTCTTCTTGCGCGTCCAGCGGTCGTCGATCTCGCGCATCATCTCGCGCATCTCGACGCCGCAGCGCACCGCGTTCATGACGTAGTTCGAGTCGGGCTGAGGAAGGAAGTAGTAGAGCATCCCGTCGCCGACGTGCTTGCCGTGGGTGGCGTAGTAGCGGCGCAGGAGCGGTTCCATCGACGACCACACCTCGTTGATCAGCTCGAAATACTCCTCCGGAGGCAGTTCCGCGCAGATCTTGCACGATCCCTGGAGATCGGCCGTCAGCACGGCGAGCTGGGTCAGGTGCGGCCGGCGCTTCTTCAGCAGGTCACGGATGACCAGGTCGCGCCTGGCGAGCAGGGTCAGGATCGAGTCCTGGTCCTCGGTCAGCGGGGCGTAGGTGAAGAAGAGCCCCTCGCGGAAGAACGAGCAGTAGATCTTGAACCACTGCGCGGGGTGTCCGGGTGCGGCGAGGTTGACCTCGGTGCCGAGCACGCCCCCCTCCGCCCCGGCCGGCTCGATCTCTTCGTAGGCCTGGATCATCCGCCTGGCCAGGAAGCGGTCGTCGCCGTGCGCCACGGCCAGCAGCTGCTCGTGGCTGAGGAAGTTCTTGGCCACCGCGAGGTGGAAACGCGCCAGTTCCTCCCAGCCTTCGAACCGGGTGGTGAGCCCGGTCTGGATGAACGCGCGGAACAGGCTCCGGCCATCGGCGAGGCCGTCGCCCTGCGGCAGGCCGAAGAACTCGTCCAGCGCGCGGGAGTTGCACCACTCCAACTCGAAGCGACGGTTGACCATGTAGGCCGGATGAGCCAGGTCCTCTACGGTGAGGCGCAGCGGTCCGTCGAGCTGGATGGGGGTGTAGCCCGGCGCCTGGTGCGCGATCGCCGCCGTCTCGATCGGGGCGGCCTTCCGCGCCTCCGTCCTGCGGGTGGCCATGGCCCTGGCCACCACGCGTTCGGCGTCTGGACCGCTCTCGGGCGAGGAAGCCAGCCGCTCGGCGATCTCGGCGAGCCTCAGGCCCTGTCTCTTGAGCGCGGTGATGGTCTCTATGGTGTCCAGGATCGATTCGGGGAAATGGCCGATGCGAGGTGCATCGCTGGTCTTCCGGTCCCCGGGAGCGACGACCGGCCGCGGGAGCAGGCCCTGGCTGATGTAGTTGTTGAGGGTGGCTCTCGAGATCCCCGCCTGCTCGAGAACGTCCTTGCTCGTTATGTACCGCTCGGCGTTCATGTCGGTGTTACCCCGCGGATTCGTTCTTATTCGTAGTCAGTCTAATACGACTTATTCCTAACTGTCAAGATTATACCTAGACAGTCTATGACACTGCCTGATATCACGTCATAGTGCGGTATGTAAGGTCTTATACTGACTTGTACTGTACACATTAATGTGCCCACGCATTTCCTTCTCCGCAACGCCGAAATGCGTGGCAAAGACGGGCCCGTGCGATACCGGGGCCGCGCTCTCGCGCGGGAGGATCAGGTGACAATGCCTAGGGTCCGGGCTGCCGAGCTCTCACGCGGTCGATCCCCGGTACGGTTGCTTCGCCGGAAGCAAAGTCCGCGCGACACCCGGGAGCAGCCCATCGCGCTCTCCGGCACATCCTCGGATCCCGTCCCGGCCCCGGGAGGGGGTCGGCGGGCGTTCGTTGATGACACGCGACGGGTTGCGGGGTGCCGGCTGCTATCCCGGTCCTGTGCCGCGCGATTGCCTCAACGGGGCGTCATGGAAGCACGGAAACGCCGCCCTGACGCCTCTCCCGGCGAGCGACGTCGCGATCGCCGGCGATGGTGCATCGATCGACTCGCGACGTACCGGGGTCAGCGCGGGATGTCGTGGCCGTGGCTGCGGATCAGCGTGATCAGCGTGTCGCTCGCCAGCTCGAGCCAGGCGATAGCCTTGCGGTACTCGCCCGCGGCGGCATGCTTGTGCGCGATCCAATGTAGGCGCATCGACTCGTCGACGGAGGCGCGGATCGAGGCCGCCTCGCCCGAATCCCCGGCGGATCCCGACAGCAGCAGATCGACGAGAAGCAGGTGGCTGTCGTGGCGATCGACCTCGTAGGCGTACTCCTCGGCATCGGAGACGAACTTCAGCTCGCGAACCAGCGTCTGCCCACTACGCAGGCGGACGATCTCGCTCTGCAACAGCAGGTACGCCCCCTTGAGCTCACGCATGGCATCGGCCTGCCGCCCCGCGTCGCGCGCGGCGTGGGCCACCTGGACCCGGCGGTCGATCTCGGGCTCCAAGTCGGTGCCCGGCTCCCGGGTTTCCTCGCGGATCGAGCGGTAGGCGGCCCGCAGCGCGGTCACGCTGTTGGACAGCGCGTCGAACCGTGCGTCACGCAGTTCGGGATCGACGTCCGTGAGACGGGCGGGAACGATCGCCTCCGTGCTGACTTCCGGCTTCACGGCGAGATTGCGGACCACGCTCTGGATCAGGACGTAGGCCTGGTCGAGCCGCTCGTAGCCCTTCTCGGTCGCGCCCGACGCGTAGGCCTCGACGGCCTCGGCCTGCACCTTGCGCACCAGTTCCAGGGCCCGGCGCCCCTGCTGCGAGACATCGAGGCGCTCGCCGGATTCGAGGAGTGCGGTCACGGTGGCGTTCCGGGCGGCGAAGTCGTAGTGCGCCGCCGGCGTGACTGCGGGGGCCAGCAACAGGATCAGCGCCAGGGCGGCGCGGCTAGGCGCTCTCCGCGGGGCGACGGTCTCGTTCGATGGGCGCATGGCGACCTCCTGTCTTGCGCTGCGAGGGGAACCCTCTTAGCCAAGTGTAATTTCCGGCCGCGCTCATTTCTCTCGGGATATCTACTTAGTCCCGTCGTCCCGGTTCCGAACCGGCCGATTCGGCCATGCAACCCACTTCCCGCCGAGTCGCGGTGCAGGGATCGCCAGGAAGGACGCCATCCGCGATACCGGCATACGGTACTGGACTGTCCAAATATCCGCCGGGCGGTCCGCCGTTGCTTTCTGTCCAAGACCATTCAGGCAACACGGTCCGGTCCGCGGCCAGTAACACGGGCCCTCGGTGACCGCCACAAGGAGCCGTGATGCACGCGACTACCCCGGACGCGCCCGTTCGGCGACAATCGAGCCCCCTTTCGCCACCGTTCCGTGCCCGTGCTCCAGACCACCGGCCTGCTGCTGCTGCTGACGACCGTGCTCCAGATCGCCGCGGAGTGGACGCACAGCGAGCCGTTGCGCCAGGCGGCCATGGTCGGGGCGGTGGTCAGCCTGGTGCTGCTGACGCCACAGGTCGGCTGGGCTCGCCGGTCGTTCGTCGCCATCGCCCTCGGACTGACGCTCTGGGCCGGGCTCGTCCTGCCCGACTGGACTACACCCGTCATCCGGGCACTCGGCAACACGGCCTTCATCGCCGGGTTCTTCATCGCCCTGGCCACGCTGCGCAACGCTGCCGCCGGTTCGGCGGCGATCGTCCGCTGCGGCCTCTACCTCGCCAACCAGCCGCCCGGACGGCGCTACCTGGCGCTGACCTTCGGCGGACACCTCTTCGCGCTGGTGCTCAACTACGGGTCGATCTCGCTGTTCGGCAGCCTCGTGGAGCGCAGCGTGCAGTCCGAGCCGGATCCGCTGATCCGCCGCATCCGCACGCGACGCATGCTGCTGGCGATCCAGCGCGGCTTCGTCACGACCCTGACCTGGTGGCCGCTGACCTTCGCGATGGTGATGTCGCTCGCGGTCGTGCCCGGCAGCCGCTGGGAGGGCGCGCTGCCCTACTGCCTGGTCGCGTCGTTCCTGCTCGGTGCCGTGGGCTGGGTCCTCGACACGGTATTCAAGCCGCGCAACGTCGTGCCGCCACCCCGTACCCCGTCACCGCCCGGGGCCTGGAAATCCATGTTGCCCCTGCTCGGTCTGCTGGTGCTGCTGATCACGCTTGTCGGCACGTTGCAGGTGGTCACGGGCCTGAAGACGGTGGCCGTGGTCATGCTCGTCGTGCCGCTGATCAGCCTTGCCTGGATCGCGCGGCAGAAAATCTCGCCCTTCCCGTCGGGAGCCGCACCGCCGGGCTTCCGGGGCCGGATCGACGCCTTCGTGCGCCGCGAACTGCCCGACTACGCCCCCGAGTTGGTGCTGCTGATGAGTGCCGGCTACATCGGCATCCTCGCCTCCTCCCTGCTTGCCCCGCTGGTCCACGGCGATCTGCTGGGTGGCCGCGCACTCTCGCCGCTGGTGCTGATCGGCGTGCTCTGGTTCGTGCCGGTCGCCGGCCAGCTCGGCATGAACCCGATCCTCTCGGTGACCCTCGTCGGACCGCTGCTGCCCCACGCCGAGCAGTTCGGCGTCTCGCCCGATCTCGTCGTCCTCGCGCTGGTCTCCGGGTGGGCCCTGACCGGCGCCAGTTCGCCGTTCACCGCGACGAACATGCTGGTCGGCAAGTTCGGCGGGGTCAGCGCCCATCGCGCCGGGTTGATCTGGAACGGGCCCTACACCCTGGTCGCCGGGCTGGTGCTCTCGGCGTGGCTGGCGTTCCTGGTCACCTGAACCGCATCCGCACGATCAGCGGCGTCAGATCCATCCTTCGACCATGCCTGGTCGACCCGCAGCGGGTGCCGCACGGCACGGCTACGGTAGACGTCGCTTGCTTGCCCGGGCGAATACGGTCCGCGCTGTTCACCCACCCATCAGAACCATTCAGGATAGCGCTGGGCGCGGTGGTGAATCCCGCGGCCCAGGCAATCAGGTGCCTTCGACGGTCCCTGACAGGAACGGGTGCACTGCAACCACTTCCGACAGGCGCATGCGCCATCGCCTACAGTTCGAGCCTGGACGCGTGATAGGCCAAATGCTCGCCGATGAACGTGGCGATGAAATGGTAGCTGTGGTCGTAGCCTTCCTGCATGCGCAGGTCGACCGGGAAATCCATCTCCTTGCACGCTGCGATCAGGTCCTCCGGGTACAGCTGCTCCTGCAGGAATTCATCGGCCGTGCCGTGGTCGATCAGCAGCGGTATAGGCGTGGCACCGGCGAGGATCAGTTCGGTCGCGTCATACGCCTTCCAGGCCTCCCGGTCATCACCCAGGTAAGCGGAAAAGCACCCCTGCCCCCAGGGACAACGGGAGGGGTGGTTGATCGGTGCAAACGCGGAGACCGAGCGATAGGCACCCGGCTCCTTGAGTGCACAGATCAGCGCACCGTGCCCTCCCATCGAATGGCCCGTGATCGATCTCAGACCGGGCACCACGGGGAGGTGCCTTTCCACCAGCGCCGGCAACTCCTTCGTGACGTAGTCGTACATCTGGTAATGCGCCGCCCAGGGGGGCTCGGTGGCATTGACATAAAAGCCGGCCCCCTTGCCCAGATCGTAACGTTCCGGCTCGTCGGCGACGTCCTCGCCACGGGGACTGGTGTCCGGCATGATCAACGCGATGCCGAGTTCCGAAGCGTAGCGTTGGGCCCCCGCCTTGGTGCGCACGTTATCGTCGGTGCAGGTCAATCCGGACAGCCAGTAAACGGCCGGCACCTTCCGCTCCTCGGCTGCAGGCGGCAGGTAGACGGAGAAGGTCATCTGGCAGTTGCAGGTGTCGGAATCGTGCCGGTAGCGGTTCAGATGACCGTCGAATTCCTTGATCGATTCAACCAGCTCCACGGACCTTCACCCTTAGAAGATGATGACGGAACGGATGCTCTCGCCCGAGTGCATCAGATCGAAGGCCCGATTGATCTCCTCGAGCGGCATGGTATGGGTCACCATGCTGTCCAGCTCGATCTGCCCATTCATGTAACGATCGACATAGCCTGGTAATTCGGTGCGCCCCTTGACGCCGCCGAACGCGGTTCCTTTCCAGGTGCGTCCCACGACCAGGTTGAGAGGCCGGGTGGAGATCTCCTGTCCCGCCCCCGCGACACCGATGATCGTGGCGACACCCCACCCCATGTGCGTGCATTCCAGCGCATCACGCATCACATGGACATTACCGATACATTCGAATGAGTAGTCTGGGCCGCCGTTGTAGGTATCCTGCATGTATTCCACGAAGGCCCCTTCAACTTCCGCGGGATTCACGAAATCCGTCGCGCCGAGTTGTTTTGCGAATTTGAATTTCTCGGGGTTAATGTCGATGGCGATGATACGCTCGGCTCCAGCCATGACCGCCCCCTGGACGACGGACAGTCCGATCCCGCCCAGGCCGAACACCGCAACCGTGGAACCCGGTGTCACCTTCGCGGTGTTCAGTACCGCGCCGATGCCCGTGGTTATGCCGCAGCCGAGCAGGCACACCTTGTCCAGCGGCGCCTCCTTGTTGATTTTCGCCAGCGCGATCTCCGGAACCACCGTGTATTCCGAGAACGTCGAACAGCCCATGTAGTGATAGATCGGATTGCCATTCAGGGAAAAACGGCGCGTATGATCCGGCATGTATCCCGACCAGACGGTCTCCGCGATCGACTGGCACAGATTGGTCTGGGTCGACTTGCAAAAAGCACATTCACCGCATTCTGGGATATAGAGCGGAATGACATGATCCCCGGGTTGAAGGTTCTTTACGCCGGGGCCGCACTCGACCACCTCGCAACCACCCTCGTGGCCCAGGACGCATGGAAAGGCGCCTTCAGGGTCTTCACCGGACAAGGTGAACGCGTCGGTATGGCAGACACCCGTGGCGACGACCTTCAGCAGGACCTCACCTTCCCTGGGTCCCTCGACGTCGATCATCTCGATTGCCAGGGGTTTCTTGGGTTCCCAAGCGACCGCTGCTCTTGCCTTCATGCTCTCCTCCTGGGTATTTCGTTATTTATCCGTTACGCATCTCGATCAGACATGAGCACGCAGAAACGTGTGACCGAGTCCGCCACCAGACCGATGGCGCTCAGGCTGATACCCGCTGCTTGCCCCGGGCCCGACGATAGAATGAATATTCATTGCTGTCAAACGCGATCCACGGTAAAATCTCGGTAACGGATATGACTCAAGATTACGGCACTAAATTTCGAGGGAACTGAAATGCCTTATTTGACCCGATCAACCCCGACTCCCGAATCGATCGATTGCCGCATTCTCACCGCGGCCCTGGACCTGTACGTCTCGCAGGGCTTTCATAACGTCTCCGTACACGATGTGCAAAAGAAAGCCAAGGTCAGTATCGGGTCGATCTATAACCATTTCGGCGGCAAGGAGGGCATCGCCAGGGCCCTGTACGATCATCTGCTCAACGAGATGAACGAAATGATCGACCTCGTGCTCGAGGAATACGACACCGCCGTCGACCGCTGCAATCGCATCATCGAATTGCTGTTCGAATACACCGAAACGAAAACCAACATCATTTCCTACGTACTCCATGCGAAGCATGGCGAGTTCATCAGCAATCAGCCGCCGATCTGTTGCGCCGAACCCTTCCGGAAGATGCGCGCTATCGTGCAGCAAGGCATCGACCGCGGAGATATTCGCGGCTGCAACAGCTGGATCGCCTGCTCCGCGATCTTCGGACCCGCGATCCGCATGATCCATTTGCGTCTGGACGGCGTCATGGACGCCTACCTGCCCGACCTCTATGAAGAGACGGTCGTCGCGGTGTGGCGCGGCATGGCATCGGAAAAGTCAGACGCCAGTCCCAACCTGTCCGTCGTCAACAGCTAGCGGGCGTCCTCGCACATCCTCACTAAGGCGCGGGCCTCGCTCCACGGGTAGTCGAACCTGCCGTTCCCGCATGACGAAGCGACTTATGGTCGATCGCTCACCGCATGAGCGACCCGTCCATCCTCGAGCATCGGGACATCGTCACATCGGGGCCTTCGAGCCGACCGACTCGCCGCGGATCCCGGCGCGTCGCGATGCCCTCATGACCCACATCGCGTAGACGCCCGACGCCTCGTCAGGCAATCCAGCTATCGCGGCATCGGCCGTGCACTGTTCATGATGACCACGTGCGAGGCGCCCG
>JAWVZO010000080.1:0-10797 GCA_033722135.1 Gammaproteobacteria bacterium | reverse complement strand
CATCGGTGCGGTCGCCGTCTCCACGGTGCTCTCCTTCGTCGTCTTCAAGCACATCGTGCTGGAGGGCGGGGCGACCTACAACGAGGCGGTCTACACCTGGATGGTCAGCGACGGGATCCGGTTCGAGATCGGCTTCCTGGTCGATCGCCTGACCGTGCTGATGATGGGCGTGGTCACCTTCGTCTCGCTGATGGTGCACATCTACACCATCGGCTACATGGCCGACGACGAGCACAACTGGCCGGAGGAGAGCCTCGCGGGACGCAACAGCTACCAGCGCTTCTTCGCCTACATCTCGCTGTTCACCTTCTCGATGCTGATGCTGGTGATGGCGAACAACTTCCTCCAGCTGTTCTTCGGCTGGGAGGCGGTCGGCCTGGTCTCCTACCTGCTGATCGGTTTCTGGTCGGTGCGCGAGTCGGCGATCTACGCCAACCTCAAGGCGTTTCTGGTCAACCGGGTCGGTGACTTCGGCTTCCTGCTCGGCATCGCCGCGGTGCTGATGTACACCAACACCCTCGACTACGCCGAGGTGTTCGCCGCCGCACCGGGCCTGGTCGGCGAGACCATCGGCGTCATCCCGGGTTACGACTGGTCGATCCTGACCCTGATCTGCATCCTGTTGTTCATCGGCGCGATGGGCAAATCGGCGCAGGCCCCGCTGCACGTCTGGCTGCCCGACTCGATGGAGGGTCCGACGCCGATCTCCGCGCTGATCCATGCGGCCACCATGGTCACCGCGGGCATCTTCATGGTCGCGCGCATGTCCCCGCTGTTCGAGTTCAGCGAGACCGCACTCAGCGTGGTCATGATCATCGGCGCGATCACCGCCTTCTTCATGGGCCTGCTCGGCGTGGTGCAGAACGACATCAAGCGGGTGGTCGCCTACTCGACGCTGTCCCAGCTCGGCTACATGACCGTCGCGCTCGGCGCGTCGGCCTACTCGGCGGCGATCTTCCACCTGATGACCCACGCCTTCTTCAAGGCTCTGCTGTTCCTCGCCGCCGGGTCGGTGATCATCGCCATGCACCACGAGCAGGACATCCGCAAGATGGGCGGCCTGCGCAAGTACATGCCGATCACCTACTGGACCTCGCTGATCGGCTCGCTGGCGCTGATCGGCTTCCCCGGCTTCTCCGGGTTCTTCTCCAAGGACGGCATCATCGAGGCGGTCCACCACTCGACGCTTCCGGGCTCGGGGATCGCCTACGCGGCCGTGCTGACCGGCGTGTTCATCACCGCGCTGTACAGCTTCCGCATGTTCTTCCTCGTCTTCCACACCGAGGAGCGGATGGACGAGCACACCCGATCCCACCTGCACGAGACGCCCGCGGTGGTCACCGTGCCGCTGGTCCTGCTGGCGATCCCGTCGGTGATCATCGGCTACCTGACCGTCGGCCCGGCACTGTTCGGCGGCTACTTCGGCGAGGCGATATTCGTGCTGCCCGCGCACGACGTGCTCGGCGAGATCGGTGCCGATTTCCACGGCGCCTTCGCCTTCATGCTGCACGGGATGATGCAGCCGCCGTTCTGGCTCGCGATGGCCGGCCTGGCGACCGCCTGGTACGTCTACATGGTGCGCCCGAAGATCGCCGAGGCGGCGGCGCGGCGCTTCCCGCGCCTGCACGCGCTGCTCCTCAACAAGTACGGCTTCGACGACTTCAACGAGGCGGTGTTCGCCGGCGGCGGCCGGGGAATCGGCAACCGCCTGTGGCAGAGCGGCGACGTCGGCCTGATCGACGGCCTGGTGATCAACGGCTCGGCGAACGCCATCGGCTGGTTCGCCGGCGTCGCCCGCCTCCTGCAATCCGGCTACCTGTACCACTACGCCTTCGCCATGGTCATCGGCATGCTCGTGCTGATCGGCTGGTTCGCGTTCGGCTGAACGGGGAAGAGGAACGAAAACGATGTCTGCTGGGTTCCCCATTCTTAGCCTCTGCATCTGGTTGCCGATCGTCGGCGGTTTCCTGGTGCTCGCCTCGGGCGACGCCCAGGCCGAGCGCACGCGCCGGCTCGCCCTGGTGGTCTCGATCCTGACCTTCGTCGCGAGCCTGCCGCTCTTCTCCGGATTCGATACCTCCACGGCGGCGATGCAGTTCGTCGAGCGCAGCGCCTGGATCCAGCGCTTCAGCATCGAGTACTACCTCGGTGTCGACGGCATCTCGATGCCGCTGATCCTGCTGACCACGTTCACCACCGTCCTCGTCGTGCTGGCCGGATGGGAGGTGATCCAGAAGCGCGTCGCGCAGTACATGGGCGCGTTCCTGATCATGGAAGGGCTGATGATCGGCGTCTTCTCCGCCCTCGACGCGATCCTCTTCTACGTTTTCTGGGAGGCGATGCTGATCCCGATGTTCCTGATCATCGGCATCTGGGGCGGCCCGCGGCGCGTCTACGCGACCATCAAGTTCTTCCTCTATACCTTCTTCGGCTCGGTGTTCATGCTGGTCGCGCTGATCTACATGTACATGCAGGCGGGCAGCTTCGCGATCCTCGACTTCCACGCCCTGCCGCTGGCAATGGGCGCGCAGGTGCTGATCTTCCTCGCATTCCTGATCGCGTTCGGGGTCAAGGTGCCGATGTGGCCGGTGCATACCTGGCTCCCGGACGCCCACGTCGAGGCCCCGACCGGGGGCTCGGTGATCCTGGCGGCCATCCTGCTGAAGCTCGGCGGCTACGGTTTCCTGCGCTTCAGCCTGCCGATCACCCCCGATGCCAGTCACAGCCTCGACTGGCTGGTGATCTCGCTGTCGCTGATCGCGGTGGTCTATATCGGCCTGGTCGCGCTGGTCCAGAAGGACATGAAGAAGCTGATCGCCTACTCGTCGATCGCCCACATGGGCTTCGTCACGCTCGGCTTCTTCGTCGTGTTCGGCATCCTCGAGCGGACCGGCTCGACCCAGGGCGCCCAGCTCGGCATCGAGGGCGGCATGGTGCAGATGGTCTCGCACGGCTTCATCTCCGGCGCGCTCTTCCTCTGCGTCGGCGTCATGTACGACCGGCTGCACAGCAGGCAGATCGCCGATTACGGCGGGGTGGTCCACACCATGCCGCTGTTCGCCGGGTTCATGGTGCTGTTCGCGATGGCCAACGCCGGCTTACCCGGGACCTCGGGCTTCGTCGGCGAGTTCATGGTCATCCTGTCGAGCTTCAAGGCCAACTTCTGGTTCGCCTTCCTCGCCGCGATGACCCTGATCCTGGGGGCCGCCTACACGCTGTGGCTGGTCAAGCGGGTGATCTTCGGCGAGGTGCGCCACGAGGGTGTCGCCACGCTGAAGGACATCAACGCCCGCGAGACGGTCATCCTCGGCGTGCTCGCCATCGCGGTGCTCGCCCTGGGCCTGTGGCCCGCTCCCCTGGTCGACGTCATGCACGCCAGCATCGACAACCTCGTCCAGCACGTAGTCCAGTCGAAGCTCTGACCGCCCGCTTCGCGACAGGAACCGACGATGAGTTTCCAGATCCCCGCATTCGCCCCGGCGCTACCCGAGATCATCGTGCTGACGATGGCCTGCGCCATCCTCGTCATCGACCTCTACATCGCCGAGGAGCGGCGCGGCCTGACCTACCTGCTGACCCAGCTGACGCTGGTGGTCGCCGCGCTGGCCACGCTCGGTGGCATGCCCGTCGAGCCGCAGCTGACCTTCTCCGGGAGCTTCATCCGCGATGCCATGGGCGACGTGCTCAAGGCGTTCATCTACCTGATGGCGTTCGGCGTGTTTCTCTACTCGAAGGAGTACCTGCGGGACCGGAACCTGTTTACCGGCGAATTCCACGTAACCGGGCTGTTCGGCGTGCTCGGGATGATGGTGATGGTGTCGGCGCACAACCTGCTCACCGTCTACCTCGGCCTCGAGCTGCTGTCGCTGTCGCTCTACGCCATGGTCGCCTACGATCGTGACTCGCTGCCGGCGACCGAGGCGGCGATGAAGTACTTCGTGCTCGGCGCGCTGGCCTCCGGCCTGCTCCTCTACGGCATCTCGATGCTCTACGGCGCGACCGGAACGCTCGACCTTGCGGTCCTCTCCGAGCGTCTCGCCGAGGTCGACCATGGCGATCCCGTGCTGGTCTTCGGCATCGCCTTCGTCGTCGCAGGGCTGGCCTTCAAGCTCGGTGCCGTGCCTTTCCACATGTACCTGCCCGACGTCTACCACGGCGCGCCGACGGCCGTGACCGTCTTCGTCGGTACCGCGCCCAAGATCGCCGCGTTCGCGATGACCATGCGCGTGCTCGCCGAGGGGCTCGCCCCGCTGCACGGTGACTGGCAGCAGATGCTCGTGGTCCTGGCGGTGCTCTCCCTGGTGCTCGGCAACGTGGTCGCCATCGCGCAGACCAACCTCAAGCGCATGTTCGCCTACTCGACCATCTCGCACGTCGGGTTCATCCTGCTGGGCGTTCTGGCCGGCACGCCGGAGGGTTACGCCGGGGCGATGTTCTACGCCGTGACCTACGCGCTGATGGCCCTCGGCGGCTTCGGCATGATCCTGCTGCTGGCCCGCAAGGGGTTCGAGGCGGATAACCTGGACGACTTCCGCGGCCTCAACGAGCGCAGCCCCTGGTTCGCGTTCATGATGCTGCTGGTGATCTTCTCGATGGCCGGTGTCCCGCCGACCGTCGGCTTCTACGCCAAGCTCGTGGTGCTGCAGGCGGTGGTGCAGATCGACATGGTCTGGCTGGCCATCGTCGCCGTGCTGCTGTCGGTGGTGGGCGCCTTCTACTACCTGCGCATCGTCAAGCTGATGTACTTCGACGAGGTCCAGGACCGCGCTCCCCTGACCAGCGCGCCCGACCTGCGCCTGGCGCTGTCGATGAACGGCTTGGCGGTCCTCCTGCTGGGGATCTTTCCCGGCGGACTGATGGCCTTGTGCCTGGCCGCGATCAACTGAAAACGGCCCTGACCGGCGCCCCCTGTTGTGTTCGCCCGGGGGCGTGGGTACAATGCGCATCCGTTGTTGCGGGGTGGAGCAGTCCGGTAGCTCGTCGGGCTCATAACCCGAAGGTCCCAGGTTCAAATCCTGGCCCCGCTACCACTCAACACGGTGGATCGAGAAAAGCCCCGTTTCGACGGGGCTTTTTGTTAATGTCGGCGGGGAGACGCCGCGCCGGCAGACGTCGAGGGAAGGGCCGTGGGCCCTTTCTTCGTTTTACGTGGAGCGTGAATGCGCCAGGCGCCGGCCAAGCTGCGCGGACTGATCGAGCCGATCGTTGCCGGCCTCGGCTACGAGGCGGTGGGGATCGAGCTGCTGCCCCAGGGGGGGCGCGAGTTGCTGCGCATCTACATCGACCGGGCCGACGGGATCACGGCCGACGACTGCGAGCGGGTCAGCCACCAGGTGAGCGGCATGCTCGATGTCGAGGATCCCATCCCGGGTGAGTACACCCTCGAGGTGTCGTCGCCCGGACTCGACCGGCCGCTGTTCCGGCGCGACGATTTCGCCCGCTTCGCCGGCCGGCGAGCGAAGCTGAAACTGCGCGCGCCGCGCGACGGCCGCGCCCGTTATACCGCCCTGCTGCGCGGTGTGGAGGGCGAGGAGGTGCTGTTCGAGGTGGACGGCGAGGCCCTGCGCGTCGCCTACGACGAGATCGACCAGGCGCGACTGGTAGGAGACCTCCGGACTGACCGGGGGCATGCTGGAGAATCCGGGGAATGAGCAAAGAGATCCTGATGGTCGTCGACGCCGTCTCGCACGAGAAGAGCGTCGAGAAAGAGATCATTTTCGAGGCCATCGAGCTGGCCCTCGCGTCGGCCACGCGCAAGAAGCACGGTGGCGACATCGACGTCCGCGTGCAGATCGACCGCGTCACCGGCGATTACGCCACCTTCCGCCGCTGGGAGGTGATCTCGCCCGACGTCGAGCTCGACGAGGACGAGGAACCCGAGGAGTTCGAGTTCCATCCCGAACGCCAGGTCTGGCTCGACGATGCCCGCGAGCAGGACCCCGACCTTCAGCCCGGCGACTACATCGAGGAGCCGATGGAGTCGGTCGAGTTCGGCCGGATCGCCGCCCAGGCGGCCAAGCAGGTGATCGTGCAGAAGGTCCGGGAGGCCGAGCGCGCGCAGATCGTCGAGGCCTACACCGGCCGCGAGGGCGAGCTGGTCGGCGGCATCGTCAAGCGGGTCGAGCGCGGCAACGTCTACATCGATCTCGGCGGCAATGCCGAGGCGGTCATCTACCGCGAGGAGATGATCCCGCGCGAGGCGGTGCGCGGCGGCGACCGAATCCGCGGCTACCTGCGCGAAGTCCGTTCCGAACCGCGCGGGCCGCAGCTGTTCGTGACCCGCACTGCGCCGGAACTGCTGATCGAGCTGTTCAAGCTCGAGGTTCCCGAGATCGGCGAGGGGCTGATCGAGATCATGGGTGCCGCGCGCGATCCCGGATCGCGCGCCAAGATCGCGGTGCGCTCCAACGAGCCGCGCATCGACCCGGTCGGTGCCTGCGTCGGCATGCGCGGCTCGCGCGTGCAGGCGGTCTCCAACGAGCTCGCCGGCGAGCGCGTCGACATCATCCCCTACAGCGACAACCCGGCCCAGCTGGTCGTCAACGCCATGCAGCCGGCCGACGTGGTCTCGATCGTCGTCGACGAGGAGAGCCACAGCATGGACCTCGCGGTCGACGAGGAGCAGCTCTCGCAGGCGATCGGCAGGGGCGGGCAGAACATCCGCCTCGCCTCGCAGCTCACCGGCTGGGAGCTGAACGTCATGACCATCGAGGAGGCCGGGGCGAAGAGCGAGGCCGAATCGTCGAAGGCGCAGGCGGTGTTCATGGAGCAGCTCGACGTCGACGAGGAAGTCGCGGCGATCCTGGTCCAGGAGGGCTACTCCACCGTCGACGAGATCGCCTTCATCCCCGAGCAGGAGCTGCTCGAGATCGAGGAGTTCGAGGAAGAGATCGTCCACGAGCTGCGCAACCGCGCGCGCGACGTGCTGCTGATGCAGGCGATCGCCAAGGAGGAGCGCCTCGATGCCGTGGAGCCCGCCGAGGATCTCCTGGAGATGGACGGCATGGAGCGCCAGCTCGCCTTCGAGCTGGCCAGCCGTGGCATCGTCACCATGGAGGACCTCGCCGAGCAGGACGTCGATACGCTGATGGAGATCGACGGCATGGACGAGGAGCGCGCGGGCGAGCTGATCATGACCGCGCGGGCGCCGTGGTTCGCAAACGAGAACGAGGCCGAGGCCTGACACGGTCCTAGGGAGTCGCAGACATGTCCGAATCGACAGTCAAACAGCTAGCCGAGGTGGTCGGCATCCCGGTCGACCGGTTGCTGACCCAGTTCGCCGAGGCCGGCCTGGCCAAGGACGGGCCCGACGCGGCGGTCAACGACCAGGAGAAGGTCACGCTGCTGCAGTTCCTGCGCGCCGCGCACGGCAAGGAGACGACCGCCGACCCGACGCGGACGCCGCGCAAGGTGACCCTCAAGCGGAAGTCGGTGAGCGAACTGCGCCAGCGGCAGAGCATGCCGGGTGGCCAGGCGCGCAACAAGACCGTCAGCGTGGAGGTACGCAAGAGCCGCACCTACGTCAAGCGCACCCCGGACGAGGCCGAGTCGGCCCAGGTCGAGGCCGAGGAGGCGCGGCGCCGGTTGGCCGAGCTCCAGGCCGACAAGGTGGCCGAGGAACAGCGCGTGCGCGACGAGATCGCCAAGCGCAAGGGTGCCGAGGAGGAGAAGAAGCGCCTCGAGGAAGAGGAGGCCCGGCGCCAGGCCGAGGAGACCGAGCGCAAGCGCGCCGAAGAGGAGGAGGCCAAGCGCCAGGCCGAGGAGCTCGCGCGGCGCCAGGCCGAGGAAGCGGCCCGCGCCAAGGCGGCGCCGACGCGCGCCAAGCCGGCGGAGAAGAGCAAGGCGGAGCGGGCCAAGGACCGCCGGTCCAGCCGTTACGGCCGCGAGGAGCTGCACGTCGCCAGCGAGAAGAGCGGGCGACGCAAGAAGGCGCCGCGCGTGCGCGGCCGGTCCGCGCGCGCCTCCGCCAGCACGGAGCACGGCTTCACCAAGCCGACCGCCCCGGTGGTCCGCGAGGTCACCATCCCGGAGACGATCACCGTCGCCGAGCTCGCCCAGCGCATGGCCGTAAAGGCCGCCGAGGTGATCAAGGCGATGATGCAGATGGGGGTCATGGCCACCATCAACCAGGCGATCGACCAGGACACCGCCGTCCTGGTGGTCGAGGAGATGGGACACAAGCCGAAGCTGGTCGCCGAGACCGACATCGAGGAGAGCCTCAAGCTCGACACCGAGTCGACCGCGGAGACCGAGCGCCGGCCCCCGGTCGTCACCATCATGGGCCACGTCGACCACGGCAAGACGTCGCTGCTCGACCGCATCCGCACCACCAAGGTCGCCGACGGCGAGGCGGGCGGCATCACCCAGCACATCGGTGCCTACCACGTCGACACCGACCGGGGTACGGTCACCTTCCTCGACACCCCGGGCCACGAGGCCTTCACTGCCATGCGCGCGCGCGGGTCCCAGGTCACCGACATCGTCGTCCTGGTGGTCGCCGCCGACGATGGGGTCATGCCGCAAACTATCGAGTCGATCCAGCATGCCAAGGCCGGCTCGGTGCCTCTGGTCATCGCGGTCAACAAGATCGACAAACCCGAGGCCGACCCGGACCGGGTCAAGAACGAACTGGCGAAGTACGAGGTCATCCCGGAGGACTGGGGCGGCGAGCACCAGTTCGTCCACGTGTCGGCGAAGACCGGCGAGGGGATCGACGACCTGCTCGAGGCGATCCTGCTGCAGGCCGAGCTGATGGAGCTCGAGGCCCCGGTCGAGGAGACCGCGCGCGGCGTGGTCCTGGAGTCCCGACTCGAGAAGGGACGCGGCCCGGTCGCCACGGTTCTCGTCAAGAGCGGCACCCTGCGCAAGGGCGACGTGGTGCTCAGCGGTTCCGAGTTCGGCCGCGTGCGCGCGCTGTTCGACGAGAGCGGTGAGCCCGTCGACCAGGTCGGCCCGTCGATGCCGGCCGAGGTGCTCGGGCTCTCGGGCACGCCGAATGCCGGTGACGAGGTCGCCGCCCACCCCGACGAGCGCAAGGTCCGGGAAATCGCGTCGTTCCGCCAGAACAAGCTGCGCGAGACGCGCCTGGCCAAGCAGCAGGCGGCCAAGCTGGAGGACATGTTCTCGCAGATGGAATCTGGGGAGGTCCAGCAGCTCAACCTGGTGATCAAGGCAGACGTACAGGGCAGCGTCGAGGCGCTGCGCGATGCGCTGGTCAAGCTGTCGAACGACGAGGTTCGCGTCAACGTGATCGCCTCCGGCGTCGGCGGCATCACCGAGTCGGACGTCAACCTCGCCGCGGCGTCCCAGGCGGTCATGATCGGCTTCAACGTCCGTGCCGATGCGTCGGCGCGCCGCCTTGTCGCCGAGAACGACATCGACCTCCACTACTACAGCGTCATCTACGACGTCATCGACGAGGTCAAGAAGGCCCTCTCGGGCATGCTCGCGCCGGAGATGCGCGAGGAGATCGTCGGTCTCGCCGAGGTGCGCGACGTGTTCCGCTCGCCCAAGTTCGGGGCCGTCGCGGGCTGCCTGGTCATGGAGGGCGTGGTCAAGCGTTCGAATCCGATCCGCGTGCTGCGCGACAACGTGGTCATCTACGAGGGCGAGCTCGAGTCGCTGCGCCGCTTCAAGGACGACGTCAACGAGGTGCGGGCCGGGACCGAGTGCGGCATCGGCGTCAAGAACTACAACGACGTCAAGGTCGGCGACCAGATCGAGGTCTACGAGCAGGTCAAGGTCCAGCGCGAGCTGTGACCCGACCGCCCGCCTCGGGCGGACGGCCCGGCGCAGGGGAGCATCGACGATGCCGAGGGAGTTCAGTCGCAGCCGGCGGGTCGGCGAGGAGATCCGGCGCACGCTCGCGCAGCTTGTCCACGACGAGGTCAAGGACCCCGGCGTCGGGATGGTCACCCTGACCGCGGTCAGGATGAGTCCCGACCTGGCCCATGCGCGCGTCTATTTCACGGCGCTGGCCGACGACGACGAGGCCCGCACCTCCAGCGAGAAGGCGCTGCGCCGTGCGGCGGGTTTCCTGCGCCGCGAACTCGGCCGGCGGATCAAGCTGCGCAACACGCCCGAACTGCAGTTCGTCTACGATCGTTCGGTCGACGAGGGGCGACGCCTCTCCGCGCTGATCGACGACGCCGTGGCCCGCGACGCGGACGACGACGCCACCTGAACCGCAAGCCAACCCTCCCACTCCAGAGAACGCGATGGCCCGCAGACGACCCCACGGCCGCCCGGTGAACGGCATCCTGCTGCTCGACAAGCCGGTCGGGATGACCTCGAACGCGGCCCTGCAGGCGGTCAAGCGACTGTTCCGGGCGCGCAAGGCGGGCCACACGGGCAGCCTCGATCCGCTCGCCAGCGGGCTGCTGCCGATCTGCCTCGGCGAGGCGACGAAGGTCTCCGCCTACCTCCTCGACGCCGACAAGCGGTACCGGGTCCGGGTGCGACTCGGTGTCACCACCGCCACCGGCGACGCGGACGGCGAGGTCCTCGAGACCCGCGCGGTGGAGTCGTTCGACGCGGCACGGCTCGAGGCGGTGCTCGACGGCCTGCGGGGCGAGATCGACCAGATTCCGCCGATGTACTCCGCGCTCCATCACCAGGGGCAGCGCCTCTACCAGCTCGCCCGCGAGGGCATCGAGGTCGAGCGCGCGCCGCGGCGCATCACCATCCATGCGCTCGAGGCAACGGCCGTGGCCGACGACGAGCTCGGACGACCGGTCCACTGCTCGAAGGGGACCTACGTGCGGCCGCTGGCCGCGGAGATCGGGGCGGCGCGCGGGT
>JAWVZO010000079.1:0-10954 GCA_033722135.1 Gammaproteobacteria bacterium | reverse complement strand
GCCTCTGCAGGCGGTGCGAACGGCATCAGCCGTTGACGAATTTGACGCCCTTGTCGATGTTGCCCTTGAGCTCGTCGAGCATGGCGTCGCGCAGCTTCACCTCGCGGTCGCTCAGCGGGCCGGTGGGCAGCACCTCCTCGACGCCGTTCGGGCCGAGCCGGACCGGCTGGGCGAAGTAGTCGGCCGGACCGTCCTCGACGGCGACGTAGCAGCACTCGACGTTCATGTCGCCGGAGAGACCACGCACCAGTGCCAGCGTGAAGCGGGCCCCGGCGTCGGCCATCGAAAGCGTCGCCGAGCCGCCGCCGGCCTTCGCCTCGACCACCTCGGTGCCGGCGTTCTGGATCTTCGGCACCAGCATCTCGAGCTCGTCGTCGCTGAACTGGACGTGCTGCTGCGAGAGCAGCGGCAGGATGGTGGTGCCGCTGTGGCCGCCGATCACGGTGACGTCGACGTCGTCGGGGTTGATGCCCTTGAGCTCGCCGACGAAGGTGTTTGAGCGGATGACGTCGAGCATGGTGACGCCGAACACCCGGCGCGGGTCGTAGACGCCCGCCTTCTTCAGCGTCTCGGCGGCGATCGGCACGGTCGAGTTGACCGGGTTGGTGATGATCGCGTAGCACGCCTTCGGCGACGCCTTGGCGCCCGCCTCGACCAGCTTCTGGACGATGCCGGCGTTGACGTTGAACAAGTCGTCGCGGGTCATGCCCGGCTTGCGCGGCACGCCGGCCGGGATGACGATGACGTCGGCATCGGCCACCGCGGCCTCGAGGTCGTCCTCGCCGTGGCCGGTGACCTTGACCGGGGTCGGGATGTGGCTCAGGTCGACGGCGACGCCCGGCACCACCGGGGCGACGTCGTAGAGGGCCAGGTGCGAGCCCGCAGGCAGCTGGTTCTTCAACAGCAGTGACAGGGGCTGGCCGATGCCGCCGGCCGCGCCGAGTACCGATACCTTCATGTCGAGCGTCCTCATAGGCTGGGGCGCCGCGCCGGGCGCCGGGTTCAGGGCCGCGAACCGGTCCTGCAAAGAGGCCGAATTCTAGCCAATCCGACCCCTAGTTACAAGTTTTATAGGGCTATAACGGATTATTAGAACAGGCTGGGCCCGGCGGCGTCCCGCTATACTCCGCAGCACGTTTCGCCACCCCCTGGGAGACCCATGCCCAGCAAGCGCCATGAGTTCAACGCCGGCAGCGTCGCGATCCGCTTCTTCATCGCGCTGCTGCTGGTCTTCGCCACCTACAACCCCTCCGGCTGGTCCTACGTCCACTGGGCGATCGTGCCCCTGCCGGAGTTCGACCCGGTCAAGGCGATCGCCGGCATCGTGCTGATCATCGGCTACACGATGTTCCTGCGCGCGACGGCGCGCTCGCTGGGCATCTTCGGCGTCGCCCTGGCCGTCGCTTTCTTCGGCGTGCTGATCTGGCTGATCGCCGACGTGGGCATCCTGCCGCTCGACAGCGTCGAGGCGATCACCTGGGTCGTCCAGTTCGTCTTCGCCTGCGTGCTCGCTATCGGCATGTCGTGGTCGCACATCCGGCGCCGCGTCTCCGGGCAGTACGACATGGACGACGTCGATGAGGTCGAGTGAACCGGTCCGGGCCCTCGTGCCGGTCGCCGCGCTCCTCGCCCTGCTGATCCCCGTCACGCCCTCGGCCCAGGGGTGGGGCGAGCTGGGCGAGCGCTTCCTCGAAGGGCTCTCCGGCGGCGACGGGCGGGAGCCGGCGTCCACGCCGCTGGCCCGGCAGGAGATCGTCGCCGGGCTCAGGGAGGCGTTGCTCAGGGGGAGCGAGGTCGTGGTCGCCGAACTGGGCCGGGAGAACGGCTTCCTCGGGCGGCCGGACGTGCGCATCCCGTTGCCGTCGACGCTGGAGACCGTGGGCCGGGGCATGCGGCGGTTCGGCCTGGGACACCACGTCGACGCGTTCGAGACCAGCCTGAACCGGGCCGCCGAGTCCGCCGTGCCGGAGGCGCTCGCGCTGCTGCGCGACGCCGTGCGCGGGATGAGCTTCGCCGAGGCCCGCCGGATCCTCGAGGGTCCCGACGACGCCGCGACGACCTATTTCCGCGAGCGCAGCGAGACCCGGCTGGTCGACCGTTTCCTGCCGATCGTGCGCGAGACGACGGCGCAGGTCGGCGTCACCGCCGCCTACAAGCGGATGCTGGCCGAGGCCGGCATGCTGGCTCAGTTCCTCGATCCCGGCGCCGTGGACCTCGACCGGTACGTTACCGACGAGGCGATCGACGGCCTGTTCCTCCTGCTCGCGCGCGAGGAGAAGCGGATCCGCGAGGAGCCGGTCGCGCGCACCTCCGAACTGCTGCGCAGGGTGTTCGGTTCCCGCTAGGAAACGCTGGACCGGGCGTCCGGTTTGCGTAAGATAGCTGGCCATGGAGAGCGGTCACGCCGTGGCGCCCGGAACTCCCGGCCCGGCGGGCCGGATCAAGGTCCTGCGTCTCGACCACACCGGCCAGCCCGCCGCCTGGCTCAGCTGGCAACAGGCCGCGGTGCTCTACAGCCTCGGCAAGGTGGCCTGGACCGCCGGCGAGCAGACCCTGCACCTGCACGGCGGCACCAACCGCGTCAGCGGCCTGCGCAGCGTGCTCGAGATCCACTCCATCGTCGCCACGCACGGCCGCGTGCGCCGCGAGGCGCGCCGGCGCAAGGTCCCGCCGCTGAGCAACCGCGCGCTATTCCTGCGCGACGGCCACCTCTGCCTCTACTGCGGCGGGGAGTTCGCCGAGGGCATGCTCACCCGCGACCACGTCACGCCGCTGTCGCAGGGGGGCCGGGATTGCTGGTCGAACGTGCTCAGCGCCTGCCGGGCGTGCAACACGCGGAAGGGGGGGCGCACGCCGGAGGAGGCCGGCATGCCGCTGCTCGCGGTGCCGTTCGTGCCGAACTACGCCGAGTACCTGGTGCTCTCGAACCGGCGCATCCTCGCCGACCAGATGGCCTTCCTGAAAGCCCGTTTCCGCAAGGGCAGCCGGCTGTTGCGCGGCTAGTCGTTCCGCGTGCCGCCGCGCAGCAGCGGAACCAGCGCCGACCAGACGTTGTCGACGATCAGGGGTTGCGCCTCGGCGTTCGGATGGATGCCGTCGTCCTGCATCAGCTCGAACCGCTCGCCGACGCCGGCGAGCAGCGCCGGAACCAGCGGGACGCCGGTCGACTCGGCCACCTCCCGGAAGGTCTCGGCGAAGCCGGTGGCGTAGCGGGGACCGTAGTTCGGCGGCATGCGCACGCCGATCAGCACCACGCCGCGGGCCGTCGCGCGGGCCAGGCGGACCGCCTCCTCGAGGTTCCGGCGCACCGTCTCGAGCGGCAGGCCGCGCAGGCCGTCGTTGCCGCCGAGTTCGATCAGGACCAGTTCCGGCCGGTGGGTCTCGAGCAGCGCGGGCAGGCGGCGGAGCCCGCCGGCCGTGGTGTCGCCACTGATGCTGGCGTTGACCACCCGGTACGGCTGCTCCCGCTCGGCGAGGCGGGCGGCGAGGAGGTCCACCCAGCCCCGGCCGGGCTCGAGGCCGTAACCGGAAGATAGGCTGTCGCCGACGACCAGCACCGTGGGTGCGGCGGCACCCGCCACGACCGGTAGCGCGGTGAGCAGGAACAGGAGCAGCAGACGCTTGAGCAAGGTAGGCACGATGGATGGCAGGACGATCGAGGCCCATGAGGTTAGCAAACGGGTCACGGGCCCGGAAGGCACGCTGGAGCTGCTCGCGGGCATCGACCTGGCCGTCGGCTCCGGCGAGAGCCTCGCGGTGGTGGGACCCTCCGGTGCCGGGAAGTCGACGCTGCTCGGGTTGCTCGCCGGTCTCGACCTGCCTAGCGGGGGTCGCGTCTGGCTCGATGGCCACGAGCTGACGGCCCTCGACGAGGACGGGCGCGCCGCGGTTCGCGCGGGTCGGGTGGGGTTCGTCTTCCAGTCCTTCCAGCTGCTCGACAACCTCACCGCGCGCGAGAACGTCATGCTGCCGCTCGAACTCGCCGGGAGCGCGTCCGCCGGCGCGCGTGCCGACGAGGTGCTGGAGCGGGTGGGGCTGAGCCGCCGCGCGGCGCACTACCCCTACCAGCTCTCGGGCGGGGAGCAGCAGCGCGTCGCGCTGGCCCGCGCCTTCGCGCCCGGTCCGAGGATCCTGTTCGCCGACGAGCCGACCGGCAACCTCGACCAGCGTACCGGGGCCGCGGTCGGCGACCTGCTGTTCGAACTCAACCGCGAGTTCGGGACGACGCTGGTGCTGGTGACCCACGACCGCGACCTGGCCGGCCGCTGCGCGCGCACCCTGGAGCTGGACGAGGGCCGGGTGGTGGCGGGATGACGGCGGCCTGGCGCTTCGCCTGGCGGGCGCTGCTGCGCGACCTGCGCGCCGGAGAACTGCACGTGCTGGCCGTCGCGCTGGTGGTCGCGGCCGGCGCGGTCAGCACCGTCGGGCTGTTCACCGACCGGGTCGAGCGCGCGCTCGCCGGGCAGGCCGCCGAGGTGCTGGCCGCCGACGTGCGCGTCGATTCGGGGCGCGAGGTGCCGGCAGCCTGGCGCGAAGAGGCCGCGGCCCGTGGCCTCGAGACGGTGCGCACGCTCGGCATGCGCAGCGTCGCCGTCGCCGGGGAGCGCACCCAGCTCGTCGAGGTCAAGGCCGCCGAGGCGGACTACCCGCTGCGCGGCGCGCTGCGCATCGCGCCGGAGCCGGGGGCCCCGGACGCGCCCGCCGACGGCCTGCCGGCGCCCGGCCGTGTCTGGGTCGACGTGCGCCTGCTGCACCTGCTGGACCTCGAGGTCGGCGATCGCATCGGTCTCGGCAGGCGCGAGTTCACCATCGACCGGGTGCTGACCTTCGAGCCGGATCGCGGCATGAACGTGTTCAGCATCGGGCCGCGGGTCCTGATGCACTGGGACGACCTGGAGAGCACCGGGCTGGTGCTGCCCGCCAGCCGGGTCCATCACCACTGGCTGATCGCCGGCGACCCGGCGCGGCTGGCGGCGTTCCAGTCATGGCTGCGGCCGCGGCTGGGGGGCGACTACGAACTCGAGGGCGTCGCGCAGGCCCGCCCCGAACTGCGCGGCGCCCTGGAGCGGGCCGGCGCGTTCCTCCACCTCGCCGCGCTGGTCAGCGTGCTGCTGGCCGGCGTGGCCGTCGCGATGGCGGCCCAGCGCCACGCCCGTCGCCAGGCCGACGGCAGCGCCGTGCTCCGCTGCCTCGGCGCGTCGCGCCGCTTCGTCCTCGCCACCTATGCGGGGGAGCTGGCACTGCTCGGCCTGCTGGCCGGCCTGCTCGGCTGCGGCGCCGGGTTCGTAGCCCAGGCGGTGATCGGCGTCCTCGTCGCCGGGGTGATGGGGGGCGCCCTGCCGGGTCCCGCCATGACCCCGGCGCTGGTCGGACTCGGCGCGGCGCTCGCGATCCTGCTCGGCTTCGCGCTGCCCCCTCTGCTGCGCCTCGGCCGGGTTTCGCCGCTGCGCGTGCTGCGCCGGGAACTCGAGCCACCGCCGCTGCCGGGTGTGGCGATCTACCTCGCCGGCGCGACGGCGATGGCGGGGCTGATGCTCTGGCTGAGCCGCGACGCGGTGCTGACCGGCTGGGTGCTGGCCGGGATCGCGGGGACGCTGACGATCCTGACCGCCACCGCGGGCCTCCTCGTGCTGGGCCTGCGCCGTCTGCGTCGGCGCAGCGGGCTCGCCTGGCGATTCGGCCTGCTCAACCTGGCGCGCCGCGCCCGTGCCAGCCTCGCCCAGTTGCTCGCTTTCGGCCTGGCGCTGACCGTGATGCTGCTGCTCACCGTGGTGCGCGGCGACCTGCTCGACGTCTGGCGGGCCACCATCCCGCCCGGCGCGCCGAACCTCTTCCTGGTCAACGTGCAACCTGACGAGGTCGGCGCGCTGGCCGAGCGGGTCGAGGCGCTGGCCGGCCGGTCTCCCGAGCTCTACCCGATGGTGCGCGGCCGCCTGGTCGCCCGGAACGGGGCGCCGGTGGACCCCGCGCGCTACGAATCGCCGCGGGCGCGTCGCCTGGCCACGCGCGAGTTCAACCTCTCCTACGCCGAGGCACTGCCCGAGGGCAACCGGGTCGCGGCCGGTGCCTGGTGGGACGGGCCGGCCCCCGGGGCCGTCGCCTCGGTGGAGCGCGGTCTCGCCGAGACGCTCGGCCTGGCGCTCGGCGACCGCCTGCGCTTCCGCGTCGCAGAGCGCGAGTTCGGGGTGACCGTCACCAGCCTGCGTGAGGTCGCCTGGGATTCCTTCAGGGTCAACTTCTTCGTGATCCTGCCGCCGGAGGTCCTCGCGGGGTATCCGGCCACCTTCATCACCAGTTTCCACCTGCCCGCCGAGCGACGGGCCGGCCTCGGCGACCTGGTGCGCGACTTCCCGAGCGTGACGGTGATCGACGTCGAGGCGCTGCTCGGCCACGTCCGCCGCATCGTCGACCGGGTCACGCTGGCGATCGAGTTCGTGTTCGGCTTCACGCTGCTCGCCGGCCTGGCGGTGCTCTACGCGGCGATCCACGCGAGCCTCGACCAGCGCCGCCACGAGGCGTCGCTGCTGCGCGCGCTGGGAGCGCGGCGCGGGGGCCTGCTGCGCGCGCTCGCCGTCGAGTTCCTGCTCCTCGGCGCGCTCGCCGGGCTGCTCGGCGCCGCTGCGGCGTCCGGGATCGGCTGGCTGCTCGCGCGCGAGGTGTTCGACCTGCCGTGGCACGGCAGCGGGAGCCTATGGCTGCTCGGGCCGCTGGCCGGGATGGCGGTGGTCGGGACCGCCGGTCTCGCCGGCACCTGGCGGGTCACGAGGCAGCCGCCGCTGGCGGTGCTGCGCCGCGCGTGAGCGTCGCCATAAGTGCCTGTTGTTCAGCCAAAGACGGGTGAAATAACATGGCTCCGGGGACGGTCTATTACAGTGCAAGGAGAACGGATGCCGGACGAGCACGATGCGAGGGTGCGTTTCAACAGAATTGTCAGTGAGTACTCACAAGACGTTTTTCGCTACGCTTTCTGGCTCTGCCGCGACCGGACCATGGCTGAGGAGCTCTCCCAGGAGACCTTCCTGCGGGCGTGGAAAGCGATCGACAGCCTGGACGACGAGAAGGCGGCGAAGAGCTGGCTGTTCACCATCGTGCGGCGCGAGAACGCGCGGCAGTACGAGCGCAAGCGGCTCGACATGGTGGACGACGTCGATTTCGAGCGGGTCGGTGCCCCCCGCGAGGAGTACGACACCAGCACCGAGGCGTTCGTGCTGCGGCGCGCCCTCGAAGCGCTGCCGGAGGAGTACCGCGAACCGCTCGTCCTGCAGGTCATCGGCGGCTACAGCACCGAGGAGATCGCCGAGCAGATGGGCATCAAGGCGGGCGCCGTGATGACGCGGCTGTTCCGGGCGCGCAAGAAGCTCCGCGAGGTGCTCGGCGAGCGCGAAGAGTAGATGAGACCGAGGTGAGACGATGAACTGTCAGGAATTCGAACAGCGGGTCTGGGCCGAACCGCACTGCGACGAGCCCGGGTTCGTCGAGCACATGCAGAGCTGCCCGGACTGCGGTCCGCTGGCCGCCGAGGTGCGTGCGTTCGACGGCCAGATCGGCGCGGCGCTGCGCGTCGACTGCCCGGACGACCTGGCAGCACGGATCCGCGCCCGCCAGGTGCTCCTCGCCGACCGCGACCGCGAGTCGAACGGACGCAGCCCGTGGCAACGGTTCCGGGACCTCCTCCTCGGGCAGCGGTCCGACTGGGTCGCCGCCTACGCGGTCGCTGCCACCGTGCTGCTGGTCGTCGGCGTGCTCTACACCGGCGTGGTCGACGAGGATCCACGGCTGATGCCGATCGACCGCCTGGTGGCCGAGCACACCCTCAACGAGCGCTATCTGCTCGACGTCGACATGCCGATGCCGCGCGACGAGATGGCGGAGATCTTCGGCCACTTCGGGGCCCAGCTGGTCAGCGACATCGACGGCGTCACCTTCGCCAACGGCTGCGTGCTCGAGAACGGCATCAAGGGCGCGCACCTGGTGCTCGACACGCCGCAGGGCAAGGCTATCGTCCTGATGATCCCGAGCCGCCGCGTGGACGACGCGCAGGCGCTGCGCTTCGCCGGCTTCGAGGGGCGCATCGCGCCCTACGGGCAGGGCAGCCTCGCGGTGATCAGCGAGCAGGGCTCCGCCGTGGCGCCGGCCGAGGCGCGCATCCGCGAGGCGGTGCGTTGGCTCTGACGTCCGCGTGCCGCCCACGGGTCTGTAACTGACCCAACGTCCCCGTCACGGGGTGCCCCCGCGAGGCGCCGGCCCGGCGGGGTTCCGACCGAAAGGTCCCCGCGGACCATGGACAGGGAAGGACCGTGCGCAACATCTTCCGCTCAAAACTGACCCTGCTCGCCGTCGTCGTCGTGCTCGTCGGGCTGTTCTTCCTGCTCGACCTCGACCGTTTCCTGACGCTGGAATACGCGCAGTCCCAGCACCAGGCGCTGCTCGACCTCTACGCAGAGAACCGCGGCATGACGATCGCCATCTACATGGCGGTCTACATCGCGGTCACCGCGCTGTCGCTGCCGGGGGCGGCGATCATGACGCTCGTCGGCGGGGCGATTTTCGGTCTCGCCGTCGGTACCGTGGCGGTCTCGTTCGCGAGCACCATCGGCGCGACGCTCGCCTTCCTCGTCGCGCGGTTCCTGTTGCGCGACACCGTCCAGGAGCGCTTTGGCGACCGGCTACGGGCCATCAACAGGGGCATCGAGAAGGACGGGGTCTTCTACCTGTTCACGCTGCGCCTGATCCCTGCGTTCCCGTTCTTCGTCATCAACCTGGTGATGGGACTGACGCCGATCCGCACCTGGCAGTTCTTCGTGGTCAGCCAGATCGGGATGCTTCCGGGCACGCTGGTCTACGTCAACGCCGGCAGCCAGCTCGGCCAGCTCGAATCCCTCTCCGGGATCCTGTCGCCGGAACTGATCCTGTCGTTCGTGCTGCTCGGCCTGTTCCCGCTGCTGGCGAAGAAGACCATCGAGTTCGTCAAAAGGCGACGCATGCTCAAGCGCTTCCCCGCGCCAGCGGTCACCGACTACAACCTCGTGGTGATCGGTGCCGGGTCCGGCGGCCTTGTGTCAGCCTACATCGCAGCCGCGGTGAAGGCGAAGGTGGCGCTGGTCGAGAAACACGCCATGGGCGGCGACTGCCTCAACACCGGCTGCGTGCCGAGCAAGGCGCTGATCCGCTCGGCGAAGATGGCGTCCCAGGGCCGGCACGCCGAGGCGTACGGGCTGCGTCCACGCGAGGTCGAGGTCGACTTCGCGGCCGTCATGGAGCGGGTCCAGCGGGTGATCGCCAAGGTCGAGCCGCACGACTCGGTCGAGCGCTACACCGGGCTCGGCGTGGAGGTGATCCAGGGCGAGGCGCGAATCCGCTCGCCGTGGGAGGTCGAGGCCGACGGCCGGGTGCTGACCACCCGCAACATCGTCGTCGCGACCGGCGCGCGACCGGCCGTGCCCGACCTCGAGGGGCTGGACCGGGTCGATTTCCTGACCTCTGACACGGTCTGGAACCTGCGCGAGAACCCGGGCCGCCTGCTGGTGCTCGGCGGCGGGCCGATCGGCTGCGAACTCGCGCAGGCCTTCCACCGCCTGGGCGCGGAGGTGACGCTGGTCCAGCGCCGCCGGCTGATGCCGCGCGAGGACGAGGAGGTGGCCGAGCTGGTCGAGCGGCGATTCCGCGACGAGGGCATCCGCGTTCTGACCCACCACGCCACGCGCCGCGTCGAGGTGGAGGACGGGGAGAAGGTTATGGTCTGCGAGCATGACGGCGGGGAGGTGCGGATCGGCTTCGACACCCTGCTCGTCGCCCTCGGGCGCAAGGCGAACGTGACCGGGTTCGGCCTCGAGGAGCTCGGCGTCACCCTTACCCCGCGCGGGACCGTAGAGGCGGACCCGCTGCTGCGCACCAACTACCCGAACATCTACGTGGTCGGCGACGTGACCGGCCCCTACCAGTTCACCCACGTCGCCGCACACCAGGCCTGGTACGCCGCGGTCAACGCGCTGTTCAGCCCGTTCAAGACCTTCCGCGTCGACTACTCGGTGATCCCGTGGGCGACCTTCACCGACCCCGAGGTCGCGCACGTCGGGCTCAACGAACAGGCGGCGCGCGAGCAGGGCGTGCGCTACGAGGTGACCCGCTACGGCATCGACGACCTCGACCGCGCGATCGCCGACGGCGAGGACTACGGGTTCGTCAAGGTCCTGACCCCGCCCGGCAAGGACCGGATCCTCGGTGCGACCATCGTCGGTGCCCATGCCAGCGACCTGCTCGCCGAGTTCGTACTGGCGATGAAACACGGCCTCGGTCTGAACAAGATCCTCGGCACGATCCACGTCTACCCGACGCACGCCGAGGCCAACAAGTATGCCGCCGGCGAGTGGCGCAAGGCACACCAGCCGGAACTCGTACTACGCTGGGTGGAGCGCTTCCACCGTCGCCGCCGCGGCAAGGCACCGGGCCCGGTGGCCGGGGCCGCTGACGACACGGGCTGAACCACGGCCTGCGCAGGGAAGCGACGACAGACGGAGGGAACATGCCGGCCAGTCCAGTCACCCGAGCCGCGGTCGACGGCGACCGCGAGGCGCTCCACGTCCTCTATCGCGAGGTGCGGGCGCGCAGCGAGGCGCTCTGCGCGCCGCTCGAGATCGAGGACCACGTGATCCAGTCCGCGGTGGTCGCCAGCCCGCCGAAGTGGCACCTCGCGCACGTCAGCTGGTTCTTCGAGACCTTCCTGCTCAAGCCGTTCCTCCCTGGCTACGCGGTGTTCCGGGAGGGCTACGAGTACCTGTTCAACTCCTACTACCAGCAGGTCGGCCGGGTCTACCCGCGGCCTGATCGCGGCCTGCTGGCCCGGCCCACGGTTGCCGAGGTCGGCGCCTACCGCGCGCACGTCGACGCGGCGATGGCGGAACTGCTCGACGGGGCAGACGAGGCGACCTGGCCGACCGTCGCCGCGCGCACCGAG